>JAPPFK010000003.1 GCA_028823885.1 Rhodospirillales bacterium | reverse complement strand
CGATGTAGTTGACCCCCATTTTCTTGAGCTCGGCCATGGCCGGCCGGTAGGTCTCCGGCTTCAGCGGATCGAATCCGCCCGCGTCGTAGCGTCCATCGAGATAGACCGCCTGACGGCCGAAAGCCGGTTCGTTGTCGATCCAGTATTTGACGTCGGCGAGGTTGAAGCTCTGGGGCCACACGTCGCCGGGCGGCACCCCGGCGGCCTTGTACTCGTCGATCAGCTTCTGGGCGTAGTCTTCCCGGGAGAAGCCGTCGAAGGGCATGTCCACGGCGGGAGATTTGAGCTCGGGCGTGAACTTCGCGCCGAGGCTCCGGAACAGGCGGATGGACTCGGCGTGGGTCATCAGGGTGCCGCCGGCGGCGGCGTAGAGGTCCGTGCGCCAGCCGGCCGTGCCGTCCATGTACTCATCGACGGTGGCGGCATTGCGGCGGGCCGCATCCATCTTGCCCTCGAGGCTCTTGAATTCCGCCAGCGTGAGGTCGCTCGTCCGGCACTCGGCCGACGCCTCCCTGCCGCCCCCGGCGGGGGTGAATCCCCGGGTGCATTTCGCCGCCAGCGGCGTCGCCAGGATATTGGTGGTGTCATGGAGGTCGTTCTGGGCGTGGCGGCAGACCAGTTCCTTGTCCTTGGTGAACGTCACGTCGCATTCGAGAATGCCGGCGCCCATGCGGGCGGCCGCCCGGTTCGACTCCACCGTGTGTTCGGGAAATTGCAGCGGCGCCCCGCGGTGGCCGATGGAGAACAGTTTCCGCTCCATCGGCCGGTCCGAGCAGGACATCAGCCTGGTCTTGAGGGGGCCGTCGCGCATCCGGTCGATGAGGAAATAGGGCCGGGGGCCGAGCTCGATCTCGCCGGCGGCCAGCGGGCCGGCCGCGGCATGGACGGCTGTCAGAATTGCGATGACCAGAAGGGAGAACGACACCGCCGGAACCGCCAACCGTCCCCGTCCGCCGGGCGCACGATCCGTCATCGCCGGACTTGGAATATATTTCCAACGAAAATTGCGAATCCGGCCCGATCGCGTGCGCCGGTATAGGCATTTATGGTCATTTATGGACATTTGATGACTTGGTTAAATTCCAATTCCGTGCTTTTCGGCCACCGGAAACCATGGGGGAACCCCTGCGGCGAAGCCTGCGAACCATGCTCCTTATCAATGTGTGCGATCGGCCGCCCGATGCCAGTCCCTCACCCGGCTTCGGGGGGAGAGGGTGCAAATTTACCACAGAGCACACCGAGATCACGGAGCGGATTCGAGTGCAGATACTCCGTGTCCTCGGTGGTGAATTTCGTGGATGCCCGTGTCGAGCACGGGCATGACGGCCCGGGTTGTGCCGTATATCCACTCGTCATTACCCGGCTTGACCGGGTAATCCACCTTTCCAATTCTTGAACCAGAGAGACAATGAGACAGTGAGATAGGAGGAGTTAACCATTCCTCCTCAGTGAACTCTGTGTCTCCGTGGTGAATATCCTGGATGCCCCGCAGGGAGCCTGTCCACCTCCAGAGCTAATTGAACATCAAATTCGGCAGCCACAGGGCAACCGCGGGAAAGAAGATAACGATCGCCACGCGCACGATATCCGCGGCGAAGAAGGGCCCGATTCCCTTGAAAATGGACGATAGGGGAACCTCGGGGAGCATCGATTTCAGGATGAATACGTTCAGCCCGATGGGCGGGGTGATCAGGCTCATTTCGACCACCATCACCAGCACGATGCCCCACCAGATCAGCACATCGTGAAATCCGAAATCCAACGCCGATATGACCGGGACGAATATGGGTACCGTCAGGAAGATCATCGCGATTCCTTCGATGAACATTCCCAGAATGACGTAGAAGCCGATGATGACGAATATGACCTGGATCGGGGTCGCGTTCAGGCTGTCGATGAAGCCGAGGACCGCTTCCGGCAGGCCGGACAGGTTTACGAACTGATTGAGAATCAGGGTGCCGAAGGCGACGGTGAAGATGATCGTCGTGGTGCGCGCCCCTTCGACCAGCGACTCGTACAGGATGCGCCACGACATTTTCTTGCGGACGATGGCGAAGACCAAGGCGCCCGCCGCGCCGATGCCGCCCGCCTCGGTCGACGTGAACACGCCGAAAAAGATTCCGCCCATGATCAGGAGAAACAGGAACAGGACGCCCCATACCCTGTAGAGAGAGGACAGGCGTTCACGCCAACCGGACCTTTCCGCCCGCGGGCCGAGATGCGGCCAGAACGTCGTGATCAGCAGAATGACGCCGATATAGGCGCTCACCGTAAGCAGCCCCGGGACGACACCGGCCATGAACAATTTGGCGATGTCCTCTTCGGTCAGCAGGCCGTAGATGATCAAGGCGCCGGATGGGGGGATGAGGATGCCCATGGTGCCGCCGGCCGCCACGGTTCCCGACGAGATCGAATCCGCGTAGCCGTATTTGCGCATGGACGGGATCGCGACTTTCGCCATGGTGGCGGCGGTGGCGGCGGAGGAACCGGAAACGGCGGCGAACCCGCCGCACGCCGCAACGGTGGCCATGGCAAGTCCCCCCCGAAAATGGCCGAGCCAGCGGAAGGAGGCTTCGTACAGATCGTCGGACAGCGCCGCGCGGGAAACGAACACGCCCATCAATATGAACAGCGGCAGAACGGAAAACGAGAAGTTGAGCCCCAGGTCGATAATCTGCTGCCCGGCGATATTCATGGCCGCCGTAATGCCGTTCGGGTGGACGATGGCGATCCCGAAAAGACCGACGATCATCAGGGTCATGCCCAGCGGGTAGCCCAGGATGAGGAGAACCAGAATCACGGCGATGCCGATGAGCGCTATTTCCAAAGGTGCTCCCTCCCGGCGCCTGCGCCGGCCGCGGGTTCAGACCAGGCTTTCCGTGTTGGTTTCGTCTTCCGGATCGCCGCCGGCCCTGATGTAGCGCCAGATCACGCCGACAAAGAGCAGGATCGCGATTCCGGTCAACCCCGCCAGCGCCAGTACGACCGGCGCCTGCGGCACGTCCAGATAGTGGGACAGGTACTGGGCCTCGTACATGCCGTAGCCCTGGTCCCACAGCAGGAGGCCGACGAGACCGAGAAAGATAATTGTTCCAATCAGCACCGCGAGCCTTTGGACAAATCGAACCGGTCCCTTGTAGAAATTGTCGAACATGCCGACGGTGATATGGACCCGGTCCTTGGTCACCAGGGGAAAGGCCGTGAATATGGTCAGGCCCAGCATGAACGCGATAATCTCGGACGCGCCGTAGATCGGCGCGTTGAGGAAATATCGTGCCACCACATCGGCAAAGGTGAGCGCCATCATGGAGAACAACAGCAAGGCCGAGAGGAACGTCAGCAACGTGGTCAGGAAGTTGCGGCCGCCCGGCGGCCGGTTCACGCCGCCGCCCGGCATTTCTCCGCTGTCGCTCATGGCTTGCCCCTAATTCTCACAGAGCCTCAAAATAAATCCCCGATATCGCCCACCTTGCAGTGTACGCGATATCGGGGAAGGTTGACGTAAATTGTATCGAACGGGCGCCGGCTACATCTTGGCGACGGCTTTTGCCTGTTCCTTGAAATATTTGAGGGCAGCCGCTCCATCGACACCCCGCTTGTTGGCGCGTTCGACCCATTCATCGGTGATGAATGCAAGCCGCTTTTGCATTTCCGCGACCAACTCGGGACTTGCCGTGTGGTATTTCGTCCCGCCCTTCATGTGATCCTGGCGGGCGAACGCTTCCTGCTTGTCCTGCTGACCGCCATACCGGAAGGCCATTTTCTCCGCGGATGCCGCATCGATGATCCGGCGATGCTCCCCGGACAGGCCGTCGTACACCTTCTTGTTCATGATGAACGACCAGGAAATGTTGCCGAGTTTGCCGGGCACCTCGGTCACGTGCTTCACGTAACGGCCGGCCCTGAACACGAAGGTCGTCGCGTTCGGATACATGGCGCCGTCGACAATTCCCTTGGACATCATTTCGAAGATTTTGATGCCGGGCGCGACGACGGCGGTCGCCCCCAATGCGTCGAGGGTGAATTTCGGGCGGCCCGGATCGCCCTGCATCTTCATGCCCTTGAACGAGGAAATGCTTGTCAGCGGCCCCTTCAAGCTATGCAGCACATGGCCGGCAAGCGCATAGGGCATCAGCAAATGCATGCCGTTGCTGTCGTATTCCTTGGCCTTCGCGAAATGTTTGTGGTGTGTCCGGGTCACCGCGACGGTGGACGCCTGCGAGCCGAAGATCACGAACGGCAGTTCGGCAATCGGCGTCAGGTGCAGGATATTCCGCTTGAAGGTGTTCGGCGTGACCGCAATGTCGGCGGAACCCTTGGCGACGATATCCCATTGCCGGGGCGCCGGCGCCAAACTTGCCGTCGGCACGAATATCTTGAGGGTGCCGTTGGAAGCCTTCTCGACCTCATCGATCCAGGGCTTCATCAGCCCCGTCCAGATGGGAGACTTGCGCGTCGAGAAATAATTCGCGGTCAGTGTCTTGGTCTCGGCGTATGCCTCGGTAATCAGGGCCTGGGCGCTCAGAACAATTGTTGCGCCCACCACGACATAGGCGGATTTTCGTAAAATGCTTTCAATTTTCATGATTCCAATCCCCATTTATGAAGTCAGAGTTCTTGTTATGCCGGCTATTAAACAGCGCCGGTTATTTCACGTCCAATAATGAAATTGGCTCTCGCCATAATCCCTGATTATGGAAATTCTGCGCCGGCGTTGGCCGGCGACGATGCCGCCGCGGGCCATTTTACGTCCTCTGCCCCGGCCGGCCGCCGAAATTGTACCGTTCGACCAGAACGCTTTCGTACAGCCCGCTTCGGTAAAACGGCTCATCCTCCAGGAACGCCATCACGGCGGCCCGGTCCGGGAGCTTGATCAGGTTGGCGCTGCCCCGCCAGATCTCGCCGGCCTCGTCCAGCATGGCGCCGCGAACGATGAAGTGGTTTTCGTCGTAGGGGGCGAAGTAGCCGTTGTGGGCCGGGAGGAGTTCGTTGCGGCGGTCGTTCATGCCGGGCTTGCCGGTCCCGCGGATATACCAGAACACGTCGCCGTCCTCGCGGACGAAGTCCCGCTGCAGTTTGCCGAGCGGGTTTCCCCAGCGGGTGATGTTCACCTCCTTGTAGACCCCGTTCAGGTTGTTGGGCTCGTTGTCGATGAAGCGGCGAACGGCGTCCCAGTCCGGGAAACCGACGAACAGGACGCTGGACAGGAATTTTTCGTTGTCGTCGGACCGGGTCGCGCCGCGGGCGATGAAGTGGTCCGCGTGATCGTCGAAATACCGCCAATGATCATCCCGGGATTGCCGGCGCCGTTCCGGGTGCCGCTGGTCGTCGATCAGTTGAATATGAAAATCCATGGCCCGGCTATCCGCCCTTCTCCTCGCCCTTCTCCTCATTGGCCTCGGCCCGCAAACTCAATTTGTCGATCTTGGCGAGGGGGCCGCTGCGCGGCAGTTCGTCCAGAATTCGAACCTCGGCGGGCACCTTGAAATCGGCCAGTTTCGACCGGCAGGTTTCGAAGATGCGGTCCTCGACCTTCTTGCCCCGGCTGCCGGAACCATCTCCGGGAACCACGAAAGCGACCGGCAATTGGCCGTGCAGTTCGTCCCGCCGCCCGACCACGGCCACCTCGGAGACCTCGGGCATCGAGGCGATCACCCGCTCGATTTCCGAGGCCGCGACGTTCTCGCCGCGCACTTTCAGCATGTCCTTCAAACGGTCCCGATACCGGATGAATCCGTCGTCGGCGGCCTCGACCAGGTCGCCGGTCAGAAACCGGCCCCCCTCGTCGAAACTCTCGTCGGTCGCCTGCGGATCGTTCAGGTATTCGGCGAACAGCGAGAGCCCGGGAATCCCGCCGATACGAAGCTCGCCGGCCTCGCCCGCCTCCGCGTCCGTCCCGTCTTCGCGGGTGATGGCGATATCGTACTCGGGCGCCGGACGGCCCATGGACATGGACAGGTTCGGCTTGTCGATGTGCCCGACGATCGGGCGCGCGACGGTTTCCGTCATGCCGAACCATCCAAGGGTCTTGATGCCGAAATATGAATCGCTGGGCGGTTCGCAGAACGCCTCTCCCCACAAGCGGAAGGAATGCGCCGGGACGTCCACTTCCTTCAGCAAATTCACGCAGAACGTCATGATCGAACACCAGGTCGCCTTGTGATCGAGGGCGACATCCCAAAATCGGGACAGGCTGAACCGCGGCTGGAGCACCACGGTGCAGCCGGCCCACAGGCTCGGCAGGACCGAGTAGGCCTGCGCATTGACATGAAACAGCGGCAGGAAGGTGAGGGTGACGTCGTCCGGCGCCATCGCCTGCTGCGCCGCATTGACCCGCGCGCCCCAAAGCAGATTGGCGTGGGTCAGGACGACGCCTTTCGGCCTCGCGGTGGTGCCCGAGGTGTAGAAGATCACGCAGGGCGCGTTCGCATCGACAAACCGGTCCGGCAGGCTTTCCGGATCTCCGAACAGCGCGCCGAACGAGTCGGCGGCGGGCGGCGGACCGGCAATTTCCGCATGTGACGGGGCATCGGCGGTCACGATCCAGTCCAGTTGCGCGCCCGCCTCTCCCATCGCGCCGGCGAAGGCCGGTTGGGTGAGGGCGCCCGCCGCCCCGGAATGCTCGACGAAATAGCGGAGCTCGTCCGCCGTCGAACGGCTGTTCGTCACCACCGAGACGGCGCCGAGCCGGGCGCAGGCGAAGATCGCCAACAGCATCTCGACGCAGTTTTCCATGTGGATGACGACCTTGTCGCCCCGTCCGATGCCCCGGGCGCCGAGACCGGCCGCGATGCGGAGCGCGGCGTCATGGAACCGCCGGTAGCTCCAGGTCCGGGCCGCCAGCGGGCTGCCGTCGTCGAACGGCTCCCAGATGATGAACGGGTGCCGCGGCCTGGTTCGGGCGTGATGTTCCAGCAGGCAAACGATGTCGTAGCCCGAAAAACTGTGAACCGGCGGAAGTTGACGGCGCATTGGAAGTCCCCCCTGCTATGACGGCCGACGCCTGCGGTTTGCCGCTAGGACCGGAAAGCGGGCATCACCTCGGCGGAGAACAGCCGCAGCTTTTCCTGGCCCCCGACCGTCGTGATCAGGATGTACCCGAAGCCCATTTCCTCCAGCTCCCGAAGACGCTCGATCACTTCGCCGGGCCGGCCGATTATGTATGCATCATCCTCGGCGAAATCGGAATTGTCGTAGCTGGTGGGCTCGTTTCCGGGAAGCTTGCCGAACTGGTCGATTTTCTTCTGCGCCTCGACCCGCTGGGCCACGGCCGCTTCGGTCTCGGCCGCGGATTCGGTGACGATGACGGTCCGGTTCAAGGCGAGCCGCATGGGGTCGAATTCGCGTCCCGCCTTCTCGCAGCCGGACTTGAAATTGCCGAGACGCTCGGCGGTCTTGGCCCGGTTCGAAAACTGATCGATCAGGACATGAAAGCCCTTCTCGGCCGCGGCCTCGATGGACTCGGGCCGGCCGGCCCCGACCCACAGCGGCGGATGGGGTTTCTGGACGGGCGCCGGCTCGACGATGATGTCATTGAACTTCCAGTGCTCGGTATCGACGTCGAAGCGCTCCGTCGAAAGCCAGGCCTTCTTGATGATCTCGAGGGATTCCTCGTATCGGGCGTGCGCCTCGTCCTTGGGGATGGCGAAGCCGTTGAACTCGATATCCCGGTAGCCCTTGCCGATGCCCACGTCCAGACGGCCGCCGGACACCAGATCGACGGTGGACAGCTGTTCGGCCAGCATGACGGGGTTATGCCAGGGAAGCACCAGAACGCCGGTGCCGAGGCGTATGCGGGACGTCAGGCCGGCGAGATAGCCCAGCAGGTTGGTCGTGGCGGAGACCTGGCCGATGCCCGAGAAGTGATGCTCGACGACGAACAGGCTGTAATAGCCGAGACGATCCGCCTCTATCACATAGTCGATAAACCCCTGGTACCCGACGCTGTCCATGGATTCGCTGCCGCGTTTTGCGATAGCGCCGCCGAATAGTCCGAATTTCAACAGCCCCTCCCCTTATGGCTTCCCGCACCCCCGCCGCCGCAGCCGGAGACGGCAGAGCATAGCCGAATTACTTTACATGTAAACTAAAAATATGTATGGGTTGGTCTCCGAAACCGAAACTTTCGCGCACCCGGCCAATGATGCCCTCCAGGAAGCCCAAGAAGAAGCCCCGGAAGAAACCCAAGACCATGTGGAAACCCGACCGGCACCGGTTCCAGGCGTTGCCCGTGCTGTTCCTCCGGGCCCGGGAAGCCTCGGTCCAGAACGTCAGGCCCGTCTTCCGGGAGCATGGACTGACGGAGCAGCGCTGGCGGGTCCTCCGGGCGATCTACGATACGGATACGCTGAGCGCCAGCGAACTGGCCGAGGAAGTCTTCCTGAGCATGACCAGCATATCCCGGATCACCAAACAACTCGGCGCCGATAAGCTGATCGCCCGTTCGAGTGACCGGTCCGACCGGCGCAGCATCCGCTTTTCGATCACCCAAAAAGGGCGGGAACTGTGTTCGATCGTCGGCCCGGCCCTGGAAAAAAGGCACCGGGACACGCTCAGGGAACTCGACAGCATCGATATCGACGAGGTCGAAAAGACCCTCAATGCCCTCATCGAGGAACTGGGCGGCCTGGCGATCCCGGGCGGTTAGGGCGTGATGAGGGGGTTGTTCACTGGATACCCCGGACTTGCGCCGGGGTATGACGCGCTCCATTTGGCGCACACTCCAGCAGTCATGCCCGTGCTTGACACGGGCATACACGCTTGGCGGTCGGCACTACACGTGGATTGCCGGGTCTTGGGCCGGCCAAGACGTAATACAATTTGGGGATACACGATATTAAACA
>JAPPFK010000125.1 GCA_028823885.1 Rhodospirillales bacterium | reverse complement strand
ATCCGAACCAAATGGCCATCCAATGGCCGTGAAAATTAAACCGGACAGCAGTGGACTTGTTCGGGGCATCCACGTTGTTCTGGATACCCCGGACTTGCGCCGGGGTATGACGCACTCCTTTTGGGGCACACTCCAGCCGTCATGCCCCGCCGATAGCGCGGGGCATCCAGGAAATTCACCACAGAGAACACCGAGGACACGGAGTATCCATACTCGAATCCGCTCCGTGATCTCTGTGTGCTCTGTGGTAATTTTTCACCCTCTCCCCCTGCGAGGGGGAGAGGGGACACCACCGAATCCTTCCCCTCTCCGTGAGGGAGAGGGATGCGGAGGCTTTGCGAAGCGGCAGCTGAGCTTAGCCGAAGCTGGGTGAGGGGGTTGGGCAAACGGCTTCACGCCCTAGCCGGCCGAGGTCAGCCTGATGTAAGCAGAGAGGTCGGCGAAATGGCCGAGAAGCCGGCGCTCCGCGAGCCGGCGCCGGTCCGCGTAACCGGCGCGCAGCGCGGGCCGCAGAACCTCGACGCAGAAGCCGATGCGCGACCGCGCGAATCGCCGCCGCGAAATTTCCCCGTCCCGGCGGCCGTAAAGAGCGAGGCGCCGTTCGGCGACCGGGACCGGGCCGTCATACCGCCGGTGCAATTCGCCGAGCCGCCGCCAGTCACCCGGCCGGTCACCCGGCATGGCGTCCGTCCCGGAATGATTGGGGTGTCTGAAATCTAGGCGCGCTTGACCCAGACCACCGGCGCGGCCCACAACAGGGTCTTGTTCTCGATCGGCGCGGCGTTGTAGGAGACCAGGGTATAGGTGTTGGCCCGCGATCCGCCGACCAGTTTCTTGACGTTTTCTTTTCCGCTTCGACGGCGACCGTCTGGTGGTTCGGCGACCGGGCATTGATGCCGCCGGGTTTCAAGAACCGCTAGAAGCGTCGTCTACTGCAAATCGGGCATTGCGGTCATGATCCGTATTGCCCAGTATTGTGAAAGCGGTGGGTTTTCCATCGCACGATTTCGGGATGCGGATCGTCGCAGGCCGATTGGTACCGACTGGAACCCGGATCCATTCGTCTCCGCGGTGTTCCGGTCTGACCGGCTCCGGCATGTTGCGGCCCAGGTTGACGGGGAGCGGAGCGCAACATGCTTGAGGCATTCATACTGGGGCTGACCCAGGTATTCGAGTGGCCGTCCATCGGCTTCCTGTTTCTCGGCGTTTTCATCGGAATTTGGCTCGGCGCCATTCCGGGCCTCGGCGGCATCATCGGGCTGGTTCTCCTGTTGCCGTTCACCTTCGGCATGGATCCGGTGCCGGCTTTCGCCCTCCTGTTGGGGATGTTCGCCGTCACCACGACCAGTGACACCATCGCATCGGTGATGCTGGGAATTCCCGGCACCGCCGCCTCCCAGGCGACGATATTGGATGGTTACCCGCTGGCCCAAAAGGGGCATGCGTCGCGGGCATTCGGCGCCGCCTTTACCGTCTCCGCGTTCGGCGGGGTATTCGGCGCCTTGATCCTCGCAGCGTCGCTGCCGCTCATCCTGCCCATCATCCTCGCGTTCGGGTCCCCGGAACTCTTCATGCTGGGTGTCCTGGGCCTCGCGATGGTCGGTTCCCTCAGCGGCGGATCGATCATGAAGGGCCTGGCGGTGGCGGCGCTCGGGTTGCTGATGTCGACGATCGGGTATGCCGAGACGGTCGCCATTCCACGTTTCTATTTCGGCACCGACTACCTCATCGACAATTTGCCTCTCATTCCCGTGGTTCTGGGGCTCTTTGCGATTCCCGAACTCATGGAGCTGGCGACCCGCAATATCTCCATCTCCCGCGTTCCCAAGGAACAGGCCGGCGGCGGCGGGATGATCGAGGGCATCAAGGACGCTTTTCGTCATTGGTGGCTCGCGACGCGGTGCGCCGCGATCGGGACCTATATCGGCATGCTGCCGGGCCTGGGCGCGGCAATCGTCGACTGGGTCGCGTACGGTCATGCGGTTCAGAGCGCAAAAGACAAATCGCAGTTCGGCCAGGGCGACATTCGCGGCGTGATCGCGCCGGAAGCAGCCAACAACGCGACCAAGGGGGGCTCATTGGTTCCGACCGTGGCGTTCGGCATCCCCGGGAGCCTGGGCGCCGCCATCCTGTTGGGAGCGCTTCTTATCCAGGGCCTGAAGCCCGGTCCGGATATGCTGACCTCCGAACTGCACCTGACCTTTGGAATGGTGTGGATGATCGTCGTGGCCAATATCATGGCGACCGCGCTGTTGATGGTCTGGAGCCGTCAGATCGCCCGGGTCGCATTCCTCCCGGGTCATCTGCTCGTCCCGGGCGTGATCCTGTTCGTCTTCATGGGGGCGTGGCTTGGCGGCTCCTCGCTCGGTGACTGGGTGACCTGCATCATCATGGGGATCGTGGGCTACACCATGAAGAAGGGCGGGTGGCCGCGGCCCCCGCTCATCCTCGCCCTCATCCTCGGCTCCATAATGGAAAATGCCTTCCAGATCAGCATGCGCGCCTACGACGGCATTGGTTGGATGGGGCGGCCAATCGTTCTCATCATTTTTGCACTGATCGTCCTCACCATCGTTTTTGCCGCACGGGGCGTCATCAAGGCAAAACGTTCCGACGAGGAGGGAAGCGAGCCCGATGCCGGCGAGGGCCGCGCAAAGAACCCGGTCATTTCCTGGCCCTTCTCGCTGGCATTGCTGATCGTCTTCGTGGGCGCGGGATTTCACTCGCTGCAATGGCCGGATTCGGTCCAGGCGTTTCCCATAACCATTGCCATACCGGGGGCGATATTCGCGGCCTTCACCTTCTATTTCGATACCCGGGATCTTCGAGCCGCGACATCGATGAACGGCGGCCTTGGCGGGGCAATGGCCATCGGCTCCGAGCAGGCTGTCCTGGCGAAGTCGGCGGCATTCTTCGGCTACCTGGTGCTGATGCTGCTGATAATGCTCGTGGTTGGCCAGAAACTGGCTATTCCCATATTCATAGCCGCCTACCTCATTCGCTGGGGAGGGTATTCCCGGCGCGTCGCTCTGTTGTATGCGGCCGCCGGCTGGCTGTTCCTGGTCGGCTTTTACGAGCGGATCATGCACCTGAGCTTCCATCATTCCTATCTGAAGATCTGGCTTCCGGAGATTCTGCCCGACACTTTCCCGTTCTGGCTGATCGTCTAGAGCGCGATGGTTCTGTTGGGAAGCGCATCCGGCGTTTTGGAAGCCGTTTTCGCAACCCCCTCACCCTGACCCTCTCCCCCTTTCAGGGGGAGAGGGATGCGGAGGCTTTGCGAAGCGGTAGCTGAGCTTAGCCGTAGCTGGGTGAGGGGGATTTCGTGTTGACGCCGGGCCATGGCGCCGGCCGAACGCTGCGTCTATAAGAAAGCGCGGAGTTCAACGGGATGACGGATGTTGCCGATAATTGACCGCGCCGGCGTTTGGGCGCTCCACAGATTGGATGCGGAGACCGCCCACGGTCTTGCAATCGCGGCGCTGAAATGGGGCGTGGCGGGAAGCCGGCCGTCCGCCGATGACGAAATCCTCTCGTCCCGAATATGGGGAAGGACGTTCAGGAATCCCATCGGTCTGGCCGCCGGGTTCGACAAGAATTGCGCCGCCCTTCGGGGCCTCGCGTCCCTCGGTTTCGGATTTATCGAGGTCGGCACGGTCACGCCCAGGCCGCAGCCCGGAAATCCGAAGCCGAGACTGTTCCGGCTGGATGAAGACCGGGCCATCATCAATCGATTGGGCTTCAACAATGACGGTCTCCCGGCATTCGTTTCCAGGCTTTCGGCCCGGACCCGCGGCGGCGTCGTCGTCATCGGCGCCAATGTCGGCGCGAACAAGGATTCGCCGGACCGCATCAAGGATTACGCCGAAGGCGCGCTGGCGGTGGCGCCTCACGCGGACTATATCGTCGTCAATGTCTCCTCGCCCAATACGCCTGGCCTCAGGTCGCTGCAGACGCTGGACAACCTGACCCGGATTTTCGACGGCGTCCGGGAAGCCCGCCGCGAGGCGGGCGCGGAGGGCGTGCCCGTCGTCCTCAAGCTGGCGCCGGATCTCGACCGAAACGAGCTGCACGCCATCTGCGAATTCTCGGTGGACCGGTCGGTGGACGGCATAATCGCCACCAATACGACCATTGAACGGCCGGCGGGTCTCATCAGCCGGCACCGCGCGGAGGCGGGCGGCCTTTCCGGCGCGCCCCTCTTCGAACGCTCAACCGAAGTCGTGGCGGACATTTACTGCCGGACCGGCGGCGCCATTCCCATCGTCGGCGTCGGCGGAATTGCATCCGCCCAGGACGCTTATCGAAAAATCAGGGCAGGGGCGTCGCTGGTGCAGATTTACTCGGCGCTGATTTTCCACGGGCCGGGCATCGTGTCCGAAATCTCGCGGGATCTCGCGCGGCTGCTTCGGGAAGACGGATTCACGAAATTGGAACAGGCGGTCGGAATCGATTCCAGATAGGGGGCCAGCCCGCATTTCCCGTCAGGGTCATGGTCCGCGCGGCGCACACTCCAGCCGTCATGCCCGTGCTCGACACGGGCATCCACGAAACAGGAATCTCACCACAGAGACACAGAGTTCACTGAGGAGGAATGGTTAACTCCTCCTATCTCACTGTCTCACCGTCTCTGTGGTTAAAGAATTGGAAAGGTGGATTACCCGGACACAGCTTGTCCTCCGGCCGGCGAAGCCGGTCCGGTGGGCCGGGTAATGACGAGTGGATATACGACACGAACCAAGCCGTCATGCCCGTGCTCGACACGGGCATCCACGCTTGGCGGTCGGCGCTTAAGCTTTTCGGGCCGCTCCTGGCGGCCAGTCCGCTACACGGAAACGAACTGCTCGGTCAGGATTCGCTCCTCCAGATTGTGCTCCGGATCGAATACCAGGGTCGGGGCCGGGCTGCTTGTCGCCCTGACTTCGACGGAAACCACATCGCGAATTTCGGTGAAATCCGCGACGGCGCTGGCCGGCCGGAGCTCGTGGTCGAGAATTTCGAAGGTAACGACCGCGTTCTGCGGCAGCAGCGCCCCGCGCCAATGCCGGGGCCGGAATGCGCTGATGGGCGTCAGGCCGAGCAGCCCCGCGCCGAGGGGGATGATCGGGCCGTGGGCGGAAAGGTTGTACGCGGTGCTGCCGGCCGGCGTGCAGACCAGGACGCCGTCGCAAACGAGTTCCTCCAGCCGCACCACGCCATCCAGCTTTATCCGCACCTTGGCGGCGAGCCGGGTTTCCCTGTGCAGCGACACTTCGTTGACGGCCAGCGCTTCGTGCCTCTCCCCATCCGCGGCGGTCGCCGACATGTGAAGGGGCTGAAGCTCGATCGCTTCCGCCTTCCGCAGCCGCTCCAGCAGGCCCTCCTCCCGGTACTCGTTCATCAGGAATCCGACGGAGCCCAGGTTCATCCCGAATATGGGAATTTGCCTTTCCATGAAGCGGTGAAGGGTCGAGAGCATGAAGCCGTCGCCGCCGATGGCGACGATCAGGTCGGCCTGCTCGGCGTCGGCGGTCGGATATTGCTCGGAAAGGCGTTCCAGCGCCCGGGCCGCCTCGGCGTGGCCGTCCGCGACAATCGACAGTGAATTGAAGTCCATGGCGGGTGATCCGGTGCGCGGGCCGCCGCTACCCGCCCGTGACGCTCATATGCCGGCCGACCGCGGGATCGGCGCCGGCCCGGTCGATAACGAAGTCATGGCCCTTCGGCTTGCGCCCGATCGCCTCGTCGATGGCGTCCATCAGAAGGCCGTCCCCTTCGCTCATCCTGAGCGGCGTCCTCAGATCGGCGGCATCCTCCTGGCCCAGGCACATGTAGAGCGTTCCCGTGCAGGTCAACCGCACCCGGTTGCAGTTTTCACAGAAGTTATGGGTCAGCGGGGTGATGAAGCCGAGCCGTTTCCCGGTTTCCCTGACCGTCACATATCTGGCCGGCCCGCCGGTTTGATAATCGGTCTCTTCGAGGGTCCATCTCCGCTCCAGGTGCTCGCGGACGGCGCTCAGCGGCAGATACCGGTCCGTCCGGTCCTCGTCGATTTCGCCGAGCGGCATGGTTTCGATGAAGGTGAGATCGAAGTCCTCGCGGCCGGTCCATTCGACGAGATCGTCCAACTCGTCGTCGTTGTAGCCCTTCAGCGCGACGGCATTGATTTTGATCTCGAGGCCCGCCGATCTGGCGGCCTCCAGCCCGCGCATGACGTCGTCCAGCCGTCCCCAGCGGGTCACGTCGTTGAACTTGCCCGGATCGAGCGAGTCGAGGGAGACGTTGATGCGCCGGACGCCGCAGCCGTAAAGCTCGTCGGCGAATTCGGCGAGGCGGCTCCCGTTGGTGGTCAGCGTGAGTTCCCTGAGACCGCCGGAGCCCAGGCGCCGGCCGAGATTCCGGAAAAGCGACATGACGTTCCGGCGGACCAGCGGTTCCCCGCCGGTGATCCGAAGCTTGTCGACGCCCCGCCGGATGAACGCCGCGCAAAGACGCTCGAGTTCCTCGAGGGTCAGCAGGTCGGACTTCGGCAGGAACGTCATGTTTTCCGACATGCAATAGACGCACCGGTAGTTGCACCGGTCCGTGACCGATACCCTGAGGTACGATACCGTCCTGCCAAACGGGTCAATTAGGCTCGACATCTTCGCGGCAACTCATATTTGCGACAAACACCCGGCGCCCATCGGGCAATTTCCGGGGTGCGCCTAACATATGCCCGCGCCGGCCGATTGTCATCCCCAACGAAATTGTGGGGAACTCGAACCAGCCCCAAATGGGTTGCTGGATTCAAGCGCCGCGAACGGCCTCCGGCCGCCGGTCCAGGGCCTTATTGTCCTTGCCTCGGCCCCGCTGATTGATCACGGTACGGATCGGTCATGGGCGGGACGAGGAAATTCGGCGATTTGTCCAAGAAAGACCAGTTGATCATCTCACCCGACCCCGGCGATCCCCGGCTGACGGCCCGGGTCTCGGGGATCGACGAGGGCGGCAAGCCGATCGACACGTCCGTAACGGTCGAGCGGCCTCTGACCCTGTTTTTGAACAGCCGGGAAATCGTCACGATGATGACCATCGGCGATTATCCCGAATACCTGGCCGTCGGCTATCTGGTGAACCAGAACATGCTGTCCAGGGAAGACGAGGTCACCGGCGTCGAATACGAAGAGGATTTGGAAACCGTCGTCGTCCGGACCCGCGAGGAAACCGATTTCGAGGACAAGCTCGCCAAGAAGACGCTCACGTCAGGCTGCGCGCAGGGCACCGTGTTCGGCGACCTGATGGACAAATTCGACGAAATCAGTCTGTCGGACGATGTCCGAATCCGCACCTCGCAGCTCACCGAACTGCTCAAGCGGATAAATACGGCGCCCAGCCTCTATCTCGAGGCCGGCGCCATCCACGGGTGCGTGCTCTGCCGCTCGGAGAGGCCGCTGATTTATATGGAGGATGTCGGCCGGCACAACGCGGTCGACAAGATCGCCGGCTACATGTACCTCAACGGCCTGACGGGCGAGGACAAGCTGTTCTATACGACGGGCCGGCTGACCAGCGAAATGGTCATCAAGACGGTGCAGATGAACGTTCCCATATTGATTTCACGGTCCGGCTTCACCGCCTGGGGGGTGGAACTGGCCCGCGAGGCCGGCTTGACCCTGATCGGCCGGGCGCGCGGCAGCCGGTTCGTCGCCCTTTCCGGCGAACACCGCATCATATTCGACACCGGGAACGGGGGCCCGGCCGACGAGCCCGCCGAACATGGGCGGAAGGGCGCCCAGGCGGAGTGAGTGCGGAGTGAACAGCGTCGTTGCGGTGATACTGGCCGGCGGCGAGGCCCGGCGTATGGGCGGCGGCGACAAATGCCTCCTGGAATTCGGCGGGCAAACGCTTCTCGACTGGATATTGGCCCGGATACGTCCCCAGGTCCGGACCGTTATCCTGAATGCGAACGGCGATCCCGCGCGGTTCGCGCAATTCGATCTTCCCGTCGTACCGGACATCGCCGACGAATCCCTCGGGCCGCTGCTCGGGATAGTGTCGGGATTGACATGGGTGGCGGAGAACGCGCCGGACGCCCAATGGGTGGTCACCGTGCCGGGCGACACGCCTTTCCCCCCCGGCGATCTTGTCGGCCGCTTCATGGAAATTGCCGCCCGGCCGGACGTCGAGGTCGTCTGCGCCGTTTCGGGCGGCAGAACCTACCCGCCCTGCTCGCTGTGGAACGTCGATCTCGCCGGGGAATTGCGGGAGGCGGTGATCGAAGACCGGATACTCAAGATCGATCAGTGGACGGAAACCCGCCGCATCGAGTGGGCCGAATTCGAAACCGGCGCGGTCGATCCGTTCTTCAACGTCAACAGCCCCGAGGACCTGCGGCGCGCCGAGGCATTGGCGAGGGAACTCCTTGGCTGACCGCCGCCGGGTAGGCGAACAACCCCCTCACCCTAACTCTCTCCCCCAATCATGGGGGAGAGGAAGTTGAGGGGCGGGTAGCCCGTAAGCCGTCATGCCCGTGCTTGACACGGGCATCCACGCTATGGAGGGCAGCAGCACACGTGGATGGCCGGGCCACTTTGCCGGCTGGCCCGGCAAAGCCGGTCCAGTGGGCCCGGCCATGACGCTTTGGCGGTGCTCCTCTCACCCGGCGCTAAAGCTGGGTGAGGGGGGCGCCGGGCTAAAACACGGAACGCGCCGTCCCGGTCAGGCGAGGTCGTGTTTTTCCAGGAAGGCAACGACAAGCGCGGCACATTCCTCCGGATTTTCCATCTGGAGGAAGTGGGTCGTCTCCGGCAGGAAGTCGTGGTCGAGCGACGTGAGCGTGCTCAAGTCCATGCTCGGCATGTAGGAATTCGGCAGCGTCGGATCGGAGCCGATGGTCTTGACGAGGCAGGGCAGGTTGGCCAGATCCAGGTAATCCGCCCAACCGAAGACATACTCGTGTATCTGGGCCTCGTAGGCCGGCGGACACCGGAGCTGGTAGCCGCCGCCCCCGCCGGCCGGGCGCAGCAGCGTCCGCGCGAGGAGCTCCGGAACGCCGGGCAGCACCCGTTCGTAATAGGGCGAGAGGCGCAAGC
>JAPPFK010000175.1 GCA_028823885.1 Rhodospirillales bacterium | reverse complement strand
GAACGCAGCTTTGAACGCATTACCTCACATAAATATCGACTGCACATAAGTTGAGGTAGAGCAGCCGGAACTGCTCGGTCTTCTCCCGCGCCATGGCCGCCCGGCAATAGTCCAGGAGCGCCTGCCACGAGCCCAGCACCGGCTTGTCCATCAGCTCGTCATGCATCAGCCTGAGCGCGGCGGCCCGCACCGTCTTGAGCGCCGCGACGACGGCATCGCCGACGCCCGGCACCTCGCGAAGGGCGCCGGCATCGGCGCTCAGCACCTCGGCATAGGAGCCGAACTTCCGGATCAATTCCTTGGCCAGCGGCTTGGTGTCGCCCCTCGGCAGGGCCTGAAACAGCAGCAGTTCCAGCAGTTCATAATCGGCGAGCGCCTCGCCGCCCGATTTCAGGAAACGCTCGCGGAGCCGCGCCCGGTGGCCCGCATAGTGAGGCTTGGAAGGCTTCGCGCCGGCTGATCGGCCTGGCATTCAGACATCCGCCCGAAAGACTAGCCGTAGGGCGGCCTGTCGCGGCCGGCCGGCGAGACGGTGAAGATCTCGTGGCCATCGGCGGTCACCGCGATGGTGTGCTCGAACTGCGCCGACAGGGACCGGTCCTTGGTCACCGCGGTCCAGCCGTCGCCGAGGATTTTGACCTCGTGGCGGCCGGCGTTGACCATCGGCTCGACGGTGAAGAACATCCCCTCGCGGAGGACCGGGCCCTCGCCGGGATTGCCGAAGTGAAGAATGTTCGGCGCGTCGTGGAAGATCCGCCCCACCCCATGGCCGCAGAAATCCCGGACGATGGAATAGCGGTAGGGCGCGACGAATTCCTCGATGGCGTGGCCGATGTCGCCGACCGTGGTGCCCGGCCTGACCACCCCGATGCCCTTCATCATGGCCTCGTAGGTGACGTCGATCAGCCGCTTCGACTTGATGCTCACGTCGCCGACATGGAACATCCGGCTGGTGTCGCCGTGCCAGCCGTCGACGATGGGCGTCACGTCGATGTTGATCACGTCGCCGTCCTGGAGGACCTTGTCGCCGGGAATGCCGTGGCACACCACATGGTTCACCGAGGTGCAGATGGACTTGGGGAAGCCCCGGTAGTTGAGCGGCGCGGAAACCCCGCCGCGCTCGGCGATGAAATTCGCGCACAGTTCGTCGAGCCGCCCGGTGGTGATGCCGGGCTCGATATGATCGGCGATGAAATCGAGGGTCTCGGCGGCCAGCCGGCCGGCCTTCCGCATCCCTTCGAAGTCGCTTTCCGTATGTATTTTTATGCTGCGCGGTTCGGCGTCCAAAATGTCACTCCGTCAAACAGGCCGGTAATAGAGGCGGCGGATTATACACCCCCGCCCCGGATTTCCGAGGGGTTTAGAAGCGGGCCGGCCGGCAATCCCCGAAACCCCTCAGAGCCTGATGTCGACCGGGCCGGCGAGCCTGACGCCATCGGTCCCGACATGGCAGCCGTAGGCCACGACCTCGACGCCGGCGTCCCGGGCCTTCGCCAGCGCGTCCGCGTAGGCCGGATCGATATCGCCGGCGAGCGCGAAGGCGGAACAGTCCGGGCGCTGGACCAGATAGAACATCACCGCGCGGCGGCCATCGGCCACCTGATCGGCCAGCTCGTGGAGGTGCTTGGTGCCCCGCGCGGTAACGGCATCCGGAAATTCGGCAACCTCGCCCCGCTTCATGGTGACGTTCTTCACCTCGACGAAACATTGGGGCCTGGCTGCGTCCTCCAGCAGGATGTCGATCCGGGAGTTTTTGCCGTACTTCACTTCCCGGCGGAGCGAGCCGTATCCTTGCAGTTCCTTAGGCACACCCCCTTCGATGGCTTCCTGGACGATCCTGTTGGGATGCTGGGTGTTGATGCCGACCAGCGCCCCGCCGACGCGGATCAGCTCCCAGGTGTATTTGAGCTTGCGGTCGGGGTTGCGGGCCGGCGACAGCCACACCTCGGAGCCGGGCTCGCTGACGGTGAGCATGGTGCCCGAATTGGCGCAGTGGGCGGTGACCTCCGAGCCGTCCTCGAGGGCGACGTCGGCCAGAAACCGCTTGTAGCGCTTGATGAGGGTGCCCTTGATCAGGGGGTCGGGAAATTCCATCCGCCGAGCCTATCGGAGCGCTCCCGCCCGGGCAATCACCCGTCCTCCGGCCCGAGAATATCGCTCAGCGAAACCTCGCCGGACCCGCGCGCGAGCGGCTTCGGCTGGGACTCGGCGGGCGCCCACGCGGTCAGGGTAATCATCTCGAAGGTCGCCGGCACCCGGCCCGCCGCGTCTCCGTACATCTCCCTGTACAGCTCGGCGGCGCGGAGGAATACCCCGCGGCGGGTGAATGACCGCCGCCGGGCCGCCACCGCATTGGCTTCCCCCATCCCCCTCAGATCACGCAAGAGCCTGGTGGGATCGGCATAGGAAACGGTCAGGGTGCTCGTATCGGCGACCGGCAGGGCGAAACCGGCCCGGCCCAGCAGGTCGCCGGCGTCGCGCACGTCGGCGAACGGCGATATCCGGGGGCCGGCGCCGCCGGAAAGCTCCGTATCGGCGGCGAGCAGGGCGGACCGCAGCTCGCGGAGCGTCCCGCCGCCCAGCATCACCGCCAGGAAAAGGCCGTCGGGCTTGAGCGCTTGGCGCGCCTGAACCAATGAGCCCGGCAGGTCGTTCACCCAATGAAGGGTGAGGCAGCTGACGACCAGGTCGAAGCTCGCCGGCCGGAACGGCAGCAGCTCCTCGTCGGCCGCCGCCCGAAGGCCCGGCGCCCGGCCCGCCATCGCCTCGGAGAGGTCGCACTGGACGAGCAGGCCGGCGCCGTGTTCCGGTTCGAGGGTGTCCGCGAGGAAGCCGTCATGACAGCCGAGATCGAGAACGGCCGCGAAGTTCCGCCTGACATCGGCGAGCCGGACGGCCAGCCCCTCGGCCGCCGCCCGAAACAGAAAATCATGGCCGCCGAGCCGCGCCGCGGCGCGGTCGCGGTGGGCGCGCACGGCGCGCCGGTCGAAAATCTCGAATTCCCGGCTCATGGGCGGGTTATGCCACGGAATCGGCCAACCTGTCATTGCGCCGGCGGCGGACCTCGCGGTTAAATGCCAGGGAAATATATGAGACATGCCAGGGAAATAGATGTGACCGATCACCTGAAACACCGCCGCGAGGGCGGCGCCGCCGGTGCCCGTCCCCTCGGCCATGTGGCCGCCCGCGCCATGGACGTGCTGTTTCCGCCCCAGTGCCTCAGGTGCCGCGCGCTGGTCGAGGGACCGGGCAGCCTGTGCGGCGATTGCTGGCGCGAGGTGAGCTTCGTCGCCGAACCCCATTGCGCGTGCTGCGGGCTTCCGTTCGCCCATGACGTCGGCGAGGGGGCCCTTTGCGGGGCCTGCGCCGCCGCACCGCCGAGCTATGCCCGGGCCCGCGCGGTCATGGTCTACAATGACGCCAGCCGCGATTTGGTGCTCGGCTTCAAGTATGCCGACGCCACCCACGCCGCGCCGTCCTATGGCCGATGGCTGGCCCGGGCGGGACGCGCGTGCCTCGCCGACGCCGATCTGCTGGTGCCGGTGCCGCTTCATTGGATGCGGCTGTTTCGCCGGCGCTACAACCAGGCCGCGCTCCTTGCCCACGCCCTCGCCAGGGAGACCGGCATACCGGTTTCGCCGCGGGCGCTGGTGCGCCGGCGGCGCACCCCGCCACTCGGCCGCCTCAACCGGGAGGCGCGCCGTCAACGGCTGTCGGGCGCCATCGCGGTCGACCCCGGGCACGCGCCGGACCTGAAGGACCGCAACGTGGTGCTGGTGGACGACGTCATGACCACCGGCGAGACCGCCGAGGCCTGCGCCCGGCAGGTCCTCCGCGCGGGCGCCCGGTCGGTGGACGTCGTGTCGCTCGCCCGCGCGGTGCGCACGCAGGTTTGAACGTCCGTTACGCCCCCATTACGCCCCCATTACGCCCCCATTACGCCCAGGGGGGGGGCTGTCGGGGCCGCCATAATGCTCTATAAATCCCTTTGGGTGATAATGACTGTCGAAAGGCGGGTCCGAACTGTGGCCAAGGTGGAAATCTACACATCGCCTTTCTGCGGCTTCTGCTGGCGGGCGAAATCGCTCCTCAAGGGCAAGGGCGTCGACTTCGAGGAATTCGACGTCATGCTTCACCCCAGGCGCCGGGCCGAAATGCTGGAGCGGGCCAACGGCGGGCACACCGTCCCGCAGATATTCATCGACGATCACCACGTCGGCGGCTGCGACGATTTGCTGGCGCTCGACGCCCAGGGCCGGCTCGATCCGATGCTCGATCCGGCTGCCGCGTAAGCTCCCCGGCCCAACCCCTTACATCAGTTGAAACTTGCCTTTGGGCGGCCGGCCCGGCAAGCTTCCCCCCATGTCAAACTCTATGTCGAACAAATTCAAGGCCGCCTGTGTCCAGGTCAGCGCCGGCCGGGACATCGAGCCCAACATTCCCATCGCGCGCGACCTGATCTTCCGGGCCCGGGACGAGGGCGCCGATTTCATCACGACGCCCGAATGCGTCACGCTGATTGAGCCCGACAACGAGGCGCTGCGCGCCAAGGTGCCCTCGGAGGCCGGCCATCCCGGCCTCGAGGCCTTCGCCGGGGCCGCCAGGGAGACCGGCGCGTGGGTCCTGATCGGCTCCTTGGCGGTAAAGCTGGGCAGCGGCAAGATCGCCAACCGGTCGTACCTGATCGACGACGGCGGCGGGATCCGGGCGACCTACGATAAAATTCACATGTTCGACGTGCAGCCGGGCGACGGCGAGACCTACCGGGAATCGGCGACCTACGAGCCGGGCGCCGAGGCGGTCACCGCGGATACCCCGTGGGCCAAGCTCGGCATGACCATCTGCTATGACGTCCGTTTCGCCTATTTGTACCGGGATCTGGCCCACGCCGGCGCCGAAGTCCTGACCGTTCCCGCCGCCTTCACCCAGATTACCGGCCAGGCGCACTGGCACGTTCTGCAACGGGCGCGGGCCATCGAGACCGCGTGCTTCGTGATCGCGCCAGCCCAGTGCGGCACCCATGCCGAAGGCCGCCGGACGTTCGGGCATTCCCTCATCGTCGATCCGTGGGGCGAAGTGCTCGCCGACGGCGGCGACGACGTGGGCGTGGTGACGGCGGACATCGATCTTGCCCGGGTTGCGGAAGCGCGATCCAAGGTCCCGGCGCTTGACCACGACCGGGAATATACGGTCCGGCCCTCCGCCGGACCGGCAATCAGGCTGGCGGGCGAATAGCGCATATCCGCTGAATGACGGCGGGCGCCGGGTGGCGCACCTCGCCGGCTTCGTAGGCGCGAATCTCCAGCCCCCGGACGGCCGCCATCAGCTCCCGCGGGCGCAACAGGAAATCCGGGTTCCGCGGCCGCCCGTATTTCTCGTTTCCCGCCTGGAAGGTGCGGTAGATCAACACCCCTCCCGGCGCCAAAGCATCGAGCAGATGGGGAAACAACGGCCTGTGCAGATAGTTGGCGACGACGATCCCGGCGAAGCGACGGTCCGGCAGCGGCCAGCCGCCGGCTTCCAGATCGGTCTCGATTGCCTCGATGGCCTCGATTCCGGCGGGACCGGACGCGGTCAAACGGGAAACGTCCCGGTCCACGGCGGTAACGGAATATCCCAGCTTGCTCAGGAATATGGCGTGACGCCCGGCCCCGGCCGCCAGGTCCAGAACCGCGCCGCCGCCCGGGATAAGCCTGGAAAACCGCGCAACCCACGGGTCCGGCGGTACTTGATCATGACTCGGGTCAGGCATATTTGGGCTTTGCAGACGCGGGCCGTTGGGTTAATCCTCCGGCTGCCACTTCGTCGTATAATGGACGAACGGAAACCGATACCAGGCGCAATGATCCTCTATCAACTTCGCTGCGGCAACGATCACGAGTTCGAATCCTGGTTCAAGGATTCGGCGACATACGATGCGCAGGCCAAGCGCAAGGTCATCGATTGCCCGGAATGCGGCGACACCGACATCCAGAAGGCGCCGATGGCTCCGCGGGTCGGCTCCTCGAAGGGCGGCGACCTCTCCGATGTTCCCGAGAAGGCGCGCGAGTTCCGGCGGGCGATGAACATGATGCGCCGCCATGTGGAGGAAAACTGCGACTATGTGGGCGACAAGTTCGCCGACGAGGCCCGCGCCATTCACTATGGCGAGACGGAAGAGCGGGGCATTTACGGCGAGGCCAGCCCCCAGGAGGTCAAGGACCTCGTCGAGGAGGAGATTCCGGTCGCGCCCCTGCCCATGAAGCCCAGGGGCGGGAACAAGCCGTCCTGAGGGGGCCTAACGGCGGACCGCGAACATCAGATAGTTGATATCCACGTCGCCCCCGAGGAACCAGTCGCCGGTGGCCGGGTCGTACGCCATGCCCTTGAGATCGGCCGCCTCGAAGCCCGCCCGGCGCAGATGCCGGGCCAGTTCCGACGGCTTGACGAATTGGCGCCAATCGTGGGTTCCCGCCGGCACCCAGCGCAGGATGTACTCCGCGGCCACCTTGCCGAACGCCAGCGATTTCAGCGTCCGGTTGAGGGTCGACACGACCATCCCGCCGCCCGGCCGGACGAGACGCCCGCAGGCCTCGAAAAAGGCCTCCGCGTCGGCCACGTGCTCGACCACTTCCATATTCAGGACCGCATCGAAGGTCCGGCCCGTGGCCGCCATTTCCTCGGGCAGCATGGCCCGGTAGTCGATCTCCAGGCCGGCCAAGCGCGCATGGGCCCGGGCCGCCGCCACCCCTTCGGGCGCGGCGTCGATCCCGGTCACCGCCGCGCCCAGCCGCGCCATGGGCTCGGTCAACAGACCGCCCCCGCAGCCGATATCGAGGATGTTCAGGTTTTCGAACGGCCGCAGGGACGAGGAGTCGCGGCCGAAGTGCCGGCAAAGACTGTCGCGAATGAATTGGAGGCGAACGGGATTGATGCGGTGCAGCGGCGCGAAAGCGCCCTCTTCGTCCCACCAATCGCCGGCCTGGGCGGCGAACCGGCCGATTTCGTCCTCATCGGCGGTGCGGGTCTCAGGAGGTCTTTCCCCGGCCATGGGCGTCCACTCCACTCTTCCTGGGCTATTCCTGGGCTATTCCTGGGCCATTCCCGCGCCAATTCCCGCACATGGCCTTGGATTTCAGCGGCTTGAGCCGGCTCAACTTGCGCGAATTCGGCTGAACGAGTATGTATACGCGCCCTCGGGCGGGCGATCAAACCGACCGCGCCGTAAATGGCGGTCACCGGGGATCGTCGGCCGGGCGGCCTCAATTAGGTTCATCCGATATGTCGCGTATCGTTCAAAAATTCGGCGGGACATCCGTCGCCGATGTCGAGCGCATCAAGAATGCGGCCCGGCGGGTCAAGCAGGAGGTCGACAACGGCAGCCAGGTCGCCGTGGTCGTGTCCGCCATGGCCGGCGTGACCGACCGGATGGTCGAGATGACGGCCGACATATCCTCCATGTTCGATGCCCGCGAGTACGACGCCGTGGCGGCCACCGGCGAGCAGGCCAATGCGGGCCTGATGGCGCTGGCGCTGCAGGATCTCGGTATCGCGTCGCGCTCGTGGCTGGGCTGGCAGATCCCCATCCGCACGGACGGGGCGCACGGCAAGGCGCGCATCGAGGAGATCGAAACCGAGGAATTGGACCGCCGGCTGGCGGCGGGCGAAGTTCCGGTGGTTGCCGGATTTCAGGGATTGGGGCCGGACAATCGGATTACCACCATCGGCCGCGGCGGCTCGGACACGACCGCGGTGGCGCTGGCGGGCGCGCTGGGGGCGGATCGGTGCGATATCTACACCGACGTCGACGGCATCTATACCTCCGATCCCCGGATCGTTGCCAAGGCCAGGAAGCTGGATAGAATCACCTACGAGGAAATGCTGGAAATGGCCTCGCTGGGCGCCAGGGTCCTGCACACCCGGTCGGTGGAACTCGCCATGAACCAAAACGTGCCGCTCCAGGTCCGCTCGACGTTCGTCGACGCCCCCGGCACTTTCGTCGTCAGTGAGGATGAGATCGTGGAACACCAAGTTGTCAGTGGCATTTCCCACAGCGGAGACGAAGCGAAAATCACGCTCCTTCGCGTGGCGGACCGTCCCGGGGTGGCGGCGGGAATCTTCGGGCCGTTGGCCGACGCCAACGTCAACGTCGATATGATCGTCCAGAACGTCTCCGAGGACGGCGCGACGACCGACCTCACGTTCACCGTCGGCGAGGGCGAACTGGAGAGCGCCGTCCAGGTGCTCGAGGACCGAAAGGCGGAAGTCGGTTTCGAGAAGATCGATGCGGATTCGAACGTCTGCAAGATATCGGTCGTCGGGGTCGGCATGCGGTCGCATGCCGGCGTCGCCCAGACCATGTTCCGGGCGCTTGCCGAGAAGGGCATAAACATCCAGGTGATCTCGACATCGGAGATCAAGGTGAGCGTCCTCATCGCCGCCGATTACACCGAGCTCGCATTGCGCGCGCTGCATACGGCCTACGGGCTCGACGACGAATAGATCCGGCCGGCCGGACCCGAAGCCGGTGATCCACGCTTTGGGAGGCAGCGCTACACGTGGATGGCCGGGTCCGGGCCCGGCCATGACGCGTGATGCTGAATCAAAGAAGCTCGTCATGCCCCGGCTTGTCCGGGGCATCCACGAACTTCTACCCCCTCACCCTAACCCTTGTGTGTATTGATCGGTGTTACGATGCGTTGCCGTTGGCCGCCCGCGCGCCGCTAGGCGGCGGTCCTCTCCCGGCGCGCCTCGGCAAGCTCGTAAGCGGCCTGCATGCGCATCCAGTGTTCGGCGGTGCCCCAGCCGATATCCTCCAGCGCCAGCGCCATGTTCGCCGACACCCCCGCCTTGCCGTTCAGCAGCCGCGACAGCGTTCCCCGCTCGCAGCCGAGACGCGCCGCCGTCTCGGTCACGTTCCAGCCCACGTCGTCCATGCTCTCGCGGATCAGTTCGCCCAGGTGCGGCGGGTTCCGCATCGGACCGGCGCGCTCGTTTGCAATGTCGTTCATGGTCGGCACTCCCTTCGGTCAGTGATAGTCGATCAGGTCCACGGCCACGGCCTCGCCGTCCTCGAAGCGGAA
>JAPPFK010000164.1 GCA_028823885.1 Rhodospirillales bacterium | reverse complement strand
CAACTACATCGCGCCGCCCATGTGGATGCTGGTGACCGTCCGGGACGGCGAAATCGTGCCGTCGCCGTACGCCGCGGCCGCCAGGGCCGCGGGCCTGAAGCTGATGACCTGGACGCTGGAGCGCTCGGGCCCGCTGGGCCGGGGCGGCGGTTGGTACTACCAGTCGATCAGGGAGGTCACCGACTCGGACGGAGTGATGTACGAGCTATTGGACGTCCTCGCCCGGCAGGTGGGCATCGAGGGGATTTTCTCCGACTGGCCGGCGACGGTGACCTATTACGCCAACTGCATGGGCCTGAAATGATATGGGCCTGAAATGATTGGAGCGCTAACGGGCCCATTTGGGCGGGGTGAGACGGCGCTTGCCGTCGGGCGTCTTGAGAATGCCCGGCTCGTCCATCTCCACCCGGTCCCAGAGCTTGCACGTCACCGGAACGTGCTTCTGGTCCAGGGCCTCGCAGTAATTGGTGTATTCGCAGACGATGGCCTCCGCGCCGCGGCCGGTCTTCACCTTGAGAAACCAGTCCGGATCGGCCAGCGCCTGGCGGGCGAAGCCGACGATGTCGGCATGGCCCGCGGCGAGAACGCTTTCGGCCTGCTCGAATCCGTGCATCCCGCCGGTGACGACGACGGGGGTCCGGCGGCCCGCATCATGGACCGCTTTTCGAATGCTGCCGGCGGGCTCGACGTTGCGCCCGAACGGCCCCTGATCGTCGGAATAGTACTGGGGCATGCATTCGTACCCGCTGGGCCCCGTATAGGGGTAGGCGGCGGCGCCGACGGCGGGCTGCTGGGCGTCCTCGAACTTGCCGCCGCGGGACAGGGACAGGAAGTCCATGCCGGCCCCGGCGAGCGCGGCGCCGATATAACAGGCATCGTCCACCGTATTCCCCCCGTCCACGATGTCGTCGGAGAGGTAGCGGCAGCCGACGACGTAGCCGCCGCCGACGGCGGCCCGCACCGCCTCGTAGACTTCGAGGGGCAGCCGGACCCGGTTTTCCACCGGCCCGCCGTACCCGTCATCCCGGTCGTTGAGGGCGGAGAGGAACGACGCCATGGTGTAGGCGTGGGCATAGTGAAGCTCGACCCCGTCGAAGCCCGCCTTCCTGGCCCGGACGGCCGCGGCGGCGAATATGTCCGGCAGCACCTCCGGCAATTCCTTGATGTGAGGGAGATGGGTGTCGGTAACCCGTTCCCGGTAGCCCATCCGGAGGGACTCCAGCTCCCGCGGCGAGAGGATTGCGTCCAGTTCCGCATCTTCCATGGCGGCGAGAGTTTCCCGGATTTGGCCGTCGCTCAGGCCGCCGCTCCGGCCGCCGCCGAGCTTTTCGCGATGGTCGTCGGTGATTTCCAGGAACCGGGCGAAATACTTGTCCGGGTCCGGCCGCCGTCGGATGGCCAGGAAATCGATCAGCTGGATCAACAGCCGGGTATGTCCCCCGCTTCGCTCCCGGACCGTGCCCACCAGTTCCTTCAGGCCCGGAAGAAACCGGTCGTCGCCGATGCGGAGCAGCGGGCCGCTCGGAATGTCGCGCACGCCCGTCGCCTCGACCACCATCGCGCCCGGCCGGCCGTCGGCGAACCGGCCGTACCAGTCGAGCACCTCCGGGGTAACGAACCCCTCGGCGGTCGCGCGCCACGGCACCATCGCCGGCACCCATGTCCGCTGCTCCAGTTCCATCGAGCCGACGGTGATGGGACTGAACAGCAGGGAGGCCCCGGCCGCTTCCGCGGTCGGCCACTCGCCGGGATCCGGCTCCCATCTGACACGCTCCGGAGGACGCCACATAATCCGCCTGCAACCTCGATCCAACTGGAGACCGGGACCATCATGGGCAAACCGGCCCCGAAGGGAAAGACCCATGCCTGTCACTGGGCCCGCCACGGGCCCGGCGCCCGCGCCTCGCGATACCTGAAATCATTGACATTCGGCCCGCCGGACGGTTCATTCGGTGCCTTTCCAGGGGCGGGGATTCGCACACATGGCAGACCCGATCATCGGCATCATCATGGGCTCCCAGTCCGACTGGGACACCATGCGCCATGCGGCCGAGGTGCTCGAGGCCCTGGAGATTCCCTTCGAGACCAGGATCGTTTCGGCGCACCGGACCCCGGACCGGCTCTACGCCTATGCCAGGGAGGCGAAGGGGCGCGGCCTCAAGGTCATCATCGCGGGCGCCGGCGGGGCGGCGCATCTCCCGGGCATGACCGCGTCCATGACCATCCTGCCGGTGTTCGGCGTCCCGGTCGAAAGCAGCGCCTTGAGCGGCATGGACAGTCTCCTTTCGATCGCCCAGATGCCCGGCGGGGTTCCGGTCGGAACGCTGGCCATCGGGACGGCGGGGGCCAGGAACGCCGGCCTGCTCGCGGCCTCGGTGGTGGCGACGTCCGATGAAGCGGTGGCCGGCCGGCTGGAAGCCTGGCGCGCCGCCCAGACGGACGCCGTCGCCGACAGACCCGAGGATTAAAGGCATCCATTCCCGGCCATGAGCGACCGCATCGAACCCGGCGGCACCATCGGTATTTTCGGCGGCGGCCAGCTCGGCCGGATGTTCGCCGAGGCCGCCCGGGACATGGGCTACCGGACCCATGTCTACTGCCCCGAGGACAATTGTCCCGCGTCCCAGGTTGCGGACCGCCATACCAATGCGCCCTATGACGATTTGGCGGCGTTGCGGGAATTCGCCGATTCCATCGACGGGGCGACGTGCGAGTTTGAAAACGTTCCGGCCGCGGCGCTGGAAACGGTGGGCGCCGCCGTTCCCATCCGGCCCGATGCGAAAGCCCTCTCCATCGGCCAGGACCGGGCCAGGGAAAAGACGTTCTTCGAGGGCGTCGGCGCCGAAACCGCGCCGTGGCGTCCGGTGCACCGGATCGAGGATCTGAAAGCGGCGGTCGACGAGATCGGGACGCCGTCGATCCTCAAGACCTCCCGCCTGGGGTATGACGGCAAGGGGCAGGCGCGGATCGATTCGAGCGGCGAGGCGGCCGCGGCCTGGGAGGCCATCGGCGGCCTCTCATCGGCAGGCGCGGCCGAGCCCTTCGCGGTTTTGGAAGGCTTCGTCGACTTTCAGTGCGAAATCTCGGTGATCGCCGCGCGGGGCCGGGACGGCGACGTCAGATGTTTCGAACCGGTCCGGAACGTTCACCGCAACCACATATTGCACACCACCACCGCGCCGGCGGCGGTGCCGGCGGCGGTCGCCGACGCGGCAACCGGGATCGCCGCCCGGGCGGCGGACGCCTTGGACCTGGTGGGGCTCCTGGCGGTCGAAATGTTCGTGACCGGAGACGGCCGGGTGCTGATCAACGAAATGGCGCCGCGTCCCCACAATTCGGGCCACTGGACCATCGATGCGTGCGAGACCAGTCAGTACCAGCAGTTGGTCCGCGCGGTCTGCGGTTTGCCCTTGGGCGACCCCGCCCGGCATCACGATGCCGTGATGACCAATATCCTGGGCGAGGACATGCACCTGGTCCCCGGATACGAGGCGGACCCCGAAGCCCGCCTGCATATGTACGGCAAGGCCGACGCGCGTCCCGGGCGAAAAATGGGGCACGTGACCTACCTCGCGGCGAAGACCGGATAGGCGGCGATGCAGGTCAGGCAGCCGCTTCCAGCGCCGATTTGACGATCGCCGCCAACTGATCGATGTGGTCCTTCTCGGCAACCAGGGGCGGTGAGAGGGCGAGAGTATCGCCGGTGTACCGGATCAGCGCGCCGGACTTGAACGCCTCGACGAACACCTCGTGGGCGCGCGTCGAGGGCGCGCCCGCGCGGGGCTCCAGTTCGATGCCGGCGGCGAGGCCGATGTTTCGTATGTCGATGACATGGGGGCAGTCGCGGAGACCGTGCACCGCGTCCTCGAAGTGGGGCGCCAGGTCCTGGGCCCGCTGGAACAGGCCTTCCCGGGCATAGATGTCGAGCGTCGCGAGGCCGGCGGCGCTGGCCACCGGATGGCCCGAATAGGTATAGCCGTGATAGAGTTCGGTCGCCCCGTCGGGGGCATCCATGAACACCGCGTGCACGTCGTCGTGCACGACGGCCGCGCCCATGGGGACGGTTGCATTGGTGAGCGCCTTGGCGATGCACATGAGATCGGGCGTCACCCCGAAACGCTCCGCCGCGGACCCGGCGCCCAGTCTGCCGAATGCGGTGATGACCTCGTCCAAAATCAGCAGGATGCCGTGCCGCGCGCTGATTTCCCGCAGCCGTTCCAGGTAGCCGACCGGCGGCGGCAGCACGCCGGTGGATCCCGCCATCGGCTCGACGATCACCGCGGCGATGGTCTCCGCGCCGTGCAGATCAACCAGATCCTCCAGCGCGTCCGCGAGGTGGGCGCCCCATTCGGGCTGTCCCCTGGAAAAAGCGCTGTGTTCCAGGGAGTGCGTGTGGGGCAGATGATCGATATCGGACAGCAGGTTCCCGTAGTCCTTGCGGTTGGCCTGCATGCCGCCGACGGAGATGCCGCCGAAGCCGGAGCCGTGAAACGCCCTTGACCGGCCAATCAGTTTGGTCCGCGAGGCCTGGCCGTTCGCCTTGTGATAGGCCAGCGCGATCTTGAGCGCGCTGTCGACGGCCTCGGAGCCCGAGTTGGTGAAGAACACATGGTCCAGCCCGTCGGGCATCATCGCCGAAACCCGGTTGGCCATCTCGAAGGCCTTCGGGTGGGCGACCTGGTACGAGGGCGCGTAGTCGAGCTCCAGCACCTGTTGGGCAATGGCCTCGGCAATCTCGGGCCGGCCGTGCCCGGCATTGACGCACCAAAGGCCGGACATGCCGTCCAGAATCTGCCGGCCGTCCGCGGTCCAGTAATGGACGCCTTCGCCTTTCACGACCATACGCGGGTCCGCCTTGAACGCCCGGTTGGGGCTGAACGGCATCCAGAAGGCCTCGAGATCGTTGGGTATCGGCGTGTCCATGTCTTCCCCGCGTCAGTTCCGGCACCTAGATAGCCTTTTGCGGCGCAAAAAGCACGCCATTAACCGCAAAGTCACGCGGGTTTTGTTTTGCTTGTGGGCAGCCCCGGCTTGGCTACACTTGTCGGCGACGCGAACAATTCTTCACTGGCCTTCACTGGATGGGAGAACCATGGACGGGGGTGCGGCAATTCCGGTCAAGAAGGTCGCCGTCGGCGACCGGTCGTTTGCGGAGGAAGTCCGCAAGCTTCAGATGGGCGCCGGGGAGGAATTCCACGGCGAGACGATCCTCTGCGTGACCAAGGCGCTGCTGCAGGCGGGCGTCTCCTATATCGGCGGCTATCCCGGCGCGCCCATGTCGCACCTCATCGACGTGATGGCCGACGCCAAGGACGAAATCCTCGATCCCATGGGCATTCAGTTCGAACAGTCGGCCTCCGAGGCGGCGGCGGCTTCGCTGCTCAGCGCCTCCATCCACTACCCGATGCGCGGCGCCGTCACCTGGAAGTCGGTGGTCGGGACCAATGTCGCTTCCGACGCCATCTCCAACCTGGCCTCCACCGGGGTTACCGGCGGATCGCTGATCATCATCGGCGAGGATTACGGCGAGGGGTCGTCGATCATGCAGGAGCGGACCCACGCCTTCGCCATGAAGTCGTCGCTGCCCTTGATCGATCCCCGCTACGACATGGAGAAGATCGTCGATCTTACCGAGCGGGCCTTCGAGATGTCGGAGGCGTCCAACCTCCCGGTTTTCTTCCAGCTCCGCATCCGCGCCTGCCACATGACGGGCTCCTTCGTCGCCAAGGACAACAAGGTCCCGCGATACTCGACCCGCAATCCCGTGCCGCGGGCCGAGTACGACATGACCAAAATCGTGCTGCCGCCGGCGTCCTACGCCCACGAGAAGCACAAGTTCGAAGCGCGCCTGCCGGCCATCCAAAACTACGTCCGGGAAAACGACATCAACGAAATTTTCCCGGGGGCGGGCGGGCCGTTCGGGATCATCACCCAGGGCGGCGCGTACTCGATGGTCATCCGGGCGCTTCGCCAGCTTGGGCTGGCGGATGCCTTCGGCAACACCGAAGTGCCGATCATGGTGCTCAACGTCGTCTACCCGCTGGTGCCCGAGCAGATCACCCAGTTCATGACCGGCAAGGAAAGCATCCTGGTGGTCGAGGAGGGCAATCCCAACTTCATCGAAACCCAGATCGCCGAATATGCCCATAAGGCCAGGATCGATTGCGCCATCCACGGCAAGGACGTCCTGCCCATGGCCGGTGAATACACCGTCGACACGGTACGGGCGGGCCTCGCCGAGTACATGACCGACTTCGCGCCCGAGCCGTATGCCGCGGCCGCCAAGTCGAGGTACGAGGCGACGCGGGGCGCCGTCGACACCGCCAATAAAATTCTCAGGGATCACATGCCGGAACCGCTGCCGGCCCGGCCGCCGTCCTTCTGCACCGGGTGCCCGGAGCGTCCCATCTTCGCCGCCATGAAGCTCTTGATGCGCGAGCGCGGCCCCATGCACGTATCCATGGACATCGGCTGCAACCTGTTCGGCTCCCTGCCGCCGTTCCATGTCGGCAACACGGTGCTGGGCTACGGCTTGTCGCTGGCCAGCGGCACCATGGTCGGCCCGGCCCTCGATCAGCCGGTGATCGCGGTCATGGGCGATGGCGGGTTCTGGCACAACGGCGTGTCGTCGGGCGCCATCAATGCCCAATGGAACAATTACGATGCCGTGCTGGTCATCCTCGAGAACGGCTATGCGGCGGCCACCGGCCATCAGCGCCTGCCGTCGTCGGGCGAGACGCCGGTCGGCGTGGACTCCGAGGTAACCATCGAAAATGCGCTCAAGGGTCTCGGCGTCAAATGGATCAAGCGGGTCGACAGCTACGACCTGCCGCAAACCATCAACGCGTTGCGGGACGCCCTCGATGCAAGGGGCAATCAGCTCCGTGTCGTGATCTCCGACAACGAGTGCATGCTGGCCCGCCAGCGCCGCGAGCGCCCGCGGAAGGCCCAGGCGATGAAGGAGGGCCGGGCCGTCACCCAGGAACGCTTCGGCGTCGATCCCGAAGTGTGCACCGGCGATCATTCGTGCATGCGGCTGAACGGCTGCCCGTCCCTGTCCCTCAAGCATTCCACAGATCCGTTGAAGGAAACCCCCATCGCTACGGTCGAGGACAGCTGCGTTGCCTGCGGTCACTGCGGCGAAGTGGCCCACGCCGCCCAGCTCTGTCCGTCGTTCTATCGCGCCGAAGGCCTGTTCAACGCCGGGCCGCTTCGCCGCGCGGCCCACGCCGTCAACAAGCGGCTGCTGTCCATGATGGGGGCGTACGAATGACCGCCGAGCGCCCGGTGGCGGCGCTCATCGGCGCCCTTGGCGGCCAGGGCGGCGGCGTTCTCGTCGACTGGCTGGTGACGGCCGCGGAGAAATCCGGGTATCCGGCGCAGGCAACCTCGACGCCGGGCGTGGCCCAGCGGACCGGCGCCACGACCTATCTGTTCGAGTTGTTCCCGGAGAAGAATCCGGCGGAGCCGCCCCTGTTCGCCCTGTTCCCGGGTTCCGACGACATCGACCTGATGGCGGCGCTGGAACCCACCGAGGCGGGCCGGGCGCTGGAGCGCGGCTTCGTCACCGCCCGGACGACGGTGATCACCGCCACCGAGCGCACCTACTCGACGGCCGAGAAGGTCGCCGCGGGCGACGGCACGGTCCCGGCGCGGCCGGTGCTCGACGGTCTGAGCCAGGCCTCCAGGGATTTGATCGCCTTGCCGATGAAGGAACTGACCGGCGGCGTGTCGCCTCAGTGGAACGCGGTGCTGTTCGGCGCGATCGCGGGCTCGGGCGTATTCCCGTTCTCCGTCGACGATTGCCGGGATGCCATCCGCGGCAAGGGGGTCGCGGTCGACCAGAACCTGAAAGGGTTCGAGCAGGGCGTGGAGCAGGCACGCCTGAAGACGCCGCTCCCCGAAGAGGAAGACGGGCTCGCCTACAACGGCCCGCCTCCCGGGTTCGAGACCGAACTCGACCGATACCCCGAACGCCTGCGGCCGATCATCGGTCACGCATTGGCGCGGCTGGCCGACTATCAGGATGACGCCTACGCCCGGCTGTTCCTCGAACATCTGCGGACGGTGAAGGCGCTGGATACGTCGGACAACATGACCCTCACCGAGGAGACGGCGAAGCGGCTCGCCGCCTGGATGAGCTTCGAGGATGTCATCCGCGTGGCGCAGCTCAAAACCCGGCCCGGACGCCTCGACCGCATCCGGGGCGAGCTCGAACTGCCCGACGACGCGATCCTGAACCTGCGCGACTACTTCAAACCGGGCCACGCCGAAATGGCCGGCTTTCTGCCCAGTTGGCTCGCATGGATGGTGCCCAAGGGGAGCGGTCGTGCCGGGAGCGGCTGGTCGCTGCATTGGCCGACCTCGTCCGCCTGGGGGTTCGCCGGTTTGAAACTGCTCGCCGGGCGCAAGGGGTTCCGCCGCGCGGGTTCTCAATACGGCGAGGAACACGCGGCCATCGGGCGGTGGCTGGACGCCATCCGGGCCGCCGCCCCCGTCGACATGGAACTCGCCGTCCAGACCGCCAAGGCGGCGATCTGGGCGCGGGGCTACGGTATGGTGCGCAGGGAAGGGATGGCGACGCTCGATGAGCTGCTGGACGGCTGGACCGAAAAGCTGAGTGATCCGGCGGCGCTGAAGGCGAAGGTGGACCAATCCATCATCCTCGCCCACGCCAATCCCGACGCGGACATTCACTAGGGCGGGCACTAGGGCGGGCCATGCCCAAACCGGGAAACTATCTGCTCATCGCTGCCATGGACGTGGAGCCCGGCAAGGAAGACCTCCTGAACGAGGTCTACGATACGGAACACATCCCGGCGATCATGAAAATTCCCGGTGTGGTATCCGTTTCGCGGATGGAGAAGGTGCCGCTGATCCTCGGTATCGGCGGCGAGGTGAAGGAATTTCCCACCGCCGACAAGCCGAAATTCACCGCCATCTACGAGATCGAAAGCCCCGAGGTCTTGAAATCAAGGGAGTGGGGGGAGGCGGTCGAATACGGCCGCTGGCCGGAACAGGTCCGGCCCTACACCTCCAACCGCCAGTTCACCTTGCAGAGAGTGACCAGCTAGAGCGGCTTCGTTTTATTGGGGGTCATATCCGCGTGCAGTGAGGGAGCTTCGCGCACCCCCTCACCCTAACCC
>JAPPFK010000107.1 GCA_028823885.1 Rhodospirillales bacterium | reverse complement strand
CCTTGACCAGAATGACGCCGAACCGATCCGCGTAGCCCTCGTTGTCGGCGATGGCCTGTTCCACCAGTGCATTGAGGTCCACCGGCTGCATCTCGAATTCCATGCTGCCGGATTCGATTTTCTCGATGTCGAGTATGTCGTTGATCAGCCGGACCAGCCGTTCCGAGTTGCCGTGGGCGACCTCGATGAGTTGCCGAACCTGCCGGGAGTTTTCGCCCAGGGCGTTCCCGCGCATCAGTCCGAGGGATCCGATAATCGAAGTCAACGGCGTGCGGAGTTCATGACTGACCGTCGAAATGAACTCGTTCTTGAGACGCTCGATTTCCTTTCGTTCGGTGATGTCGCGGACGATACTCTCCAGAACCTCCCGGTTGCCGTAGCTGACGAACCGCGAACTGATTTCGACCGGCAGCTTGGATCCGTCCTTGCGGACGTGCACGGTTTCAAAAGTCTGGCTGCCCTCCTCCCGGATACGTTCAAGCCGGCGGGCGGTTTCTTCCGGCCTGAAGTCCTCTGCGTTGATGTCCATCACGAATTTGCCGATGAGTTCCCCGGTGGTATACCCAAGGCGCCGTGCGGCGGCGCGGTTGACATCCAAAAATCTGAACGTGTCCGTATCGACGATGAAGATCGAGTCTTCGGCGAATTCGAACAGGTGCCGGTATTTCTCCTCGGACTGTTCGACCGCTCTCGCGGCCTCGACCTGCTGGGTGATGTTTGTCGTGGTGCCCCGATAGCCGCGGAAATTGTCATTCTCGTCATAAAAGGGATGGCCATTGATGTTCAGGTGCGTGATGTTCCCGGCCGTGTCCGTCTGAGTACAACGGAAATCATTGATTGGGCGCCGGGCGGCTATATCGGCCTTGTGCGCCCTCCAAGCCTCCTCCGATGCTGTGACGCCCGGAAGCTCCCAGCGTTTGTTCCCGACGGCGTCGTCGATGGTGCTCATGAACGTTCGTCCAATTCCGCCCGACACATAGGTGAAAACGTGGTCCTCGTCGGTTTCCCAGAAGCGCTGGTTGGGAATGTTGGTGAAATCCTTGATTCGGGCTTCGCTTTGGTTGAGGGCTTCGGCGCGCTCGACGGCATCGCCTCGGAGCGCCTCGCTCGCGGCCGCCAAATGCCGCTGCTTGGCGCCCAGGAAGAAAAACGTGGCGCCAAGGACGATCGGCGCCAAATCGACGATGAAGTGGACGGGCGAGGCCCGATGGATGTCGATGATCGCCTGGACGCTCGGCGTCGTCCCGCCCCAACTCAGATCCAAAATCCAGGCAGCAATCGGAAACAGGCATCCGAAGAGGACGCCGATAGCCGTGTATCTGGGAACGATCCGGTCCATTTGGCTCATCTGCGAACAATCACAGCGCTCCGGCCGATTCTAGAGCAAAAGACGGAGGGCGCACAGACACCCCGCGCATCACCCGTGGTTCAGGAACTCCTGATCCAATTTCGGCACTCGTCGATCAGGCGGGTTTCGCCCTCGGTTCGCGCCAATACGACATCCTCGACGGGCTTCCTGCCGGTGAGCGAAAGCCGCCAAGCCAGAAACCTGATCTGATGGGGATGGGACTCCAGTGTTGCCGCGTCAAAATAGCCGTCCGGCAGCTGGCCGGCGATGACCGGGTCGAGGCGGTCCTTCTCGTAAACCATCGTTCGCTTGAATATCCGCCACACGCCGTCTTCGCGGCGCTCGAACAGATCGTGGAACTGGCCCCAAAATTCCCAATCGAACAGGATGCCGTCCGCGGACAGCCGTGAAATCAAGTTCACATGACACCTGCTATAGGCGCGATTTGCGTTGAGCGTAACCTCGCCGCCGCCGATGAAGTGTTTGCTCGACTCACCCTCTTTCCACTCGGCGAGCATGCCCGCCGACCGCCGAACGAATTCCTCGGCGGTATCGGAAATCCAGGCAATGTGAACTGTCGCATCGGGCTGGAAGCAGGCCCTGAGCGTATCCCATTCGCCCCGATCCCGGGCCTGACCCCAAGTCAGCAGAACGTCGTTGATTTCGGCCTTGTCCGACAAGGCATCGCTGGATGATGCGGCCACCCCCGGCCCCCCGATGAGGAATCGCTGATTTAGCGGCTTCCAGCCTATACGATCGGTGAATTCGTTACGACACGCTATTGACGTGCCAAGCGGCGGCACGGTGTACGGCCCTATTGGGGACCGCCGCCACTCTCTGAATTAGGAACCGGAGATCTCGGCGATGGGGAGCGCCCGGCTGCGGCGGATTTCCTCCAGCACCACATAGGATTTGACACTGCCGATCCCGGGAAGGGGAATGAGTTCGTTCATCAGAAACTCGGAAAATGCCTGCAGGGTGGGCATGGAGACCCGGAGCAGATAGTCCGTGTCTCCGGCCAGCGAATAGCACTCGGTTACCTCCGCTAGATTTTCGACGGCCTCGACGAATGCGATCGCCGGGTTTTCTCCATGCGCACTTAGGGAGACATGGATAAACGCCGAGATATCCAGGCCCACGGCCGCCGGGTCCACCTCGGCCCGGTAGCCGTCGATGACGCCCTCGGCTTCCAGGCGCTTCACCCGGCGGTGGCATTGGGACGCCGACAGGAACGCAATTTCGGCCAACTCGGCATTCGAGGCCCGTCCATGGGTTTGCAAATGGTTGAGTATGCGGACATCGGCGGCATCCAGCGCCATTCCCTGCATGATCCTTGCCTCTCTTGTGGACTTAACCTCCGATTTTCGCATTTTCTGTGGATATGTGGGAGTCCTTTGCAAATTCCTTGCATGGACCTTGCCGTAGAGTCGGGACATACCGGAAAGCGGGCAGATTTCGACAAGGCCGGCACCGGTCAGTTTCTCGTCCACGCGGCGGCCCGCCGAGGGCCGGTGCGAACCCGCCAAGCGCAAGGAGGCGTCCAGATGGCCGGCCCGGAAATCCCGTTCACGCGCTATATCGATGCCGAAGGGCGGGCGGTCGCCGCCTTGCCCAATTCCGCCGGCACACAGGTCCTGACCCGGCTTTACCGGGAGATGGTCATGGCGAGGCGCTTCGACGCCAAGATGATTTCGCTGCAGCGCACCGGCCGCATCCCCACCTATCCGCCGACGCTCGGCCAGGAAGCGTTTCACATCGGGCTTGCCCATGCGATGGCCGAAGACGACGCCCTGTTTCCCACCTACCGGGATATGCCGTCGCAGCTCGCCCGCGGAATCACACTTGCCGAGGCCCTCTTGATTCTCGGCGGCGACGAGCGCGGCAACGATTTTGCCGGGCCCCGCGCCGATTTCCCCCAGGCGATCCCCATAGCGACCCAGGTTACCCATGCGGTCGGCGCCGCTTACGCCATGAAATTGCGCGGCGAAAGACGCGCCGCGCTGGCGATCATCGGGGATGGGGGCACGTCCAAGGGAGATTTTTACGAAGCGATGAACTTCGCCGGGGTGTGGCGGGCGCCGGTGGTGTTCGCCATCAACAACAACGGTTGGGCGATCTCCATGCCCCGGGACCGGCAGTCGGCGGCCGGAACCCTGGCTCAAAAATCGATTGCCGCCGGAATCCCCGGGGAGCAGGCCGACGGCAACGACGCCGTTGCCGTCTATGACGTCATCGGCCGCGCGCTCGCCCGCGCCCGGGACGGGGGAGGACCGAGCGTCGTCGAGTGCCTGACGCACCGGCTGACGGACCATTCCACCGCCGATGATGCGAGCCGGTACCGCGATCCTGGCCCGCTGTCGGAGCAGTGGAAGGAGGAGCCGGTTCAGCGGCTCCGCACCTACTTGAGCGATGAGGGGCTGTGGTCCAAGGAGGACGAAGAGCAGCTGATCGCCGAGATCGATTCCCGGCTGGAGGAAACGGTCGACGGGCATGCCGCCTCGACGCCGCCCCCGCCCGAGGCCATGTTCGACCACCTGTACGCGGAGGTGCCGGCGGACCTGGCCGGGCAGCGGCGGCAGGTGATGGCGCGCTTTGCCGGAGAAACCGGCGAAGGGGATGGTCATGGCTGAGGTCACCCTGGTCGGGGCGGTCACCTTGGCGCTTGGCCGCGCGCTCGCCGATGACCCGGATGTCGTTCTCCTGGGAGAGGACATCGGCGTGAACGGCGGCGTGTTTCGCGCCACCGAGGGCCTCCGGGATGCCTTCGGCGCCGACCGGGTCATCGACACCCCGCTGGCGGAAGCGGCGATCGCCGGCGTTGCCGTCGGCATGGCGGCCGAGGGTCTCAGGCCGGTCGCGGAATTCCAGTTCATGGGGTTCATCTACCCGGCCTTGGATCAGGTGGTGAGTCACGTTTCGCGGCTTCGCAACAGGACCCGCGGGCGGCTGAGCTGCCCCCTGGTCATTCGTGCGCCGTACGGCGGCGGCATTCACGGCCCGGAACATCATTCCGAGAGCATGGAGGCGCTTTTCGCCCATATCCCGGGAATCCGCGTCGTCATTCCGTCCTCGCCGGCCCGCGCCTACGGTCTGCTGCTGGCCGCAATCGGCAGTCCCGATCCCGTCGCGTTTTTCGAGCCGAAGCGTCTTTACCGGACCGTCAAGCAGGAGGTCGCGGATGACGGCGAAGAATTGCCCCTCGACCTCTGCTTCGTCCTCCGCGAGGGCCGCGATGTTACCCTGGTGAGCTGGGGCGCCTCCATCAAGGAAACCCTGGAGGCGGCCGAGGCCCTGGACGAGCAGGGCCTGTCGGCGGAAGTGATCGACGTTGCAACGCTTACGCCTCTCGATATGGACAGCATCCTGGCCTCGGTGGAGAAGACCGGGCGCTGCGTCATTGTCCACGAGGCGCCCTATACCGGCGGCTTTGGCGCCGAGATCGCCGCCCGGCTTGCCGAGCGCGGGCTGCTGAGCCTCCTCTCGCCGGTCGAGCGCGTGACGGGTTATGACGTCATTCCTCCCGGCCCGCGGACCGAACACCGTTACGCCGTGACGGCGGATCGGATTACCGCCGCCGCCCGCCGGGCCATAGCCTTTCCCGACGAGCCCGCCGGTCAGGCGGCCGAATAGCAACCGGAGAGCCCAATGAGTGATTTTCTGCTTCCCGATCTCGGCGAAGGCCTGCAGGAGGCCGAGATCGTCGCCTGGCATGTCCATGAGGGCGACTCGGTGGTTGCCGATCAGCCGCTGCTCAGCGTGGAAACCGACAAGGCGGTGGTCGAGGTGCCTTCGCCGCAGGCCGGCCGTATCGCAAAACTGTTCGCCGAGGCCGGTGACGTGGTCGAAGTGGGCAGTCCGCTGGTGAGTTTTACCGAGGGAGCGCACGATGATGCCGGCGGCGTGGTCGGCCGTTTGGGCTCGAAGGACGATGCGGTCGCCCAGGAGCCCGGCGTGGAAGTGGAAAGCGCCGGGCCGCGTCCGACGGTCAAGGCGGCGCCGGCGGTCCGCGCGCTGGCGCGAAAGCTCGGGGTCAACCTGGATCTGGTGACGGCGACCGGACGGGGCGGGGTTGTCACGGTCCGCGATGTCGAGGAGGCCGCGGCCGATATCGCGGAAGCCGAACCGCTTGAGCCGCTTCGCGGCGTGCGGCGGGCCATGGCGAAGCGCATGGCGCAGGCCAACGCCGAGATTGCCGCCACGACCGTGATGGAGGATGCGGATATCGAGGATTGGCGGGCGGGGCAGGACGTCACGATGCGGCTGGTGCGGGCGCTGATCGCCGGTGTCGCGGCGGTGCCCCAGCTCAACAGCTGGTACGACAGCGCCGCGGAAGGCATCCGGGTTCATACCAAGATCGACCTCGGTGTCGCCGTAAACACCGACGACGGCCTGTTCGTCCCGGTGCTGCGCGACGTCGCCAACCGGGATGCCGCGGACCTGCGCGGCGGCCTCGACCGTATGCACGCCGATATCGAGGCGCGGACCGTGCCGGCGGAAGAACTGCGCGGCGCGACCATCACGCTCACCAATGCCGGTCCTTACCGGGCCCGCTACGTAACGCCCATCGTCCCGCCGCCCCAGGTCGCCATACTCGGGGCGGGCCGGGCCCGGCCCGATGTCGTGCCCTACGAAGGCGAGATCGCAATCCGGAGGATCATGCCCCTGTCGCTGACCTTCGATCACCGGGCGGTCGCCGGCGCGGAGGCATCTCTCTTCCTCGATGCGGTGATCGAAGACCTCGAAAAAGCGGACTAGCCGGGTCAGGTTTCGACCGCGACGACGATCTCGCGCGCGGCATCCTGAAGGGCGGTCAGGTGCTCGGCGGCGAACGCCTCGACGGTGAACGCCTTGCGCGGCCAGACCATCGAGACGGTCCCATGCACTTTGCCCTCACCGGCCAGCGGCACCGCCATGGCCTCCAACCCGTCGTCATAGGCGTTGCGCAGTTGTCCCTGCCCGCCGCCGAAGGCGGGGTCGCGCACCGCATATCCCGCGTCGCGGACGGCATCCAGGGTCGCTTGAAACTCCCGGCCGCCGCCGACCCGGCGATTGAGAGGATCGGCGGATTTCCTGAGACGGGCGATGATGTCCCGCCGTTCGTCCTCCGGGCAGAAGGCCAGATAGGCCCGGCCGACGGAAGACAGGCTCATGCAGATTTCGTATCCCAGCCGGTCCCGGTTGAGCATGATCGGTGAGGTGGGCCGGCTGGTCTCCTTGAGGATCATGCTTTCGCGGCGCTCCGGTTCGAGGACCGCGAGATCGGACGGCCAGGTCAGCCGCCGGCACAGGGCATCGATGACCGGCGCGGCGATATCCGCCAGACGGTCGCTCTCGTCTCCGCCGCCCGCCAACCGCTGCAGCCGGTAGGTCGCGCGATAAAGCCCGTCGCCGATGGATCGCCGGACCACGCCGGCGGTTTCAAGGGTGTGGAGTATCCTGATCAGCGTCGGGCGCGGCAGCCCGGTCGACTCGTAGAGGTCCTTGAGGGATGCGGCGCGCCGGTCCTGGAGCGCCTCCATCACCTCGAGGCCGCGCTCCAGCGCCCGGATGCGTTTTGTTTCCGACATGTCGCGTTTTCCGCCTGGCGGAATGATAGCGGGCAGGGCCCGGGCGGTCCAACAGCCGGCTACCAGGCGGTCCAGCCGCCATCGACCCGGATCGAGGTGCCGGTCACCATGGCGGCGGCGGGCGAGCAGAGGTAGAGAACCGCGCCGGCCACGTCCGAGAGGTCCGCCAGCCTGCCGGTCGCGATGTTGTTGAGCACGGTGGCCTTGAACGCCGGGTTCTCGAACATGGGCCGGGTCATGGGCGTATCGACGAAGGTCGCGGCGACCGTATTGGCGCGAATGCCTTCAGGCGCGACTTCCACGCCGAGGGCCTTGGTGAATCCCTCGACCCCATGCTTGGTGGCGCAGTAGAGGGTGCGGTTGGGCGCGCCGACATGGCCCATCTGGGACGAGATATTGACGATCGAGCCGTATCCGCCCCGGCGCATCACCCGGACGGCGCTCTGACAGGTGCGGATCACGGATGTCAGGTTGAGTCCGGTCATCCATTGAAGCGTTTCGGCGGTGATATCGGTCACCGGCTCCGGCTTGTTGCCGCCCGCCGACGTGACGACGATATGGAGCTTCTCCAGGCCTTCGATCCTGCGGTAGAGGCCGTCGGCAAGAACATCCTCGGCCCAGTAGCTGATCCGGTCCGGATTTTCCGCCTGAAGGCTCTTGAGGTCCTCTTCGGTTCGCGAGACGCCGATCACATCCGCGCCCGCCTCGGCCAGCGCCAGGGCGCTCGCCCGGCCGAGGCCCTTGCCGGCGCCGGTCACCAGGGCCGTTTGGCCCGATAGGTCCACCGAGAGTCCCGCCTCGCTCATACCCGTTCTCCCCGTTCGCGTCTTTATGTCCCGATTGGCATCCCGTAAAGTCCAGCGACATTAAAGCCACCGATCCAGGGAGACCACAATGGCCCGCTATCTCAAGGAAGGCATCACCGCCGAAGAGGCCAAGGAACAGGACGCCAAGGTTCGCAGGATCGTCGAGGATATTCTCGCCGATATCGAAGCCCGCGGCATGGACGCCGTTCGGGAGTATGCCGAAAAATTCGACAGCTATGCGCCCGACGACTTCCGAATGAGCCGGGCCGGCATCGACGCCTGCTACGATCAGGTGACCGAGCGGAACATCGAGGATATCAAGTTCGCCCAGGCGCAAATCCGCAACTTCGCCGAGATTCAGAAGGCCGCCCTGGTCGACGTGGAGGAAGAGACCTATCCCGGCGTCGTCCTGGGCCACAGGAACGTGCCGGTAAACGCGGTCGGCTGTTACGTGCCGGGCGGACGGTATCCCATGGTGGCGTCGGCGCATATGTCGGTGGTGACCGCCAATGTGGCCGGCGTGAAGCGCATCGCCGCCTGCGCGCCGCCCTTCGAAGGGAAGCCGTCGCCCGCCATCGTCGTCGCCCAGGACCTCGCGGGCGCCGATGAAATCTATTGCCTCGGCGGCGTGCAGGCCATGGGCGCCATGGCCCTCGGCGCGGGCGATATCCAGCCGGTCGACATGCTGGTCGGGCCCGGGAACGCCTATGTCGCCGAGGCCAAGCGCCAACTCTTCGGCCGTGTCGGCATCGATCTGCTCGCCGGCCCGACCGAGACCCTGGTGATCGCCGACGAGACCGTGGACGGCGAGCTGTGCGCCGCGGACCTGCTGGGCCAGGCGGAGCACGGCCCCACCTCGCCGGCCGTCCTGGTCACGAATTCCGAGGCGCTGGCCCGCGACACCATGGCCGAGATCGAACGCCAGCTGGAAATCCTGCCGACCGGCGAGACCGCGGGCGCCGCGTGGCGCGACTACGGTCAGGTGATCGTCTGCGACGGCTACGACGAGATGGTCCGGGTGGCCGACGACATCGCCTCGGAGCACGTTCAGGTCATGACCAGGGATCCGCAATATTTCCTCGACCACCTGACCAACTACGGCGCGCTGTTTCTCGGGCCCGAAACCAATGTTTCCTATGGCGACAAGGTGATCGGCACGAATCACACCCTGCCGACCAAGCGGGCGGGGCGCTACACCGGCGGCCTGTGGGTGGGCAAGTTCATCAAGACCCACACCTACCAGCGGATTACCGAGGAAGCCTCGGTGAAAATCGGCAAGTACTGCTCGCGGCTCTGCGCGCTCGAAGGCTTCGCCGGCCACAAGGAGCAGGCCGACATCCGCCTTCGCCGCTACGCCGGCATCAACGAGGGGTGATCGGGGCCCTCGCCCAATTGATGGAACTTGCGGATCACGCCGGGCTCATGGCGAGGGACGGCGGGCTCGAACCGCCCGTCCCCTAGGC
>JAPPFK010000069.1 GCA_028823885.1 Rhodospirillales bacterium | reverse complement strand
AACTATACTAACTATCTGTAAATAAATGAAAAATGAAGATTGCGAAAAAACTTGACCCGGTGATCCACGCTTTGGGGGGCAGTGATACAAAAGGTCATTCCCCGCCGGGGATTGACCGGGTGGATGGCCGGGCCACTTTGCCGGCTGGCCGGCAAAGCCGGTCCAGTGGGCCCGGCCATGACGTTCTTCATTTGGAGCTGGGTGAGGGGAATCTTGTGACGACGCCATGACAAGGAATCAACTCAAGCCAACCAAGGAAATCCCCTGTCGATTCACAGTTGAACCATCTCGCCCTAACCGGCCACCAGAATGGCGCGGAAATCATTGACGTTGGTCTGGGTGGGCCCGGTCATGACCAGATCGTCGAGCTCGGCGAAAAAATCGTACGAATTGTGATCCCGAAGATACCGGGCGGGGTTCATGCCCATTCGCCCGGCCCGGACCAGGGTATCCGGCTCGACGATGGCGCCGGCATTGTCTTCACTGCCGTCGATGCCGTCGGTATCCGCCGCCAGCGCAAAGACCGGCCGCTCTCCGCCGAGCGCCTCCGCCAAAGCAAGAGCATATTCGGCGTTGGGGCCGCCGCGGCCCCGTTTGTCCAGGGTCACAGTCAATTCACCCCCCGACAGTATGATCGTGCCGGCTGCCGCCTTCAGGGCCATTCGCGCGTGTTCCCGGCCGACCTCGCGCGCCTCGCCCTCGATCCGGTCACCGAGGGAAATCACGTTGTATCCGGCGGCCCTCGCCGACGCCGCGGCCGCCTCGATGGAAGCGGACGGCGCGGCGATAATCGTCGTCCGGGCACGATCGAATACCGGACCGCCCGGCTTGGGCGTCTCGTCCGCTTCGTCTTCGAGGATCCTGATCGATGCCGCCGGCAGTTCGATATGGTAGCGCTCGACATAGGCGCGGGCGTCGGCGTAGGTGGTGGGATCGGGCACCGTGGGCCCCGAGGCGATGGTCGAGAGGTCGTCGCCGACCACATCCGATATCACCATGGTATGAACCGGTGCGCCGCCGGACGCGGCGGCAAGCCGCCCGCCCTTGATCTTCGACAGATGCTTCCGGATGCAGTTCATGGCCTCGATGGGCGCTCCGGAATTCAGCAGCGCCCCATTGACGGCCTGTTTGTCCTCCAGCGTGAGGCCGTCCGCCGGCAGGGTCAGCAGGGCGGACCCGCCGCCCGATATCAGCACCAGAAGCAGATCGTCCGGCCCCGCCTGTCCGGCGATCTCGACGATCCGCCCGGCTGCGGCCAGCCCGGCCCGATCCGGGACCGGATGAGATGCGCAGGCGATTTCGATTTGGTCGCAGTCGGCCTCGAAGCCGTACCGCGTCACGACCAGACCCGATATCGCGCCGGACCAGTTCCGTTCCACCGCCCGCGCCATGGCGGCGGATGCCTTCCCTGCCCCGACGACATATGTCCGGCCGGTTGGCGGTTCGGGCAGATTGGCGGGCACGCAGGCGGCAGGCTGGGCAACCTCGACGGCCCGATGAAATAGATCCAGAAGGAATGAACGCGGATCCGCCATATCTACCCGTGACTTGGCTCCATTCAAGCGGACAAACCCAGCCAGGCCCGGACGGGACAGGCCGGCGACCGCTAGAACTCAGGATCACAGAACCGCCCGGGAAAGTGAAGCGGGATGGCCCTAGATCGGGTCATGTTTTGACGGAACCACGGCGCGGTTTCGTCAAAACATGTGAATCCGATCTATTTCAATAGTGTAGAGCCGATTCACATGGATTGCCGGAATCGCAAGCGATTCCGGCAAACCATGATCGGCTCTAGGGCGATCGCTACCGCGCGGCGGAGCGCGTTCGGACGATCTGATACCCGGGCCGCCAAATGTAGCGTACCGGCGCGCTGAACATGTGCACCAGCCGGGTAAACGGGAAGATCAGGAAGATGGTCAATCCGAGCAGCAGGTGAAGCTTGAAGATGGGATGCGCCCCGGCAACCAGATCGGCCGCCCCGGCGTTGAAGGTGAAGATGCCCTGCGCCCAGGCCATGAACTTGAGCATCTCGCCGCCGTCCAGGTGGCCCATGGAAAGCGGGATGGTCGCCAGGCCGAGGGCCAACTGCACCCATAGCAGGATGATCACCGCATGATCGCCGAATGTCGAGGTGGCGCGGATCCGGGCGTCGAACAGGCGCCGGTGGATGAGCATGGTCGCGCCGATCAACGCCGCGAGCCCGGCAATACCGCCCAGGACGATCGCCAGTATCTGCTTGGCGCCGTGGGATACGCCAAGCGCGTCAAAGACCTCGATCGGGGTCAGGAGGCCGATGAGGTGACCGAAGAAAACCACCAGGACGCCGAGGTGGAAGAGCACCGATCCCCAAATCAACTGGCGGCGGCGAAGAAGCTGGCTCGATCCGGACCGCCACGTGTAAGGCTCACGGTCGTAACGAATGATGGAGCCCAGGATGAACACCGCGAGAGCGATATAGGGGTAGATCCCGAAAGCGAGCGTGTTTAGGAAATTCTCCATTCGCCGTCTCCTCAGTTGACCGGGTTGCCGTCCGGAAGTCCGCCGCCGCAGGCCGGACCGCGGTTCTCGATGCCCTGCCCGGCCGAGTCGGGGCCGAACTGGACGGCTTCCTCTTCCCAGATTTCGTCGAGCGCCTCGAGGTCATCGGGGTCGTCTTCGGGCTGCGACAGCAGCTCCGCGACCACCAGTTCGTTGGGCGCCGTCGCGGCAAGTTTCTCCAGCACCCCGAACACGGGCGCATAGACGGTGCCGCGCTTTCGGTGGCGCTGATGGAGGGTGGCGAGAACGTCCACCGGTTCGGCCATTAGCGCGCGCGCCTCGTCCGCCGGCAGGGTCGACAGGAATTCGAGGAACAGGGGCAGATAGTCGGGAAGCTCCCTGGCCGACAGCTCGAGGCCGTGCCGCTCGTACAGCAGGCCCAGATCGACCATCGCCTGCCCGCGGTCCCGGCTTTCGCCCCAAACGTGCTCGAACAGGTGCAAGGACAGGGACCGGGTACGGTCGAACAGCATCACGTAGCGTTCCTGCATGTCGATCAGATCGCCGGCGGCCAGTTCGTCGATGAAGGTCAACAGCGCCCTACGGCCGTGAGACGGCAGTTCGGCGGCATCCCTCACGGCAACCCGCATGGCCGGCGCGGCTTCCACGATTTCCGCGGTCGGATAGCTGAGAAGCGCCGACAGCACTTTGTAGATTCGGCTCATTATCCGCGCTCCTTTTCCAGGGCATCGATCGGGGTCATATGCCGCTTGCCCGAGTTGCCGAACAGGTTCGCGGTGCTGGTGCCGCCGGAGCAGCCATTGCCGAAACTGAACCCGCAGCCGCCGCGCAAATCGTACGCATCCTCGGTGACCTCGCGGTGCGACGTAGGAATGACGAAGCGGTCCTCGTAATTGGCGATGGCCATCACGTGGTACATGTCTTCGATCTGCCGGGGTGTCAGTTGGACCCGCGCCGCCATCGAGGTATCCGGCTCGCCTCTGATTTTCTTGGTCCGCATATAGGCCCGCATGGCCAGCATACGTTCCAGGGCAAGGACGACCGGCTCCTCCTCACCGGCGGTCAGCAGGTTGGCGAGATACTTCACCGGAATGCGCAGCGAGCGCACGTCGGGAATCTCGTTCTCGAGATCGATCAGGCCCGAATTGGCCGCCGACTGGATGGGCGACAGGGGCGGCACGTACCAGACCATGGGCAGTGTCCGGTATTCGGGATGCAGCGGGAAGGCCACCTTCCAATCCATGGCCATCTTGTAGACCGGCGAGGCCTGCGCCGCCGTCAGCCAGGCCTCGGGTACGCCGTCTTTGCGCGCCCGGGACTGCACCTCGGGATCGCCGGGGTCGAGAAAGACACCCAACTGCGCTTCGTAGAGGTCGGCCGTGCTTTCCGTCGCCGCCGCCTTTTCGATGCCGTCGGCGTCGTAGAGCACCACGCCCAGGTAACGGATGCGGCCGACGCAGGTCTCGGAACACACCGTCGGCTCGCCGGCCTCGATGCGTGGATAGCAGAAGGTGCACTTCTCGGATTTGCCGGTCGACCAGTTGTAATAAATCTTCTTGTAGGGGCAGCCCGACACGCACATTCGCCAGCCCCGGCACTTTTCCTGATCGATGAGCACGACCCCGTCTTCTTCGCGCTTGTAGATGGCGCCCGAGGGACACGCCGCGACACAGGTCGGGTTGAGGCAGTGCTCGCACAGCCGCGGCAAATACATCATGAAGGTGTTCTCGAACTCGCCGTAGATCGATTTTTCGATCTCGTCGAAGTTCTTGTCCGCCGACCGTTTGGAAAACTCGCCGCCGAGAATCTCCTCCCAGTTGGGTCCCCATTCGATCTTCTCCATCCGTTCGCCGGTGATCGCCGAACGCGGCCGGGCCGTCGGAGTCGCTTCCAGTTCGGGGGCGGTTTGCAGATGCTCGTAATCGAAGTCGAACGGTTCGTAATAGTCGTCGATCTCGGGCAGGTCCGGATTGCCGAAAATCTTGGCGAGGATCTGCCATTTATTGCCCATCTTGGGGTGAATCTTGCCGCTGCCGGTGCGGGTCCATCCGCCGTTCCACTTGTCCTGGTTCTCCCATTCCCTGGGATAACCGACGCCGGGCTTGGTCTCGACATTGTTGAACCAGGCGTATTCCATGCCTTCGCGGTTGGTCCACACGTTCTTGCAGGTCACCGAACAGGTGTGGCAGCCGATGCACTTGTCGAGATTGAGCACCATTCCGATTTGCGCGCGGATTTTCATCAGACGATCTCCTCGGCATCGGGCGCCGGGCGCTCGAGCCAATCAACGTTTTCCATTTTGCGGACAATGACGAACTCGTCCCGGTTGGACCCGACGGTTCCGTAGTAATTGAAGCCGTAGGACTGCTGGGCGTACCCGCCGATCATATGGGTGGGCTTGACGATGGCGCGGGTCACCGAATTGTGGATGCCGCCGCGGTTGCCCGTCGTCTCCGCGCCCGGGGTATTAATGGTCTTTTCCTGGGCGTGGTACATGAAGATGGTGCCCTCCCGCATCCGCTGGGAGACCACCGCCCGCGCCGTCAACGCGCCGTTGATGTTGTAGGCCTCCACCCAGTCGTTATCCTCGATCCCCGCCTTTCGGGCGTCGACCTCGGAAATCCAGACCACCGGCCCGCCCCGATTGAGGGTCAGCATCAACAGATTGTCGGTATAGGTCGAGTGGATGCCCCATTTCTGGTGCGGGGTGATGAAGTTCAAGACCACCTGGTCGTTGCCGTTCGGTTTCTCGTCGATGATCGGCTTGACCGTCTTGAGATCGACCGGCGGACGGTAGACGCAAAGCGCTTCGCCGAACGCCCGCATCCACAAATGATCCTGATAGAGCTGCTGCCGTCCGGAGAGGGTCCGCCACGGAATCAGCTCATGGACGTTGGTGTAGCCCGCGTTGTAACAGACCTTCTCCGATTCCAGGCCCGACCAGGTGGGCGACGAGATGATCTTTCGGGGCTGCGCTACCACATCCCGGAACCGGATCTTCTCGTCCTCCTTGGGAACGGCGAGGTGGGTGTGGTCGCGTCCGGTGTTCGCGGACAATGCCTCCCACGCCTTCACGGCAACCTCGCCGTTGGTTTCGGGCGCCAGCATCAGGATCACCTCGGCGGCGTCGATGTCGCTTTCGATCCGGGGCATACCCTTGGTCGGACCTTCCTCGGTCACAACCCCATTGAGACTTGCCAGGTTCTCCACCTCGTGGGCGGTGTTCCAGTTGATCCCCTTGCCGCCGTTGCCCAGCTCGGTCATCAGGGGTCCCAGCGCCGTAAACCGCTTGTAGAGGTTCGGATAGTCCCGCTCGATCACGGCGATTTGGGGCATGGTCTTGCCGGGGATGGGATCGACCTCCCCCTTCTTCCATTCCTTCACGTCGAGGCCCTGAGCCATCTCCGCCGGCGTGTCGTGGAGGATCGGCACCATGACCACGTCCTTCTCGACTCCCAGGACCTCGGGCGCCACCTCGGAGAATTTCTCGGCGATCCCCTTGTAGATGTCCCAATCCGAACGGCATTCCCAAACCGGATCCACCGCGCCGGTCAGCGGATGGATAAACGGATGCATGTCGGAGGTATTGAGGTCGTTTTTCTCGTACCAGGTGGCCGTCGGCAAAACGATGTCCGAATAGACGCAGGTGGTGGACATCCGGAAGTCGAGGGTCACGAGAAGATCCAGTTTTCCTTCCGGCGCTTCATCGTGCCAGGTCACATCGTTGGGTTTGGCGCCCCCCTGTTCGCCGAGATCCTTGTTCATCACCCCGTGGGACGTTCCGAGCAGATGCTTGAGGAAATATTCGTGCCCCTTGCCCGATGACCCCAACAGGTTGGACCGCCAGACGAAGAGATTGCGGGGCCAGTTGGCGGGATCGTCCGGGTCCTCGCAGGACATCTGCAATTCGCCCGAACGCAGCGCATCGACCACGTACTCCTTCGGCTCCTTGCCGGCCTTGGCGGCCTCGTCGGCGATGGTGAGCGAATTGCGCTTGAGCTGTGGCGCCGACGGCAGCCAGCCCATGCGCTCGGCGCGGACGTTGTAATCGATCAGCGCCCCGTCCCACGGTCCCCCGGGGGCCGTCGGGGAGATGATCTCGTCGACGCCCAAAGTCTCGTAGCGCCACTGGTCCGTGTGCGCATACCAGAAGGACGTGGAGTTCATATGCCGGGGCGGCCGCCCCCAATCGAGGGCGAAGGCCAACGGCAGCCAGCCGGTCTGGGGCCGGAGCTTTTCCTGCCCCACATAGTGGGACCAGCCGCCCCCCGACTGGCCGACGCACCCGCACATCACCAAGAGATTGATGATGCCCCGGTAGTTCATGTCCATGTGGTACCAGTGGTTGAGACCCGCCCCGAGGATGACCATGGACTTGCCGTTGGTCTTCTCGGCATTGTCGGCAAAGGCGCGGGCGACCGAGATGATCTGTGCCGCCGGAACGCCGGTGATCGCTTCCGCCCAGGCCGGCGTGTAGGGAACATTGTCCTCGTAGCCGGTGGCGACATGTTGGTCCTCGAGGCCCCTGTCGAGACCGTAATTGGCGACAAACAGGTCGAACACGGTCGCGGCCAGCGCCTTGCCGTCCTTGAGCGCGACCTCTTTTACCGGCAGCCGGCGATAGAGCACGTCCGGATGGTCGGTGCCCTTGAACACGTCGTGTTCGCGATTGCCGAAATAGGGGAAACCAACCTCGACCACATCATCGCGGTCCTCTTCCATGATGAAGGTCAGGCTCAGTTGGGTATCCCGCCCCGCCGCATCCTTTTCCTCCAGGTTCCACTTGCCCGGCTCGTCCCAGCGGAAGCCGACCGAGCCTCGGGGCACCACGGGCTCCCCGCTTTTCGCGTCGACGCCGACGGTCTTCCATTCGGCGTTGGTCGTCTCGCCCAAGCCATCGGCGAAGTCGGATGCCCGGAGCATCCGGTCGGGCACGTAGCGGCCGTCCTTTTCGACCAGCCGCACCAGCATGGGCATGTCGGTGTACTGACGGGCGTAATCCTCGAAGTATTGCGCCTGGCGGTCGATATGGAACTCGCGCAGGATGACGTGTCCCATGGCCATGGCTAGGGCCGAATCGGTGCCTTGCTTGGGATGCAGCCACAAGTCGGCGAACTTGGACGCCTCCGAGTAGTCCGGGCTGACGACCACCGATTGGGTGCCGTTGTATCGCGCCTCGGTATAGAAGTGGGCGTCGGGGGTTCGGGTCTGCGGGACGTTGGACCCCCATAGCATGAGGAATCCGGAATTGTACCAGTCCGCGCTTTCGGGAACGTCCGTCTGCTCACCCCAGGTCTGCGGCGAAGCCGGCGGCAGATCGCAGTACCAGTCGTAAAACGACATGCAGACGCCGCCCATGAGAGACAGGTACCGCGACCCCGCGGCGTAGGAGACCATGGACATGGCCGGGATCGGCGAGAAGCCGATCACCCGGTCGGGTCCGTAGGTTTTCGCCGTATAGGCATTTGCCGCGGCGATGATTTCGTTCACCTCATCCCACGAGGAGCGGACGAACCCGCCGAGGCCGCGCTTTTTCGTATAAGCGGCACGCTTCTCGGGGTTCTCGACAATGGATGCCCACGCGGCCACGGGGGTCTGGACCGCACGGGCTTCGCGCCACAGCTTTATCAGCCGGGAGCGGATGAGCGGGTATTTCACCCGGTTGCCGGAATAGAGGTACCAGGAGTAGCTGGCCCCCCGGGAACAGCCGCGAGGCTCGTGGTTGGGCAGGTCCGGGCGCGTGCGGGGATAGTCGGTCTGCTGGGTTTCCCAGGTAACGATGCCGCCCTTCACATAGATCTTCCAGGAACACGAGCCCGTGCAGTTGGCGCCGTGGGTGGAACGGACGATCTTGTCATGCTGCCAACGGCTTCGGTATCCGTCCTCCCAATCCCGATTTTCGCGGCGGGTCACCCCGTGACCATCGGCGAATTTGCCGACATTGGCCGGTTTGAAGAAGTTCAGTCGGTCCAGAAGATGGCTCATGGTTTATCTCCTCCTTCCGCTCAGCACGGAACGGGCGCGTTGCGCCGGGTGTAATAGAACCAGGTGATGACCACACAGACGGCGTAGAAAGTCATGAACACCCAGAGCGCGAGCTCGGGGCCGCCGGAGAGCGTGATGGACGTGCCATACGCCTTGGGAATGAAGAACGCGCCGTAGGCTGCGATAGCCGAGGTGAAGGCGATGATCGCCGCCGACTCCCGGTCGGCCTGCCGCTGGAACTCGGTTCCCTGCAACTCGGGCATCAGCCGGGCGACCTCCTGGCCCATGATCATCGGGATCATCTGGAAGGTGGAGGCGTTGCCGACACCGGTGGCGAAGAACAGCACCATGAACATGGCGAAAAAGCCCCAGAAGGCGCCCGGCGCCTCCTTGATGCCGAGGAAGAACAACACCCCGGCAACGGCCAAAATCATCACCAGAAACGTCCAGAAGGTAACCCGTCCGCCGCCATACTTGTCCGACACCCACCCGGTGGCGGCCCGGCTGAGCGCGCCGATCAGCGGTCCGAGGAACACGAACTGCAACGAGTTGACGTCGGGAAATTGTGTCTTCGCGAGAAGCGGAAATCCCGCCGAATAGCCGATGAACGAACCGAAGGTCCCGGTGTACAGAACGCACATGATCCAGTTGTGCTTCCGTTTGAAAATGATCGACTGCTCCTTGAACGAGGCGCGGGCGCTTTCGATGTTGTCCATTCCAAACCAGGCGGCGATGGACG
>JAPPFK010000133.1 GCA_028823885.1 Rhodospirillales bacterium | reverse complement strand
TTTTACATAACCCTCATTTATTACTTCCCCCCTCACCCTAAACCGCCTCCCCCTAAAGAAGGGGGAGAGGGGACAAGTGGAGAGGGGGAATTGGCCAGGGAGGGGGGGCTAGTTGGTTTGGGTGGCGAGGAAGTCGTTGATCGCCCGCTCCAGCTCGGCGCGCTCCTTGCAGCCCGACGGGCAGAGCCGGACCAGCTTGGCGAGATTCGCCCGGGCCGATTTGAGATCGTTCATCTTAAGAAACATCTCGCCCTGATATTCGAGGGCGCCCTTGTGATTGGGCTTGATGCGAAGCGCGATCCTGTAGGACCGGGCGGCGCGCTTGAGGTCGCCCTTCTTGCGGTGCGCGAAGCCCATGTAGTTGTGGGCGTCCGCATTGTCGGGCTGTGCCTTGAGCACCTCGGCCATCAGCCTTATGCCGGCGTCGTAGCGGGCCTCGTAGATCGCCCGCTTGCCGTTCTCGAAATCCTTCTTGACCGAGCGCGGCGGCGGATCGGAACTGCCGATCGCCGACGCATCGGACACCATGGCCGCCGCGCCGAAAACGGCCGCGAAGACGATTGCCAGAAGAACGGTTATGCGTCGCATGCCTTTGATCTCCCTTTGGACCGCATGTGGACCCAAGGATTATAACGCGATCCGGCGTTCACCGCAGTCGCCGATCACGCATGCTTGATCGGACGCCAGATAGGACGACATGATCTCACCCCATGATGGACCTCGGTAAATCACGCGGCTAATCTCGGCCCATGCGAAAGACGATCATAGGCGCCGCCGTTGTGGCCCTCGCCGCGGGCTCGATCCTGCCGGTGAACGCCGAGACGAGGGACGAATTGGTGATCGGGATGACCCAGTTCCCGTCCACCTTCCACCCGAACATCGATTCCATGATGGCCAAGTCCTACATCATGGGCGCGACCCGGCGGCCGATCACCTCCTACGGACCCGATTGGAACAAGATCTGCCTCATGTGCACCGAAATGCCGACATTGGAGAACGGCGGCGCGGTGCGCGAGAAGACGCCGGACGGCAAGGACGGCATCGCGGTGACGTACAAGCTCGATCCGAACCTCAAATGGGGCGACGGGACGCCCCTCACCGCAAGGGACGTGATCTTCACCTGGGAGGTGGGCCGCCATCCCAAATCCGGCGTGGCCGGCCTCGAGTTCTACCGGCGCGCCTACAAGGTCGCCGCCCCGGACGATCACACCGTCACCTTCCACTACGACAAGGTGACGTTCGATTACAATTCCCTGCTGTTGAATATCCTGCCGGCGCACCTCGACCGCGAGGTGTTCCGGGAGAACCCGGCCGAGTACCGCAACCGGACCCTGTTCGACCGGGACCCGGCCAATCCCGGACTCTACTTCGGCCCCTACGTCATCTCGGAGGTCAAGGCCGGGGAACGGGTGATCCTGACGCCCAACCCCCACTGGGCGGGGAGCAAGCCTCATTTCCGGCGGGTGGTGGTGCGCTCGATCCAGAACACCGCGGCCATCGAGGCCAACCTGCTGTCCGGCGACATCGATATGATCGCCGGGCAGATCGGCCTGACCATCGACCAGGGCCTGGCGTTCAAAAAGCGCCACGGAAGCCGCTACCGGGTGGTGTTCAAGCCCGGCCTGATCTATGAGCACATCGACCTCAACCTCGACAATCCGATCCTCCGGGACAAGCGGGTCCGCGAGGCGCTGATCCTGTCCATCGACCGCAACGCGCTCTCCGAACAGCTGTTCGAGGGCCAGCAGCCGGTGGCGGACAGCAACGTCAATCCCCTGGATTGGGTGGCGGATCCGAACGTGCCCAAATGGCCGTTCGACCCGGCCCGCGCCGGGCGGCTGCTCGACGAGGCGGGCTGGTCGGTGAAGCGCCGGGGCATCCGTCACAACGCCCGGGGCGAGCGTCTCACCTTCGAAATCATGACCACCGCCGGCAACCGCACCCGCGAACTGGTCGAGCAGGTGCTCCAGAGCCAGTGGCGGCAGGCGGGCATCGAGGTCAAGATTCGCAATCAGCCGCCGCGCGTGTTCTTCGGCCAGACCGTGAGCCAGCGGCGGTTCACCGCCATGGCCATGTTCGCCTGGATCTCGGCGCCGGAGAGCGTGCCCAGGACCACCCTCCATTCGGACCACATCCCGACGGCCGAAAACAACTGGGGCGGCCAGAATTACACCGGCTTCAGGAATGCCGACGCGGACCGGCTGATCGAAGAAATCGAAGTGGAGCTCGACCGGGCCAAGCGGGAGAAGCTCTGGCACCAGTTCCAGAAGCTCTACGCGACGGAACTGCCGGTGATCCCGCTCTACTTCCGCGCCAATACCTTCATCATGCCGAAGTGGCTCACCGGCGTGACGCCCACCGGCCACCAGGCGGCAACCACCCTGTGGATCGAAAACTGGCGGGCCGCGGCCAAGTAGGGTCCGGCCAGCCGGATGTGATCCCCCCCCCCACCCTCGAAACCTTCCCCTCTCCCTGAGGGAGAGGGATGCGAAGGCTTGGCGAGCAAGCGCACAAAGCGCACGCAAAGGTCAATTCGGAGAATTGACCGGGACTGCGCACTGCGAGCCTTAGCCGTAGCTGGGTGAGGGGGATTTCCATATCACCCCCACTTCTTATGACCCCCTCACCCTGACCCTCTCCCCCTGAAGAAGGGGGAGAGGGGAGTTGGTTTGGTCTTGCGCGGCGCGAGGCGTCATAATGGGCGTGAGATGTCCACCGCCGAACAACCGCCCGGGCGCGACGAAGCCCTCCTCGAATTGATCGCGGCGATGAGCAAGGAACTCGGCGCCGGCGCCCGGTCCCCCGAGGTGCGCCTGGATTCGTCGTTGGAGCGGGACCTCGGGTTCGACAGCCTGGCGCGGATGGAGTTGCTGAGCCGGATCGAAGCGCGGTTCGATTGCCCGTTCCCGGAGGCGCTGCTGGCCGAAGCGGAGACCCCGCGCGATCTCGTCCGGGGTCTCGAAACCTCGCCGCCGCCCGGGGCCGCTCCCGCGCCGCAAGCCGGCCTTTCCGCCGGCGCGGGCCGCCTTGTGCCGGGCCATATGGAAACGCTGACCGACGCCCTTCGATGGCAGGCGGATAATCACGGCGACAGCACCCACATCCGCCTTCTCGACGATCAAGGCCAGGCCATGGAAATCAAATTCGGCGGGCTGCTCGACCGCGCGGCGCGGCTGGCGGCCGGGCTCGCGGACCTCGGGCTGACACCCGGCGAAACGGTCATGCTGATGCTGCCCACCGGCGAGGACTACTTCGCGGGGTTCATGGGCGTTCTGCTGGCTGGCGGCATCCCGGTGCCGGTCTATCCGCCGGCGCGGGCGGCGCAGATCGAGGAGCATCTCCGCCGCCAAGCGAAGATCGGCGGCAACTGCCGCGCCAGGGTGGTGATCACCGACCCCGGGGCGGGGCGGTTCGCGCCTTTGCTCACCTCGCTGATTCCCACCCTGAGCCATGTGACGACCGCCGATGAACTGATCGGTGAGCTGGCCGGTGAACCGGCCGCCGGGGCCACCCGGACGCCGCTCCGCTACCGGGCCGGCGCCGGCGATACGGCGTTCATCCAGTACACGTCGGGCAGCACCGGCGATCCCAAGGGCGTCGTCCTCACCCACGCCAACCTGCTGGCCAACATCCGCGCCATGGGCCGGGTCCTGGAGGCCGGGCCGGACGACGTGTTCGTGAGCTGGCTGCCGCTCTATCACGATATGGGGCTGATCGGCGCCTGGCTCGGCAGCCTGGTGCACGGCATCCCGTTGGTGCTGATGTCGCCGCTGACGTTCCTCGCCCGCCCGCAGCGCTGGCTGAGCGCCATCAGCGACTACCAGGGCACCATTTCCGGCGCGCCCAACTTCGCCTACGAAGCCTGTATCAGGCGAATTCCCGATGACGTTCTGGACGGTCTGGACCTGTCGAGCTGGCGGGTGGCGTTCAACGGCGCCGAAACGGTCAGTCCGGCAACCATGGACGCCTTCTGCGAGCGGTTCGCCCCGTGCGGTTTCCGGCGCGAGGCGATGATGCCGGTCTACGGCCTTGCGGAAAATTCCGTCGGCCTCGCCTTCCCGCCCCTTGGACGGGGCCCCCGGATCGAGGCCGTCGACCGCGACCGGCTGATGAGCGGCGGGGTTGCATCCCCGGCCGGCGAAGACGAGGCCGGCGCCGTCCGCCTGCCGAGCTGCGGCGTCCCGCTGCCGGGCCACCAGATCCGCATCGCCGGCGCCGACGGCCGGGAGCTGCCGGACCGGCACGAGGGCCATGTCCAGTTCCAGGGGCCGAGCGCCACATCCGGGTATCTCCGCCGTCCCGACAGGAACGCCGAAATGTTCAAGGGCGCCAGGGGCGATTGGCTCGACAGCGGCGATCTCGGTTTCATGGCCGACGGCGAGCTGTTCGTCACCGGCCGGGCCAAGGACATGATCGTCCGGGCCGGCCGCAACATATTTCCGGCCGAACTGGAAAACGCCATCGGCGAGCTGGAGGGCGTTCAGCGGGGCAACGTGGCGGTGTTCGGCGCGCCGGACCCGGACACCGAAACCGAGCGCCTGGTCGTCCTGGCGGAATCCCGGCACAGGGACGAGGCCCGCCGGCAAGCGATCAAGAGCGAGATCGTCGGATTGTCGTCTGATCTGGCGGGCACGCCGCCGGACGACATCGTCCTGGTTCCGCCGCGCTCGGTCCCCAAGACGTCCAGCGGCAAAATCCGGCGGCAGGCGGCGCGGACGCTCTACCTCAAGGGCGATGCGGGATCGGCGCCGGGCAGCGTCCGGATGCAGCTTGTCCGGCTTGCGCTCGCCGCCCTCCCCGGACTGGCCCGGCGCTGGGGCGCGCGGACCGGATCGATGCTCTACGGCATTTGGGCCGGGCTCGTTCTCCTCGCCGTCGCCGTCCCGGCATGGCTGCTGGTCGCAATGGTGCCGTCCGCCGGATGGGGCCTCGCCGTCGCCCGTACCGGTCTGCGGCTGATCCGCGCCCTCACCGCCATGCGGATCACCGTCGGCGGGCTGGAGAACATATCCCCTGACGGCGGCTTCGTCATCGCGGCCAACCATTCGAGCTATCTGGACGGCCCGGTCCTGCTTTCCTCGCTGCCGGGACGCCTGTGCTTCGTCGCCAAGGGCGAACTGGCCTCCCAGCTGATCGCCGGCACCTTCCTCAGGCGATTGGGGACGGCCTTCGTGGAGCGCTTCGACCGGGCGCAAGGGGCGGCCGACGCGGAACGGCTCGCCGCCGCCATCCGCCGGGGACGGCCCCTGGTCTATTTCCCGGAAGGCACCTTGAGCCGGATGCCCGGATTGCTGCCCTTCCGCATGGGCGCTTTCGCCGCCGCCGTCGCCGCGGATGTGCCGGTTCTGCCGGTGGTCATTCGCGGCAGCCGGTCGGCGCTCCGCGACGGCGCCGTCCTGCTCAGGCCCCATCCCATCCGGGTCGAGGTTCTGCCGGCCCAGGCGCCGCGTCCGGCGGGCGGCGGCGAAGCCCCGTCCGATTGGGACGCTGCGGTCGAACTGCGCGACCGGGTCCGCGCCGAGATGCTGCGCCATGCGGGCGAGCCCGACCTCGCCCACGAAATGATCTATCCGCCGCCCCCCGAAGATTGAGAAGCCGGGGGCAAATGGCCGGAGCGGGATGCCCCGGCCCGTTCGGGGCATCAAGATTTCACCACAGAGACACGGAGGTCGGGAGAAGAGGTTTCGATCCCGGTGCTCCTTACTGTCTCACCGTCTCTGTGGTTCCAGAATCGGAATTTTGGATACCCCGGACTGGCGCCGGGGTATGACGAGCTTCTTTGATTCAGCACCACGCGTCATGCCCCGCCCCACTGGATCGGCTTTGGGCGGGGCATCCACGAAATTCCCCCTCACCACAACGCCGGATGCGCTTCCCAATGGAACCGTCACGCTCTACGCTCGCGGGATGGATGATGCTCCTCCGTCCGGCGGCGGCGCAACCCGCGAAATTCTCGTCGGCCGCGCCCGGCTTCTCGCGCCGACGTTCCGCGAGCGCGCCCCGGCGGCCGAAGCGGCCCGCCGGGTTCCGCCGGAAACCGTCGCCGACATCATCGAGGCCGGCGTCCATAGAATCTGCCAGCCCCGGCGGTTCGGCGGCTATGAACTCGACTGGACCGCGTTGTGCGAAACGGTCATGACGCTCGCCGAAGGGGACGCCTCCCAGGCCTGGGTGGCCAACGTCTACGGCGAGCACAATTGTTACGTCTCCCTGTTTCCGGAACAGGCGCAGGTCGACGTCTGGGGCGAGACGCCGGACGCACTGGTCTCCTCTTCCTATGCTCCCACCGGCCGGGCGGTCGAGGCCGAGGGCGGCTACCGGCTCACCGGCACGTGGGGGTTTTCCAGCGGCGTGCACTACGCCGAGTGGGCGCTGCTGGGCGCCATGGCCGAGCGCGGCGGCGCCCGCGACGGCCATTTGTCCCTGTTCCTGGTTCCCGCCGGGGAGCAGAAAATCATCGACGACTGGGAGACCATGGGGATGGCGGCCACCGGGTCCAACAGCGTCCGACTGGAGGACGTCTTCGTCCCCGGCCACCGCGCCCTGGACGAACGCCTGGTGTGGCGCGGCGAGACGCCGGGCAGCCGGCTCCACGCCGGGCATGTCTACCGCATGCCGCAGCGGGGCGTGGCGCAGCTGGCGTTGGCCTCGGTTCCCGTGGGTGCCGCGGCGGGGGCGGTCCGGGATTTCGAGGAGCGGCTTGCATCGGGAGAAGCCATGGGCCGCCCGCTCAAGGAAATGCAGGCGCTGCAACTGCGCCTCGCCGACGCATCGGCCGGCGCGGAGGCCGCCCGGCGGATGGTGCTGGGAACGGCGGGCCGGATCATGGACAAGCTCCGGGCCGGCGACGCCGCGGACAATGACGATATCGCCTGCGCCATGCGCGACGGCGCGTATGCCTGCAATCTGGCGCGCCGGGCCGTCGATATTATTTTCGAGGCCGCCGGCGGCGGCGGCGCCCGCACCGGCAACCATCTTCAGCGCACCCTCAGGGACGTGCATGCCGCGTCGAACCATATCGCCCTCGGCTGGGATTTCGCCGGCGGCCTGTTCGGCCGGATCAGGCTCGGCCTGGAGCAGCCCATCTAGCCGCCGTTATCGGGCGCCGATCTCTCCTTCGGGCGCGCCGGGCGAAGCCCGGAAGAGCGAGAGGAGATCAAACACAAAATCGTGACCGTGCGGCGCTTGCGCCAAAAAATGGAAGTGTATAAATCAACCAATGGTGAGCCCGGGCCTCCACTCGGAATAACGCTCAACTTTCCCAACTATCTGATGACGAACGAGGAGTGTGACCCATGACCAAGCGTTCCAATATTATCAAAACGGCTTCCATCGCCAGTGCCGTCGCCTTCGCGGTGGCCTCCGTCGGTACCGTTTCCACACCGGCGCACGCCCAGGCAAAAGAGAAGTGCTACGGCATTTCCCTTGCCGGCAAGAATGGCTGCGAGGCCGGTCCGGGTACGACCTGCGCCGGTACGTCCAAGGTCGACTACCAGGGCAACGCCTGGACCCTGGTCCCGGCCGGCGACTGCATGAAGTACGGGGTCGAAAAGGCCAACGCCAAATTCAAACTTCCCGGCAACCGCACCGGCTCGCTCAAGCCGCTCGACCGCGACATTCCGGGCGCGTAGGGCAGCCTTCATATTCCCGTGTGCCGGCATCGGCCGGCGCACGGGGATTATTCCCCGGGCTCCAGGTATCCGGCCCGCCGAGCGGGACATGGGCGATGACTTTTGGCACCGATAACGACAGGCCGTGGCGGGATTTGCGGGCGAGGCCGGGCGTCAGCCTGAAACCGCAGCATTATGACGACATTCTGTCGGGCCTTCCGGATATCGGCTGGTTCGAGGTTCATGCCGAAAACTACATGGGCGACGGCGGCCCGCCGCACCATTACCTGACGAGAATTCGCGAACGCTACGGCCTTTCGATTCATGGCGTCGGGCTTTCCATCGGTGCGGCGCATCCGCTGGACCGGGACCATCTGGCGCGGCTGAAGGCGCTGCATGACCGCTACCGGCCGGATGCGTTTTCGGAACATCTCGCGTGGTCCAGCCACGGCGGCGCGTATTTCCCGGACCTCCTGCCCGTGCCCTACACCGAAGAGACGCTGCGGGTGGTTTCCGGCCACATCGACGAGGTCCAGGAGATGCTGGGCCGCCGGATGCTGCTGGAAAATCCGTCGACCTATCTCGCGTTTGAAACAAGCACCATGCCGGAGACCGAGTTCCTGTCGCAGATCGTCCGGCGTACCGGCTGCGGACTGCTGCTCGACGTGAACAACGTCTACGTCTCCGCGACGAACCAGGGCTACAGCCCGGAATCCTATCTCGACGATTTTCCCATGCATGCGGTCGGCGAAATTCATCTGGCGGGGCATTCGGAAGACCGCGACGAGACCGGCGCGAAAATCCTGATCGATTCCCATGACGGGCCCGTCGCGGATCCCGTTTGGGCCCTTTACGGCCGCGTCATGGAACGTCATGGACCGGTCCCGACGCTGATCGAATGGGATTCCGATGTGCCGGATTGGCAAACCCTTTTCGACGAAGCGCTTGCCGCGGAGCGCGTGATGTCCGGCCGAAAGGAGCCCAGCCGTGCCGTCGCTGGCTGAAACCCAACGCGCGTTCGCATCCGCGCTGACCGACCCGGAACAGGCGCCGCCGGCCGAAATCCGGCGTCCCGGTGGCGCCCCCGGCGTCAAAGGGCGGATGAAGCGTTTCGACGTTTACCGCAACAATGTCGCCGTCGCGGCCATCGACACGCTGGCCGACATATTTCCGGCCGTCCTGAAACTGACGGGCGAGGAATTCTTTCGGGCCGCGGCGAGGGTCTTCGCCGGCCGGTCGCCGCCGGCCTCGCCCTTGCTGTTTCGCTATGGCGCCGGTTTTGGGGACTTCCTCGACGGGTTTCCCCCGGCGGCCTCGACGCCTTATCTCGGCGATGTGGCGCGGCTGGAATTCGAGCGCCTCCGGTCCCATCACGCCGCCGACGCGATGCCGATCGGGATCGACCGCCTGGGCGAAATTCCCGCGGACGAGGCGGCATCGGTCCGAATAAGGCCGCACCCGTCGGTATCCCTTGTCCGCTCGAAATTTCCGCTGGTCTCCCTTTGGGGCGCCAGTACGGGACGAAGTTCTCCGGACGATGTCCATATGAGCCGTTCCGAAGACGCCTTGATCGTCCGGCCGGGCCTCGAGGTCGAAACCCGCATCCTGCCTTCCGGCGGCGGCGCCTTCCTGGTCGCGCTGCTGGCCGGCCGGACCCTGGGAGAGGCCGCCGAGGCCGGGACACAGGCGGACGACGGCTTCGAC
>JAPPFK010000138.1:1701-9315 GCA_028823885.1 Rhodospirillales bacterium | reverse complement strand
CGGGCCCACTGGACCGGCTTTGCCGGCCAGCCGGCAAAGTGGCCCGGCCATCCACGTATTGCGCCGGCCCCCGAAGCGTGGATGCCCGTGTCAAGCACGGGCATGACGACTTGCGGCCTAACCGACCGCCGACGATTTCCACAAGATCATCGGCGAATTGCTGGTCTAGCTACTCCACCAATTTGCGGTCGATGCCGGCGGCCATTTCGTTGGCCTTGTTGACCGCCGAGGTGTCGAGATGGCCGAGGCCCTGCGCCATCGCCGAGTTCATTTTCTGCCGCGTGACGACGTAGAGATCGATCGGCGCCTTCACCTCGGCCGCGAACTCGGTGATGATCGACGCGTCCTTCTCGTAGACCGCGAACATGGTCCCGCCGCCTTCGCGATAATCACTTTTTGCCATGAACTTACCGCGAATTTCGAACATTTTACTTGAACCCGCGGACTGGCTGATCACCTCGTAAATCAGCTGCGGATCGAGGCCCGCCTTCTGGCCCAGGGTCATGCACTCGGCGGCCGCGCCGATGTGGACGTGAACCAGGTAGTTGGCGAGGATTTTCATCCGGCTGCCGTTGCCCACTTCGCCGACATAGAAGTTCGACGCGGTGAACCCTTCGAGGACCGGCAGGACCGACTTGTAGGCATCCTCGTCGCCCGAGACGTGGATCGAGGCCATACCCTTGGCGAGCATGGCCGGCGTCGCCGAAATGGGGCTGTCCAGGAGCACCTTTCCGCCGCCCTTCATGGCCTCCGCCGCATCGATCTTCTGCTGTACGGTCAAGGTCGAGCATTCGATCAGCACCTGCCCCGGTTTGGCGCTCTCGAGCACGCCGTCGTCTCCGTTGATCACCGCATCCAGCGCGCCGGCGTTGGGCAGCGAGGTGATCACCACGTCGGAGTTCTCGGAAACCTCCCTGGGGCTCGCCGCCGGGGTCAGGCCCTCTTTCTCCAGGGCCGCCGTCACATCGGGCCGGATGTCGAACCCGGCCACATGAAACTGCTTTTTCAGCAGGTTGCCCGCGATGTTGCCGCCCATCGGGCCGAGGCCGATGACGCCGACTTTCAGATTGCTCATTTGTCCTCTCCCCTAGATCGGCTCCAGCGCTCGTCCGGTGGCCGAAGTCCTGTATTTGACCCGCCTTCCCCATTCATATCAGGCCTCCGCCGGTTCGCAATACGACGCAAAACGCACCCGGGTTTGTGTTCCCGGGATCAGCGAATAGACTCCGCCCCATGTCCAAGGCCAATTTCCGCGACTACATCCCGGCCCCCGACAAATCCCCGATCTCCGGCGAGGATGCCCGTTCCCATGCCGACGGCGTCGTCAACGGGCGGGCGACCGTGAAGGATTTGTTCGATCACTGGCAGGCGCTCAGGGCCGAACCGTTTCGGGGCATCACCGCGGACGGCGAGATCATCCCCGGTCTTTTCGCCCTCGGGCCGGAGAGGGCGCCGGCCCGAACCATGGCCGAGGCCGCGCGCCGGCTGATGGAAACCCTCACGCCGGAGCAACGGGCGTCGGGCTGTTTTCCCATGAGTTCGGACCAATGGCGGAATTGGCAAAACACCGAGCTTTACGTGGAGCATCACGGGCTCCGGCTGGACGAAGTATCGGAGACGGTGCGCCGCGCCTGCCTCGACGTCATGCGGGCAAGCCTCAGCGATACGGGCTACGAGCGCACCCGGAAAGCGATGAAACTCAACGGTTTCCTCGGCGACCTGGTCGATGCGCCGCTGGTGATGGGAGAGTTCAGCTACATCTTCTGCCTGTTCGGCACGCCCTCCCGGGACGAGCCCTGGGGCTGGCAGCTGTTCGGCCATCACCTGACCCTGAACTGCGTGATCGTCGGCGATCAGATGACCCTCACGCCGACCTTCATGGGGGCGGAGCCGTCATACGCGGATGAGGGACAATTCGCCGGAATTTCCCTGTTCGAGGACGAGGAGCGGCTGGGACTGGCATTGCGCCGGTCCCTGGACGAACGGCAGGCCGGGCAAGCCCACCTATACCAAGACATGATGGGCGGAGACATGCCGCCGGAGCGCCGTCAGTTCGCCGATCAGCTCCATTACGGCGGCGCCTATCAGGATAACCGGATCATTCCCTATGAGGGGATCAGGGGAAGCGCGCTCGATGCCGGGCAGCGACAACGGCTCCTGGACCTGACCGCCGCCTATGCCGGCACCCTGCCCGAAGGGCCCTTCGGGGCGCGGATGGAGGAGGTGGAGCGGCATTTGGCCGAGACGCGCTTCTGTTGGATCGGCGCCGCCGACGAGGGCCATCCGTTCTATTACCGCATCCAAAGCCCGGTGATCATGATCGAGTTCGACCATCATGCCGGGGTCTACCTGACCAATGCCGAGCCGATGAATTTTCACGTCCACACGCTGGTCAGGACCCCCAACGGCAACGATTACGGGCTCGACCTGCTGCGGCTGCACTACGAAAACGCGCCGCACCATCGGCACGGGCAGGGGCACGACTAGGCCCCGTCCTGCCGGACTTGACCCGGTGATCCGCGCGGGGCGGTCGGCGCTAAACGTGGATGGCCGGGTCTGGGCCCGGCCATGACGTACTCCAATTTAGCCACACTCCAGCCGTCATGCCCGTGCTTGACACGGGCATCCACGAAATTCACCACGGAGACCACCGAGGACACAGAGTATCCACACTCCAATCCGCTCCGCGATCTCTGTGTGCTCTGTGGCAGATCCGGACCTGATCGGCGGCGCGCCTCAAACCGACGGCGGCGGACAGGGCGGCAGGTTGCGCTCGTACTCCCGGTAGGCCTCCCGGGCGAAGTCTTCGGCCCGGCCATGGGCCGCGCCCGGCGGCAGGCCATCGCCGGCAAGCTGTCCCGCGAGTTCCCGGATGGCCGCTTCGCACGCCTCGACCGCGGTGGTTTCGTCGATCACCAGTGCACCCGCCACCGGCTGCGCCTGATAGGCGATGCAGCCGGCGACGGAGTTCTTGGACCGGTCCAGGGGTTCGGCGAGGGCCGCGCCGCCTGCCCCGGCCAAAAGGGAAAGGGCGGCCAACGCCCCAAGCAACGTGGAGGTTGAACGTGACGTCACTTCCGCCTCCTGCCGTTTATGTCCCGATGCCAGCCCATAACGCGCCGCGACAGAAGCGGCTCAGAAGAAAACCAGCGCGCGGGTCTCGACGCTTTCCCGGGGACGCGCGTCGGGCGGCGAGGCGGGGTCGTCGAAGGCCGTATGGCAGGTGAATTGCACGCCCGCGGACTTGTCCGTATCGAAGACCTTGAAAATGTAGGTCTCTTCCGGCGTCATTTCCTTGAGGTAGTAGAACCTGTGACCCGGGTCATAGGCGCAGTGGTAGGTGACCGCCGTCCGGTACCGGTATCGCCGCTCCAGTTCCACGAAGCTCGAGTTCGGAACCGTTTGCCCGTCAGCGAGGGCGAATGGCTCGGTCATCACCGGATGGTTGATGGGCCGCCAGGTCTGGACGATGGCGAAGCGCTTCTCGAGCAGTTCCCCGGCCTCTTCGTCACCCATGATGTCCTTCAACCGCTGGCGCGCCGATCTGTCCGTATAGTCGTTGTGGACCGCCTTCACCGGCGCGCGGGTATTGTTGGCCTCCCGGACCGCGTCGTTGTAGGTGCGGAAAGTATGGTCGAACACCACCACCCTGGATGCGCCCATGGCGTTCTTGATGATCTCGGCCACCTCGGGGTTATAGACGCGCTCCACTTCATCGGCGTCGTAGAAATCCACGACCTTCGACGGAATACGCTTCATCTCGATGCCGTTCGCCGCAATATCGAACCGGTCGGCGATCGGCCGCGCGTCGTAGATGCGGCAGGTATGCGCCTCATATTGCGGCCGGTTGGCCTTATGCTCTTCCTCCGGCCAATCGACGTACATGCACGGCGGCACGCCCGTATCGACGATGTAGTTCAGCTCGGCCTCGACGTAGTCGAGGCGGTCGGTCCATTCGGCGGCGTCGGGCATGGCGCGTTCCGGCGACTGTTCGGTTTCCGATAAGGGTAGCACGGAAAAACTCAGACGGCACTCGCCTTCACGTCGGTGAGCGCCCGCAGGCGGTCACCGATCATGTTCAGCGACAGGATGGTGAGGAACATCACGCCCGCCGGAACGAAGGTGACCTGCGGCGCCCGGGAGATTTCCTCGAATCCGTCGGCGATCATCTTGCCCCAGCTCGGCGTCGGCGGCGGGAAGCCGACACCGAGAAACGCCAGGCCGCCCTCGATGATGATCACGATGGACATGCCGAACAGGACCAGCGACAGCATGGGCACGATGACGTTGGGCAGCAGTTCGCGGACCATGATCCGCAGATGGGATGCGCCCTGGGCTCGCGCCGCCAGGACGAATTCCCGCTCGGCGAACAGGATGGTGTTGGCGCGCGCAACGCGCACCTCGGCGGGGATGCCGAAGAACGCCAGCGCCAGGATCATCACCGGCAGCGTCGCGCCGAGGAAAAACAGCACCACCATCACGCCGACGATATTGGGGAACGCCAGAATCGAGTCGGTGAAAATGCCCACCGCCGCATCCACCCGGCCGCGGAAATAACCCGCCGACATGCCGAGCGCCAGCCCGGCGAGAAGGCTCAGGAACGGCGCCGTAAAGGCGAGCAGCATGGAGATGCGGGCGCCGTGGACGATCCGGGACAGCATGTCGCGGCCGACGCCGTCGGTGCCGAGGATGTAGCCGTCCGCGAACGGCATCAGGAACTGTCCGTCCAGGTTGGTTGCCAGCGGATCCCGGATGGGAAGCACGCCGGCGAAGATCGCGCTCAGCCCGATCAGCAGCAGCCAGCCGACGCAGAGCCAGAACAGAATGCCGACCCGGGTCCACCATGGGCGCACCACGTCCTGGTCCTTGCCGGCATCGGCGGCCGGCGGGAGGCGGAGGAGATTTCGGACCAGCTCGACCATGCTCAGGCCTCCGCCGCCCGGCGGTTCACCCGCGGATCCAGAACGGCGTAGATGATGTCCACGGTGAGGTTGATCCCCACATAGGCAATCGCCGCGAATGTCACCACCGCCTGCACCACCAGCACGTCCCGGGCGTCGATACTGTCGATCAGCAACTTGCCGACACCGGGCAGCGCGAAAATGTTCTCGACGATCACCAGGCCGCTGATCAGCCGGCCGACCTGAAGGCCGAGGACGGTCACCAGCGTAAATGACGACGGCCGGAAGGCGTGCCGGAACAGAATGTAGCGCGCCGACATGCCCTTGGCCTTGGCGAGCGCGATGTAGTCCTCCTGCAGGGTGGTGATCATGTCGACCCGCAGCACCCGGAGGAAGATGGGCACCTCGCTCAATCCGATGGCCAGCATGGGCAGCATGAAGTATTTCAGGTTTTCCCAGACGCCCAGGAACATGGGCGCGTGGCCCGCCGCCGGGAGAATCTTCAGGACCACCGCGAAGAACCAGATGAACAGGATCGCCGTCACGAAGGGCGGCGTCGCCACGATCCCGAAGGCGGTCGCGGATATCCAACGGTCGAGCGCGGTGTTGCTTCGAAAGGCACTGAGTACGCCCAAGGGAATGGCGATCACCAGGGCGAACCCCAAGGACATGACCATCAGCTGGAAGGTGACTGGAATGCGCTGCGCCAGGAGATCGCCGATCTTCTTGCGGGTGATATAGGAGCGGCCGAGGTCGCCCTGCATGAGATCGCCGAGCCACACCACGTAGCGCACCACCAGCGGCTTATCTAGGCCGAGTTCGATCTCGATCTGACGGCGGATTTCCGGATCGTTGATCACCGCCGCGTCGTCATCGGCGAGGATGGCGTCGACCACGTCGCCCGGCAGCAGGTTCACCAGCATGAAGCTGGCGAACGTCACCAGAAAGAAGACCGGGACGAGGTGAAAAAGGCGCTTTCGCAGATAGGCCACGTGAGACCTCGAATGAAGCTGCGGTTCTCCGGCGCTATTGCGCCGGGATCGTCTCGATCGCGGGAACGGCCTCACCCAGCGTGCCGGTATTGTGGACCACGCGACCGCCGACCACCGTCAACAGCGAGGTGATGTGCCGGATGTCGTCATCGGACACCGCCTGCTCGTCGAAATAGTCGTCGCTCAATACGGCCAGGTCGCCGTAACGCCCAACGGCGATGCCGCCCATGTTCTTCTCTTCCTTGCAGAACCACCCCTGCGGCGTGGTCCAGATGCGGAGAATTTCCTCGCGGGTCAGGCATTGGCCGGGGTTGATCTGTTCGCCGGCGTGGTTCTTGCCGGTGACGGCGTAATAGAGCATCACCCAGGGATTCATCGGCGAGACCCTCGCCCCGTCCGAGCCGCCGCCCATGACGATGCCGCTGTCCATGATCATCCGGAACGGCGGGTTGCCCGGCGGCTGGAGCTTGCCCTCGAGATAGTTGGAGCTGTGGGAACTGAGGCCGACGCCGAGGTCGATCGCCCGGTTGATGGTCTCCTGGTCAATCCCGTAGCAGTGGTCCATGGACCAATGGAGATCGGCGATCGGCGTGGTTTTGTCGACCGCCTCCCAGACCCGCAGATGCTCCTTCTGCTCGGCGAGGCTGATCAGGTGCTGCTTGTAGACCCAGCCCCGCTCGGCGACGGCGCGCACCGAGTCGGTGTAGAAATCGGGCAGCGGCTGCTGGCGCTGCAGTTTGTTGGGGATCAGCCACTCGCCGATCCCGACGATGCGGACGACATCGTTGCCGAACTCGTTGAACGTATAGTCGAGACGGGCCATGAGGTCGGGGAGTTCGGCATCGGTGTCGAGCACCGGCAGGAAAATCCGCACCCGCATGGGCACCTTGTCGTCGCGCATCAATTCGAGAATCGGGTTGTAGCCGGTCGCCGGGTCGAGCCAGCCGCCGGCGGGAATGGTGCCGCCCATGTCGAATACGTTGGTCAGCCCCATGGAGAGCGCGAAGTCCATTTGGCTCGCCGTCTGACGCAGGGTGTCGTCATAGGAGTGCAGCGCGCTCAGCGCTTCCCACGCCGCGATCGTATCCTTGCCCTTGCCGACGATTCCGTCATCGCCCACCGGCGCGCCGGCCTCCCGGAGCCGGGCCTTGGCCAACGAGTTAGTCGCGCCGGGCCCCCAATTGGAGATCGACAGATAAACCGGATGGTTGGGCGCGGCCGCGTCGAGTTCGGCGAGCGTGGGATAGCGGTTCTCGGCGAACTGATCCGGGTGAATGCCGCCGACGGCGCTGAGCATCTCGCCGTCAGGCACGACCGCCGCCTGGGCCTGGATTACTTTCAGCGCGTCCTCGATGGAGAACGCGGTCTCCATCAGCCGCATATCGTAGCCGGGCAACAGCGCGGTCCGCAGGAAATGAATGTGATTGTCGATCAGTCCCGGGATGACCGTCCTGCCTTTCAGGTCGATGACCTGGGCATCCGGTCCCCTGGGCTGAATGTCGTCACCGAGCGCCGCGAAGCGCCCGCTCTCGATGGCGACCGAGGACACCACCGTCCCCGCATCGTCCATGGTATGGATTTTGCCGTTTTTCAGGATGAGTTCGTGCAGCACGCCACTTCTCCCGCTCGAAGCCGACGGCGGGGGGGGGGGGGGCCCCCCACCCCCCCCGCCCCCCCCCCCCCCGACGATATTTTAAAAAAACCCACCGGGGGGGGGAAAT
>JAPPFK010000138.1:1050-1691 GCA_028823885.1 Rhodospirillales bacterium | reverse complement strand
CTCGAAGCCGACGGCGGGCCGGGACCGCGTCACCCGCGGCCCCGGCCGTCCCCCGATCCTTATTTATCGACCCACAGGCGGTGGGCGTCAAATGTGTAGCCAAAGGGCTTCTTCACGCCTTTGACATGGTTGCGGTAGGCAATGTGCATTTGCGGATGGTCGTAGACGATCAGCGCCGCCTCATCCGCCAGCACCTGCTGATACGCACAGCTCGCCTTCTTCCGCTCCGCGGTGCCGGTCGCCGCATTGACCTTCTCCACCGCCGCGTCGATGCGCGGATTCTTGAGGTGGAACTGCCGGCTCGACGGGTGCTTGGAGTGGAAGCGGGTCGCCACCAGGCTCGGATCCGCATTGGAAAAGTTCTCGACGAAGGTGAAAATGTCGAACTTGCCGCTCAGCAGGGGCCGGATGAATCCGGGGCCCCGCGGACCCGCTTTCTGGGTCGCGCTGATGCCGACCTTGCGCCACATGTCGATCATCGCCGTCACCGTCTTCTCGGCCTGGGCGTTCGGGAAGTGATCGACGTTGAAGGTGATCGGCTTGCCGGTTTTCTTCACATACTCGTCGATCAGCGCCTTGGCCTTGGCCGGGTCGTGGGGGGGGGCCATAAACCCCCGGGCGGGGCCCGGGGGGGCCGCGCC
>JAPPFK010000138.1:0-1040 GCA_028823885.1 Rhodospirillales bacterium | reverse complement strand
CTTGGCCGGGTCGTGCTCGGGCCACTTCACCGCCGGGCAGTGCCAGGGGTGTCCCTCGCCGTACATGTCGTTCTCCGCCCGGTCCCGGCAAACGCCGGTATGGGCGCAAGTGATCTTTTGCCGGTCAAGGGCGTGGATCAGCGCCTTGCGCACCCGGATATCGTTATACGGCGGCTTCGAATGGTTGAATCCGATGGACTGACCGACCGAGAGCCGGGGACCGGAAACCACCGTGATGTTGGGATCTTTCTTGAGTTCCGGGATGAAGCCCCGGCTGACGTAAATGATATCCGCGTTGCCGGCCTTCAAAGCGTTGACCCGGTTGACCTCCGGCGGGATGAACAGGAAGGTCAGTTCGTCGAGATACTGACCGTCCTTGTTCCAGTAATTGGGGTTCCGGACCAGCCGGATGAACGCGCCGTCGCGCCATTCCTTGAGCATGTACGGGCCGGCGCCGACGGGCTTTTCGTTGAACTCGGGCTTGGCCTGGTTCTCGGCCAGGTACTTGGGCGCGGTCACCCACCAGGACATGTTGGGCTGGGCCGCCATATCCTTGAACCCGGGATTGGCGACGCGGAATTTGAAATCGACCGTGTGGCTGTCGACTTTCTCCACGCCTTCGAGATACGGACCCATCAGCCGCCGATAGCGGCCGGCGAACCTCCCCTTCTTGCCGGTCAGCAAGCGGGTGAAGTGCGTGACGTAGGCATCCGCGTTCAGGTCTTCGCCATTCGAGAACTTGACCCCCTTGCGCAGGGTCACCCGCCAGCTCTTGAAATCGTCGCTGGGGGTCGCGTCGAGCGCATGAACGGGTTTGATTTCGCGGGTGTCGCCGTCCACCTCGAACATGCGTTCGTAGATGGCCTGCAGGATGTATTGCCGGAAGTGGGCGAAACTCAGCACCCGGAAGTTGTCGAAGCCGGCAACGTCCTGCTGAACCGCGACGGTCAGCTTGCCGCCCCGCTTCGGCTTATCCGCGGCTTGCGCGCCGCTGGTCAACAGTGCGGCGCCGGCAAACAGCGCCGCCCCCGCGAATAGGT
>JAPPFK010000188.1 GCA_028823885.1 Rhodospirillales bacterium | reverse complement strand
GCCGGGACGCGGGCTGCCGCGAGAATTTGGCGCAGCTCCGCGCCATGGCGCCGAGGGCGGCGCGATGATCGTCGCCGGCCCAGCCGCCGAGCGCCCCAAAGCCCGCGGGGATCAGCCGGAGGGCGGCGGTGTCAGGGGCGGGTTTTGGCTCGGGCTCGGCGCAGGCGCCAAGGCCCAAGCCGAGGGCCAGTGACAGGATGATCGATGGCCGCGAAAGGCGGACGGCCAACTTGGCGGCGAAGGACCGGGCGCGGCTCACGGGCGGCCTCTTTTCGCGGCCTCTTTTCGCGGCCATGGGGCTACTCGAGGGAGCGGGTGGCCACCAATTCCCAGTTGGGGTCGCGGGAGTTCGTGTCGCGGCCGAAGGTCCAGATGTCGGTGATTTCGGTGATGTGGCCGGGATCGCCGTCCACCACTTCGCCGGCGGCGTCGCGGGTGACGTTCACCTGTTCGGAAACGATCTTCATGGTGACGAAGGCGACGGCGCCGTCCATATAGGCCTCGATGGCATCGGCGGCGCGGATGCGGACCAGGGTGTTTTCCAGGGTCTCGTTGGCCGCCTCGCGGGAGCGGATGGCCGACAGGAAGTTCTGGTACACCTCGTCGTTGAGCAGGCTATCCAGCGTTTCGGTATCGCCTTCGGCGAACGCCTGAATGATGAACTCGAACGCCGTGCGGGCGCCGACCAGGAATTCCTCGTGATCGAAGGCGGGATCGGCGATCCCGATTTGCGTGAACCCGGCTTCCAGCGGCGTCGCCGGCTCCCGCTTCTCCGGTTCGGCGTCGGGATCGAGCGGTTCGGACTGATCGGGCAACTGAACGACGTTGTCATCCTGCGGTCCTTGCCGGGAGCCGCGGGAGAACGGGTCCGAAGGCGGGCCGCCATTGTCCTGCCGGCGGCCGAGCACGCTGCGCAGCCTGAGAATCAGGAACGCCGCGATCATCGCGAACAGAATTATGTCAATGAACTGGAAGCCTTCGCCCATTGTTCCATGTCCAGGCCCGCAATCTGCCGCTGGACCCTGTCCAGCCGGCGGGGTAGAAACTCCTGGATCGATACGCACGATCCCAGGAACCGGTTCAGTCGCGGAAACGAAAGTTCCGCCAGCCACCCGGTTTACATATGCCTTTTGTCCCCAAAGGGCAAGTCACGGTAAAGCGAATCTAGATGGGATACATTCTTTTCGCGCTGTTCGTCGGCGTTCCCCTGCTGGAAATCGCCGTATTCGTCGCCGTCGGCGGTGAAATCGGCCTGTGGCCGACCCTGGGCGCGGTGGTCGCGACGGCCCTCGCCGGGTCGGTGCTTCTCAGGGTTCAGGGCCTCTCGACCCTGTACCGGGCCCGCGAACACCTGGAACGGGGCGAATTGCCGGTCAAGGAGCTGTTCGACGGGGTTTGCCTGGTCTTCGCCGGCGCGCTGTTGTTGACGCCCGGCTTCGTCACGGACGGCGTCGGCCTGCTGTTGTTCCTGCCGCCGTTCCGGGCCGCGATCCGCCGCGGCCTGGGCTCGCTTTTCATAGCGCGAGGCACTATCCGCACCTTCCACGCACAGGGCCCCGATGGCGGGCCCGACGACGGAAGCCACGGCCCCGGCGGGCCCGCAGCCTCCGGGGGCAAGACCATCGACGGGGACTTCACCGTCATCGATGAAGACGAAGACGGCGGCGATCCCCCGACCCGACGGACGGCCGTTCATCCCGCGCTTTCCAACGAGCGCTGAACCAAACCAAACTGCCGAGAAGGATCTGCTGACATGGCCGACAAAGACGACGACAACGGGGGCGGGGACAGCCCGATCCCGGCGGAACGGTTCACCCCCGAGCCCGACGCGCCCGATGCGCCCGGCGCCGCCGGTGGCAACGGCGAGGAACAGACGGCGACAATCGCCATCAGCGGCCAGTACATAAAGGATCTGTCGTTCGAAGCCCCCAACACGCCGCAGGTGTTCGAGGCGCTGCAGAACGAGATGCCCAATATCCCCATCGAGGTGGATGTCGCGGCCAACGGCGTCGGCGAGAATTTCTACGAGGTGGTCCTGAAGGTCCGCGCCGAGGCGAAGGTCCAGGATCAGCTCTGCTATATCCTGGAAATGGAGTATGCGGGCCTGTTCATGGTCAACGTGCCGCAGGAGGCGCTCGCGCCGGTGCTCCTGGTCGAGTGCCCGCTGATCATCTTCCCGTTCCTCCGGCGCATCGTCGCCGACGCCACCAGCGACGGCGGCTTCGCCCCGCTGATGCTGGCGCCGATCGATTTCGCCAGCCTCTACCAGCAGCGGATGGCCCAGGGGATGGCCCAGGCCGGCGGCGAAGAAGGCGGCACCGCCGAGGCGTAGGCACAGGGGGAATAATATTTCACCACGGAGATCACCGAGATCACAGAGATGGGGCACCGGTCAGCCGAATACACCTTCTCCGTGCTCTCTGTGTGCTCTGTGGTGAATTTCCTGGATGCCCCGAACAAGCCGGGGCATGACGACCTTGACATGGCGTACCGCCAAAACGTCATGGCCGGGCTTTCTCGTGGATGCCCGTGTCAAGCACGGGCATGACGGCTGGAGTGTGGCCAAAATGGAGTGCGTCATGGCCGGGCGCCACTGGACCGGCTTTGCCGGGCCAGCCGGCAAAGTGGCCCGGCCATCCACGTGTAACACCGGTCGCCAAGCGTGGATCACCGGGTCAAGCCCGGTGATGACGGCTTGGTTTGTGGAGAACCCGGCTCTCAGCGGCGCCAGACCGGATCTTCGATCTTCTCCAGGAACGCCCGGTGGGCGGTCAGTTCCTCTTCGTCCGCCGCGTGGGGGCGGGGTGGGCGGCGCTCGGACGATCCGGCCCGGGCTTTGGATTTTGCCCTGTCGGCCTTGAGTTCGAGATCCGGCTGGCGGCCGCCGATCAGTTCCAGATACACCTCGGCCAGAAGCTGGGCATCCAACAGGGCGCCGTGGAGGGAGCGCGCCGAATTGTCGATATTGAAGCGGCGGCAGAGCGCATCGAGGCTGGCCGGCGCGCCCGGAAATTTCTCCCGCGCCATCCGCACCGTATCCACGGCGCGGCTCATGGGAAGCTCGTCCCTGCCCAGCCGGTCGAGCTCCGCATTGATGAACCGCATGTCGAATTCGGCGTTATGGATCACCAATGTCGCATCGCCGATGAACTCGACGAACCCGTCCATCACGTCCGCCATCACCGGCTGGCCGCTCAGGAATTCATCCGACAGGCCGTGAATGGCGAGGGCCTCCTCGGGCATGGGGCGCTCGGGGTTGACGTATTGGTGGTAGGTTTCGCCGGTGGCCACGTGATTGACCAGTTCGATGCAGCCGATTTCGACGATCCGGTCCCCGTCGCGGGGACTGAGGCCCGTGGTTTCCGTATCGAGGACGATTTCCCGCAACGCCGTTGCCTTTCCATGACGTCTATTTCGGCGGCCACTTCCCAGGCGTGAGGTCGCCCGCCAATCTGACAACGTTCCGAATCTGGCGCAAGCTGAATTCGCGCCCGAGGCCGGTGGAAATGACGAAATCCGCCCGCCGGCGCTTCTCCCCGTCGGGCATCTGGCGGGCCAGGATGCCGGCGAATTTCTCCTCGGTCATGCCGGGCCGCGACATCACCCGGATACGCTGTAGGAAGGCGGGCGCCGAGACCACCGCCACCGCGTCGCAATTCCGGTCTCCCCCGGTTTCGAACAGCAGCGGGATGTCGAGCACCACGAGCCGCCGCCCGGCGGCGCTGTTGAATTTGAGAAACCGGTCCCGCCAGCGGCGGACGATGGGATGAAGGATGGCCTCCAGTTCGGCGAGCGCGGCCGGGTCGTCGAACACGGCCTCGCCCAGGCGCGCCCGGTCGACGGCGCCCCCAACAACCGCGTCCGGAAACCGCGCCCGGACCAGGGGCACGGCCTCGCCCCCCGCCCGGGTGACGGCGTGAACCGCCGCGTCCGCATCGTGGGTCGGAATCCCCAGGCGCCGGAATGCGCGGGCCGCCGTGGTCTTGCCCATGCCGATGGAACCGGTCAGGCCGAGAATGATCATTGCCCGAGCGCCTCGAGCATCCGGGACCTCAACCGGCCGTCCACCTCGGGCGCGACGCCGAACCAGCGCTCGAATCCCGGCCGCCCCTGGTGCAGCAGCATGCCCAGCCCGTCGACGGTCCGGTGGCCGCGGGCCCGCGCCGCCGCCAGCAGCGGCGTCTCCAGGGGGGCGTAGACGATATCCGTCACCACCGCGTCCGGCGCCAGGCCCGAGAGGGAAAATTCCAGGGTTGGCGATTTGGCCATCCCCAGGGACGTGGCGTTGATGAGAAGGGCCACGTCGGCGAGATTTCCGTCCCGCATGTCCCAATCGACGATGGAGACTGGGCCGCCGAGATCGGCCGCCAGGCGTTCGGCCCGCGCCGCCGTCCGGTTGGCGAGGCGGATATCGCCTATTCCCTCGTCCAGCAGCGCGCCGACGATGGCGCGCGCCGCGCCGCCGGCGCCGATCACCATGGCCGGGCCCGCGGGAAGAGCCGGCCGCCCCAGTCCGGCCTTGAGGTTTTCGAGAAACCCGAAACCGTCCGTGTTGCCGCCCTGGAGCTTTCCGTCCGGGCGCACGGTGACCGTATTGACCGCGCGAAGCCTTTGCGCCGCCGCATCCGCCTCGTCCATCAGCCGGAACGCCGCCTCCTTGTGCGGCACGGTCACGTTGAAGCCGGAAAATCCCCGGCCGGCCAGCGCCCGGATGCCGGCCTCGAAGTCCTTGGGATCGACGGGAATTTTCAAATATTCCCCGTCGATGGAATATTTCTCCAGCCAATAGCCGTGGAGTTTCGGAGACAGGCTGTGGTCCACCGGCCAGCCGACGACGCCCGCCCGGATCATGATCCCAGAACCCCCTGCTCGCGGAGCCGCGCCAGCAGCCCCAGCAGCGGCAGGCCCAGAATGACGAAAAAATCCCCGTCGATTTCGGTGAACAGTTGGACCCCCAGTTCTTCCAGGCGGTAGCAGCCCACCGAGCCCAGCACATCCTCTCCGGCCGCCGACAAATAGGCGTCTATTTCGCCGTCGCTCAGATCCCGCATGGTGAGGCGCGCGGTTTCCACCGATTCCCAGACAATTCCGCCGTCCCGCATCAAGCAGCAGGCGGTGATCAGCCGGTGGGTGCGCCCGCTGAATCGGCGCAAATTCGCCGCCGCGGCGGCCATGTCCGCAGGCTTGTCGAAGAGCTTGCCTTCGCATTCGAGCATCTGATCGGCGCCGACGACCAGCGCGCCGCCGTGGTTCTCCGATACGGCGCGCGCCTTGGCGGCGGCGAGCCGCAGGGCGATTTCCGCCGCCGGGACGCCGTCCCCGGCGGCGGCCTTGACGGCGTCTTCGTCGACGCCGGAGGTTTCGATGCGGAAGCGCACCCCGGCATTGGTGAGCAGCCGCGCCCGGACGGCGCTGCCCGAGGCCAGGATGAGGTCTGCCGCCGGCATCACGTCCCGCCGTCTTCCTGGCGCTGGGCGCGAAGCGCCATGATCGCCGCGGCGGTCTCCTCGATGGACCGCCGGGTCACGTCGATCTCGGGCCAGCCCTGATTGCTGTAGAGGCGCTTGGCGAACTTGACCTCTTCGTTCACGGTCTCCGGATCGGTGTAATCGGTTTCGCTCTCCTCGTTGAGCATCCTGAGCCGGTTGCGCCGCACCTGGACCAGGCTGCGCGGCTCCTTGGTCAGGCCGACGATCATCGGCCCGCTGACCTCGAACAGTTCCTTGGGCAGCTCCATGCCGAGGATAACGGGGATGTTCGCCGCCTTGATGCCCCGGTTGGCCAGATAGATGCAGGTCGGGGTCTTCGACGTCCGCGACACGCCGACGACGATGACGTCGGCCTCGCCCAGATTCCATGGGGTCTGGCCGTCATCGTGGGTCATGGCGAAATCCATCGCCTCGATCCGCGCGTAATACTCGCTGTCGAGGGCGTGCTGCCGGCCGGGCTGGGCGTGGATTTCGGATTTGAGGTAGCCGCCGAAAGCCGCCATGATCGGCTGAAGCACCGAGACGCAGGGAACCTGCAATTCACGGCACGCCGCCTGCAGCCGGCCGCGAAGGTCGCTGTCGACCAGCGTATAGAGGACAAAGCCCGGATTGCTCCGGATATCGTCGATCACCATGTCCATTTGACGGACGTTGCGGACCATGTTCCAGAGATGCTCGACCGGCTCCACGTCGTCGAACTGCGCGACGCAGGCGCGCGACACCGACTGGACGGTCTCACCGGTGGAGTCCGAAATGAGATAGAGATGAAATTCGCTCATGAAATCCGTGCTTTGGGCTCGTTCCGCGGTTGGCCGGTCCCAGTTATACACCAGCGCCGGGGATAAGTCCGGGAACACATGGCCGGAACCGGTTTTGGCCCGATTGGGCCAAATTCAGCCGGAATCCGGGAGACGGTTTATACAGCATGCCGAAAGTTATCCGAACCATGTCAATCCGCGCCATGTTTCGCCCGCGAAACCGCTTATCCCCGCTTTTCACCCGATATGACGCCCAAAATGACACAAGGACGGCGGCCCGATTTTCCGCCATCCAACGAAATTCTCCCGGTTTTCCGCACATTCTTGTCCTGGCCGGGACCGGAATTCCCGGCTGCCGCAAAAATGCCGGAAAGCCTGTGGAAAACCTTTAATCCCCGCTTTGCCCCCCTTCAACAACAACTACAACCTTTTTATTTATATTTAGATTGTTATAGGGATGTGTTGAAAAACCCGGCCTGCGCCCTTTCACCCACCGTCCGGTCCGCATGACAGAAAAGAAATTCCTTCAGGTTCTCGGCGGCGCCCGAGCGGAAACCCCGCCCATCTGGATGATGCGCCAGGCGGGGCGGTACCTGCCGGAATATAGGGAGCTCCGCCGCCGGGCGGAGAGTTTTCTCGAGTTCTGCTACACCCCGGCGATGGCGGTGGAGGCCGCGCTGCAGCCGCTCAGGCGCTACGACTTCGATGCCGCCATCCTGTTCAGCGACATCCTGGTGGTGCCGGACGCGCTGGGCCAGCGGGTCTGGTTCGAGGCCGGGGCCGGACCGAAGCTGGAGCCGGTCGAGAAGTCCGACCCCCTGGCGGGGCTTGGGATGGATAATTTTCACGACCATCTGGCCGGCGTCTACGAGACCGTTTCCCAACTGGACGCCAAGCTGCCGTCAGACGTCGCCCTGATCGGGTTCGCCGGCGCGCCCTGGACCGTCGCCACCTACATGGCCGAAGGCGGCTCGAGCCGGGATTACGCGGATGTCCGCGGCTGGGCCTACCACGATCCGGAAAAATTCCGCGCCCTGATCGATCTCCTGGTCGAGGCGACGGCGGCCTACCTCGTCCGGCAGGTGGACGCCGGCGCCGAGGCGCTGCAGCTGTTCGACAGCTGGGCGGGCGTCCTGAGCGAAGCCCAGATCCGCCGCTGGTCCGTGGATCCGGCCAAAAGGATCGTCGCGGCCGTCAAGGCGGCTCATCCCCATGTCCCGGTGATCGGATTCCCGAGGGGCGCCGGCGCTCTCTATGCCGACTATGTCCGGGAGACCGGGATCGATGCGGTGTCCCTCGATGTTGCGGTTCCCCTCGGCTGGGCGGCGGCGCATCTTCAGTCCCAAACCGTAATCCAGGGCAATCTCGACAATCTGCTGCTGGCGGCGGGCGGTGCGGCGCTGGACGAGGAGGTCGGGCGGATCGTCGAGGCCTTCGCGGGCGGGCCCCATATCTTCAATCTCGGCCACGGGATCATCCCGGCGACCCCGCCGGAGCATGTGGGCCGGGTGGTCGATCTGGTGAAAAATGCCGGCTAAAACCGCCGTCGTGCTGTTCAATCTCGGCGGGCCGGACGGGCCCGCCGCCATCCAGCCGTTCCTGTTCAACCTGTTCAACGATCCGGCGATCATCGGCCTTCCGGGCCCGTTCCGGTGGCTGCTCGCCAAGCTGCTGGCCCGGCGCCGGGCGCCCGTCGCCCGGGAAATCTACGGCCATCTCGGCGGCGGCTCGCCGCTGCCGGCCTTGACGCGGGAGCAAGCCGCCGCCCTGGAGGCCGAGCTCAACGCCTCGGGACCGGACGAATACCGGGCGTTCGTCGCCATGCGCTACTGGCATCCGTTCGCCCATGAAACGGCCGCCGAGGTCGAGGCCTTCGGACCGGACCGGGTCGTTCTGCTGCCCCTCTATCCCCAGTTTTCGACCACCACCACGGGCTCGTCCATCGCCGATTGGTACAGCGCCGCGGAGAAGCGGGGGATCGCGGCGGAGACCCGCGCCATCTGCTGCTATCCCCTGGCGGACGGCTGGATCGCCGCCCAGGCGGATCTCTTGAAACGGAAACTGGCGGAAGCGGGCGATGCCGGGCCGCGGGTGCTGTTCTCCGCCCACGGCCTGCCGAAAAAGGTGGTGGATAAGGGGGACCCCTACCAGTGGCAGGTCGAACAAACGGCTGAGAAATTGGCCGGGGCCGTCGGGCTCGGACCGGAGGACTGGCGGGTCTGCTATCAAAGCCGGGTCGGGCCGCTGGAATGGCTCGCGCCGTCCCTCGACGAGGAACTGGAGCGCGCCGCGGCGGACGAAACCGGCGTCGCCGTGCTGCCCATCGCCTTCGTTTCCGAGCACTCGGAAACCCTGGTCGAGCTCGATATCGAATATGCCGCCCGCGCGCGGGAGCTGAAGCTTCCCCGATACGTTCGCGTCCCCGCCGTCGGCACGCACCCGGAGTTCATTTCCGCCCTTGCCCATCAGGTGCGGGACCCGGCGCAACGGGGGGACGGCCCGGCGCCGGCCGATGGGGTCCGGCTGTGCCCCGAAGACCGGCGGAAATGTCCCTGCCGGCCCCGTGAAAGCATGAGGAATCTTCCATGATCGAACTGTCGGCAACCGCGTATCTGTGGATCAAGGCCCTGCACATCATCGCCGTCATCGCCTGGATGGCCGGGATGCTCTACCTGCCCAGGCTGTTCGTCTATCACTGCGAAGCCGAGCCGGGCTCCGGGCTCTCGGAGACCTTCAAGGTCATGGAACGCCGCCTGCTCCGCGCCATCGTCAATCCGGCGATGGTCGCCGCCCTGGTTTTCGGCGGGATACTGCTGGCCAACCTGGGCGCCGAGCAATGGCGGGACGGCTGGCTGCACGCCAAGCTGGCGCTGGTCGTGGCGCTTTTCGTCATGCACCATTTGATGGCCCGCTGGCGCAAGGCGTTCGAGCGGGACGAAAACACCCGCCCGGCGAAATTCTACCGGCGGATGAACGAGGTGCCGGCGGTCCTGATGGCCGCCATCGTCATCCTGGCGGTGGTCCGGCCGTTTTAGGGTCAAGTCGTCATGCCCGTGCCCACCGGACCGGCTTCGCCGTCCGGAGGACAAGCTTTGACACGGGCATCCAGGATATTCACCACAGAGACCACGGAGAAGGTGTATTCGGCTGCATGACGCCCCATCTCTGTGATCTCGGTGATCTCTGTGGTGAAATCCTGTTCCCCCTCACCCAGCTACGGGTAGGCTCGGCGTTCGCCTCGCCAAGCCTTCGCATCCCTCTCCCTCCAGGGGAGAG
>JAPPFK010000128.1:22174-69202 GCA_028823885.1 Rhodospirillales bacterium | reverse complement strand
CTCAAGGGTACGCATGTCCAGATATCCAAAAATAGCGGTCAATTTAAGTGCCGCCCATATCGACGATGATCCACTCCTCGTTATCCGGCTCGCCCAAGCCGTACAGATTGAGGTTCATGCCGATCTCTTCGGTACCGCCGAGGGGTACGAAGAGCAGATGTTCGTCGGAAGCGGTCATCTAGGTATTGAGGCGGTGGATCGCCAATAATCCGCGCAGGGTGAGGTCGGTATCGCAGTGATGGATAGCGTCGGACGCCTTGTCAAACAGCTCGGCCAGTCCGCCTGTCGCGATCACCGTCATGGAGGCGCCGAACTCCCGGGAGATACGGGCGGCCATGCCTTCGATGATGCTGACGTGCCCCCAGAAGATGCCCGACTGCATGGCGCTGACGGTTCCCGTGCCGATCACCTTTTCCGGCCGCCGAATTGCGACCCGGGGAAGCTGCGCCGCGCCCATATGCAGGGCTTCGAGGGACAGGTTGATCCCCGGATAGATGACGCCGCCCCGGTAGGCGCCGTTGCCGTCAATCACGTCGAAGGTCGTGGCGGTGCCGAAATCCAGGATCAGCAGCGGACCCTCGTAGCTCTCATGCGCGGCGACGGCGTTGCATAACCGGTCGGCGCCCGCCTCGTTCGGATTGTCGATGGCGATCTCGATTCCCAGATCGATGTCCGGACTGACGACGAGGGGATCGCAGCCGAAGTACTTCCGGCAGAGGCCTTGCAGATGGATCAAATTGTCCGGGACCACCGTCGCCAGCACCGCCGCATCGATTGCCGACCGGTCGATCCCATCCCGATCGATCAGGCGCTCCAGCCAGGCGCCGAACTCGTCGGCCGTTCGGTTGGCATTGGTTGCAGCCCGCCATTCCCCGCGCACGGCGCCGTCGTCGTCGAATACCGCGATGACGACGTTTGAATTACCGGAATCGATGGCCAATAGCATATGCGGTCAAACTCCCGACTGCCCGTCCGCGGAGTATACGTCACCCGCGGCAAACCGGCGATGTTCGCCGGCCACATCCAGGACCAGCGCCCCACCGGGGTCAAGGCCGACGAAAGCGCCGGTTAGGTTGGCGTCGCCGATGTGAACCTCCAGCGGATCGCCCGGCGCATGGCCGGCGTTCAGCCAGGCCTGCCGAACGGGCTCGAACCCCTCCGCCAGCCAGGTCGAATGCCAGGCGGACAACGCCGCCAAATAGCCGGCCGCCACATCTTCGATGCGTGCCTCCACCCCTTCCGCTGCGAGCGACGTCGCCGGACGGTCCGTGTCCCCCGGATGATGCGCGACGTTGATGCCGCACCCGGCGATGACCGCGCCGAGCCCGGCCTCGGCGCCCGCGAGATACTCCAGCAGAATGCCGACGATCTTTTTCCCGTTGAACAGAACGTCGTTGGGCCACTTGCACTGCACCTTGTGGAACGGACCACCGACGCTTTCGAGGGTGTCGCGGACCGCCAACGCGACGGCAAATCCCAATTGCGCCGAGATCGCCGGATCCGTGTCGGCCCGCAGAACGACGCTGGAATACAGTTTGCCGGGTTCCCACACCCACCGGCGCCCCGGCCGCCCCTTCCCCTGAACCTGCCGCGCCGCGATGACCGCCAGCCCGACGGGGGGCGGACCGCCGGCGGCAAGCCGCCGCGCCTCGTCATTGGTGCTGTCGATGTCATCGTAGGCCGCGAGGTGAAATCCATCCGGCAGCCTGATGCTCCCGAGGGAGGCGCTCATCCCGGCAGCAGCGCGGCCGTCGCCAGCCCGGCGCCGTCGATGATCGGCAACGGCCAAACGAAGAAGAACAGGGTCACCACACCGGTCACCACCAGGACAGCCTTCATTTCCATGCTCACCGGACCGTCGAAGCTTTCCTCTGGCGCATCGAAATACATTACCTTGACGATCCGGACGTAATAGAAGGCGCCGACGACACTCGCCAACACGCCGATAATCGCCAACGCAAACAGTTCGGCCTCGATGGCCGCGAGGAAGATGTAGAACTTGCCGAAGAATCCGGCCAACGGCGGAATGCCGGCCATGGAGAACATGAAGACAGCCAGGACCATGGCCATGGCGGGGTTGGATTTGGACAGCCCCGCCAGGTCGTCGATGCCCTCGACCATCCTGCCGTTGCGCCGCATCTGCAGGATGCAGGCGAACGCGCCGATGTTCATGAACATGTAGATGGCGAGATAAATCAGAATCCCCGAAACGCCGTCGGCGCGCGCTTCGGCATTTCCGGCGCCGCCCGCAACCGCCAATCCGATGAGCGCGTATCCCATATGACCGATGGACGAGTAGGCCATCAGGCGTTTGATATTGGTCTGGTTGATGGCGGCGAACGATCCGAGCACCATGGACGCGATGGAGATGAAGATAATCACCTGTTGCCACTGATCGCCGAGATCGCCGAAGGCGCCGACCATCACCCGGACGAAGCGCGCCATGGCCGCGATCTTGGGCGCAACGGCGAAGAACGCGGTCACCGGCGTGGGCGCGCCTTCATAGACATCGGGCGTCCACATGTGGAACGGCACCGCGGACACCTTGAACGCCAGCCCCGCGATAATGAACACGAGACCGACGGTCACGCCGAGGGGGGACTCTCCTGCCTGGAACAGCTGCGCCAGGGCGTCGAAATTGGTCGAGCCGGAAAATCCGTAAACCAGCGAGATGCCGTAGAGCAGCAATCCGGAAGAAAGGGCGCCCAGCACGAAGTATTTCAAGCCGGCCTCCGCGGAACGGGTGGTGTCCCGCTGGAACGATGCGATGACGTAAAGCGACAGGCTCTGAAGTTCGATGCCGAGATAAAGCGAGATGAGGTCGTTGGCGGAAACCATCATCAGCATGCCCAGCGCTGCCAGCACCATGAGCACCGGGAACTCGAACCGGAAGATGCCGTGCTGCTCCAGATACTCGCGCGACATCAGCACCGCGGCAGCCGTGGCGATCAGGATCAGGCCCTTCACATAGACCGCGAAGCCGTCGGTCACGAAGGCGCCGCCAAAGGTCGATGCCCGGCCGTCGGCAACCACGCCGACGATGGCAATGGTGACCACCAGGGTAGCGATGGCGAGATAGGACACCGAACGGCCGGCCTTCTCTTCCTTCTGGAAGACGCCGACCATGAGGAGCGCCATCGACATGACGGCGAGGAAGATCTCGGGCAGGGCCGGAACCAAATCGGGCATCGCTCCTACCTCGCCGCCAGCCGGACTTGCTCGGCCGCCGCGACGGCCGTTTCATAACGTTCGATCAGGTTCTCGACCGAAACATGCATGGCGTCCAGGAACGGTATCGGGTAGACGCCCATGAAAATCACGACCAGGACCAGCGGTGCGAAAACCGCCATTTCGCGCGGGCTGAGATCGGTGATGGACTTCAGGTCTTCCTTGGTGAGCTTGCCGAAGATCACCCGCCGGTAGAGGTAAAGCATGTAGGCCGCGCCCAGAATGACGCCGGTCGCCGCCAGGGCCGCGACCCAGCTATTGGCCTTGAACGCGCCGACCAGCACCAGGAACTCGCCGACGAACCCGCTGGTCCCGGGCAGGCCGACGGAGGCCAGCATGAAGATCATGAACACCAGTGCATAGACCGGCATTCGATTGACCAACCCGCCATAGGTGGCGATATCCCGCGAGTGCATCCGGTCGTACACCACGCCGACCACAAGGAAAAGCGCGGCCGAGACCACGCCGTGGCTCAGCATCTGAATGACCGCGCCCTCAATACCCTGGATGGTGGCGGTAAACGTCCCCAGGGTGACGAAGCCCATATGGGCGACCGAGGAGTACGCGATCAGCTTTTTCATATCCTCCTGGGCCAGCGCCACGAGGGACGTGTAGATGATCGCGACCACGCTCAGGCCGTAGATGAACGGCGCGAAGTCGGCGGATGCGACCGGGAACATGGGCAGCGAGAACCTGAGGAAACCGTAGCCGCCGAATTTCAACAGCACGCCCGCGAGGATGACCGACCCCGCCGTCGGCGCCTCCACGTGGGCATCGGGCAGCCAGGTATGCACCGGCCACATGGGCACCTTGACCGCGAACGACGCGAAGAACGCCAACCACAGCCAGGGCTGCAGCGAGATCGGGAAATCGTGGGTCAGCAGCTTGGTGATATCGGTGGTGCCGGCCTGGAACGCCATGGCGAGGATGGCCAGCAGCATCAGCACCGAGCCCGCCAGCGTATAGAGGAAGAACTTGAACGCCGCGTAGTTCCGCCTCGGACCGCCCCAGACCCCGATGATGATGAACATCGGGATGAGGACGCCTTCGAAGAAGACGTAGAACAGTATCAGATCGAGGGATGAGAACATCCCGATCATCAGGGTTTCGAGGATCAGAAAGGCGATCATGTACTCCTTCACCCGATCCTTCACCGATTCCCAGCTTGCCCCGACGCACAAGACCGTCAGCAGCGCCGACAGGATGACGAAGAACAGAGAGATGCCGTCGATGCCCAGGTGATAGGCGATGTCGAAGGCGGGCATCCAGACCACTTTTTCCTCGAACTGGAAGCCGCTTGCCGTGGGATCGAAGTTGATCCACAGGCCGAGCGAGACCACGAAAGTGATCAGCGACGTCCATAGCGCCACGCCCTTGGCGTTGCGCGCCACCACATCCGGCTCGCCCCGGATCAACAGGATGAACGCGACGCCCACCAGGGGCGCGAAGGTAACGACGGAGAGCCAGGGGAATCCGGTCATGCCCTACCCTCCCGTCACCAGGAACCAGCTCACCAGGGCGGCGACCCCCAGCAACATGGCGAACGCATAGTGGTACAGGAAGCCGCTCTGGAGAGCGCCGGCCCGCCGCGCGATGTTCAGCACCGCGGCCGCCACGCCGTCGGGGCCGACCCCGTCAATCAGCTGACCATCGCCCGCCTTCCAGAAACCGCGGCCCAGCGAAAAGCAGGGCTTGACGAAAATCCGGTCGTAGAGTTCGTCGAAGTACCACTTGTTGAGCAGGAACCGATGGGTCCGCTGGAAACCGGAGGCCAAGGCCTGCGGAAGGTCGGGCGCGAACATGTACATCAGGTAGGCCAGGGCGATCCCCAGGATACCGACGACGAGCGGCAGGAACTTGACCCACAGCGGTGAATGGTGCGCGTTTTCGAGCGCCTTGTGGCTTTCGAGAACGAAGATCGAGTTGCCCCAGAACTCCACGGTCCTTTCGCCGACGAACCAATCGAAGCCGAGCCAGCCGGCGAAGATGGCGCCGATCGCCAATACCGCCAACGGGATCAGCATGACCTTGGGCGATTCGTGGACGTGCGCCATGGTGACTTCGTCGGCCCTGGGCTCGCCGTGGAAGGTCATCAGCAAGAGCCGCCACGAATAGAAGGCCGTCAGGAAGGCCGCCAATATCCCGACCCAGAACGCATACTGGCCGACAAAAGTATGCGCGCCCCAGGCCGCCTCGAGGACGATATCCTTGGAGAAGAATCCGGCGAACGGCCATATGCCGGCGAGCGCCAGACTGCCGATCCACATCATCACGTAGGTAACCGGGATCAGCTTGTAGAGCCCGCCCATTTTCCGCATGTCCTGTTCGTCCGACATGGCGTGGATCACCGAGCCGGCGCCGAGGAACAGCAACGCCTTGAAAAAAGCGTGGGTGATCAGGTGGAAAATGCCGGCCGAGTAAGCCGATACGCCGAGCGCAAAGAACATGTAGCCGAGCTGACTGCAGGTGGAGTACGCGATCACTCGCTTTATGTCGTTCTGCACGCAGCCGATGGTCGCCGCGAATATGGCGGTCGTTCCGCCGACGACGGTGACGACGGTCAGGGCAATGTCGGAATATTCGAACAGCGGCGACAGGCGGGCCACCATGAACACGCCGGCGGTGACCATGGTCGCCGCATGGATCAATGCCGAGACCGGCGTCGGACCCTCCATGGCGTCCGGCAGCCAGGTGTGCAGACCGATCTGGGCCGACTTGCCCATGGCGCCGAAGAACAGCAGCAGGCAAATGACCGTGAGGGCATGGAACTCGCCGGAGAAGACGTTGAGCGTCGCGTCCTTTTTCTGTTCGGCAAGCCCGAAGATGGTGTCGAAATTGATGGTGTCGAAGAGCAGGAAGGTGGCGAAGATGCCGAGGGCGAATCCGAAGTCGCCGACCCGGTTCACCACGAAGGCCTTGATGGCGGCGGCATTGGCCGACGGCCGGTCGTACCAGAACCCGATCAACAGATAGGACATCAAGCCGACGCCCTCCCAGCCGAAGAACAGCTGGACGAGGTTGTTGGAGGTCACCAGCATCAGCATGAAGAAGCTGAACAGGCTGAGGTAACTCTGGAAGCGCGGGATCGAGGCGTCGTGGGACATATAGCCGATGGAGTAAATGTGGATCATCGACGACACCACGGTGACCATCAGCACCATCACCACCGCCAGGGCGTCGGCACGAAGTTCCCAGGAGAGTTCCAGCGACCCGGAGTCGATCCAGGTGAAAATCTCCACGCTGTCCGTATTGCCGCCGGCCACGACCCCGATAAAGGTGATCACTGCGGCGACGGCGGCCAGCAACATACCGGCGACCGTGACCAACTGACCGGCGCGGTCGATCCGGTGCTTGCGGTCCTTGTCGCCGCCGTCAGGCACGAACGACAACAGACCGGCAATGAGGCCGCCGAGAAGGGGAAGGAAAACGGCTGCGAGATACATGCCGGGCTAACCCTTCATCATCCGGATATCCTCGACCTCGATGGAGCCGCGGTTGCGGAAATAGACCACCAGGATGGCGAGGCCGATTGCCGCTTCGGCCGCCGCAACCGTAAGGACAAAGAGGGCGAAGACCTGTCCTACCAGGTCACCCAAATAGGACGAGAACGCGACGAGATTGATGTTTACCGCCAGCAGGATCAACTCGATGGACATCAAAATGATGATCACGTTCTTCCGGTTGAGGAAAATACCGAAGATTCCAAGCGTGAACAGGATGGCCGCGAGAGTCAGATAGTGGGAGAGGCCGATCTCGAACATCAGATCCCTCCCCCCGACGGCATGTCGCGCATCTCGATGGAGTCTTCCCGCGCCACCTGCTCGCTGATCTTCTGTTTGCGGACACCCGGGCGCGTCCGGTGGGTCAGCACTATGGCGCCGATCATCGCTACCAGCAGCACCATGCCGGCCGCCTGGAAGAAGTAGATGTAGTTGGTGTAGATGAGCCGGCCGAGCGCTTCGGTATTGTTGACGCTGTCGATGGCGGGCGTGGGTGCGGCTGCCCGCTCGGCGACATCGGGCGCGATAACCCAGCCGCCCAGGATGACCGCGAGTTCCAGCAGCAACACCAGACCGATCAACCCGCCGAGAGGCAGGTATTGCAGAAAGCCTTCGCGCAACGCCGCAAAGTTGATGTCCAGCATCATCACCACGAACATGAACAACACCGCCACCGCGCCCACATAGACAACCACCAGGATCATCGCCAGGAACTCGGCGCCCAGCAGCACGAACAGTCCGGCCGAGTTGAAGAAGGCGAGGATCAGGAACAGCACCGAATGCACCGGGTTCCTGGCCGAAATGACCATGACCGCGGACGCGACCGTGACGATCGAGAACAGATAGAAGGCGAGGCTTTGGATGATCACGTCCGCTTCGCCTTATCTGTAGGGAGCGTCGGCTTCAAGACGGGCTGCGAGCTCCGTCTCCCACCGATCCCCGTTGGCGAGAAGCTTGTCCTTGTCGTAAAGCAGCTCCTCGCGGGTTTCCGCTGCAAATTCGAAATTGGGGCCTTCGACGATGGCATCCACCGGACAGGCTTCCTCGCAGAAGCCGCAATAGATGCACTTGACCATATCGATGTCGTAGCGGGTCGTCCGGCGGCTGCCGTCGTCCCGCGGCTCCGCCTCGATGGTGATCGCCTGGGCCGGGCAAATCGCTTCGCACAGCTTGCAGGCGATGCAGCGCTCTTCGCCGTTCGGATAGCGGCGCAGCGCATGTTCGCCCCGGAAGCGCGGGCTCAGCGGGCCCTTTTCGTACGGATAGTTGAGGGTCACCTTGGGCTTGAAGAAATACTTCAAGGTCAGCGCCATGCCGGAAACCAGCTCGGCCCAGAAGATGGTGCGGGCGCTGCGGTCGAGAAATCCCATTTTCCGTCTCCTCCCCTATTTCACCAGCGACTGAATGTCGAAGGCGAGAACCACACCGCCGACAATCACCACGGCGGCCAGGGAAATGGGCAGGAACACCTTCCAGCCCAAGCGCATCAGTTGGTCGTACCGGTACCTCGGGAACGTCGCCCGGACCCAGAGGAAAATGAACAGGCAGAACGCGATCTTTGCCGCGAACCAGATCGGTCCCGGGATCCAGGTGAACGGCGCCACGTTGAACGGCGGCAGCCAGCCCCCGAGGAACAGGATTGTGGTCATCGCCGACATCAGGATCATGTTGGCGTATTCGCCGAGGAAGAAGAGCGCGAATGCCATGGCCGAATATTCGACGTTGTAGCCGGACACCAGCTCCGCTTCGGCCTCCGGCAAATCGAACGGATGCCGGTTGGTTTCGGCCAGGGTCGAGACGAAGAAAATCACCGCCATCGGGAACAGCGGAATCACGAACCACGCGTGACGCTGGGCGTTGACGATGTCCGATAGGTTCAGCGAGCCCACGACCAACAGCACGCTGATGATGATGAAACCCATGGAGACCTCGTAGGACACCATCTGCGCCGCGGAGCGGAGCCCGCCGAGGAACGCGTATTTGGAGTTGCTCGCCCACCCGGCCATCAGGATGCCGTAGACGCCGAGGGACGAAATGGCGAACAGGTAGAGGATGCCCACGTTGATGTCGGCAATCACCAAGCCGTCACCGACCGGGATCACCGCCCACGCAATCAGCGCGAGGGTGAATGTCAGCATCGGCGCAATGATGAAGACGCCCCGGTTGGCGCCGGTCGGAATGACCGTCTCCTTGAAGAACAGCTTCATCCCGTCGGCGATGGGCTGCAATAATCCGTAAGGGCCCACCACATTGGGGCCGCGGCGCAGGTGAATGGCCGCGATCACCTTGCGTTCGAAATAGACGAGATAGGCGACGCAGAGAAGCAGCGGGATGACGATCGCCACCACTTGCAGACCGATCCAGATGGCCGGCCAGGCGTAACCTGTCCAGAACTCAGCCATCGGTACCGGTCTTCTCCGGATTGCCGCCGCGGGCCGCGGCCGTGCACTCGGCCATGGTTTCGGATGCCCGGCTGATCACATCCGTCAGATAGAAGTCGGTGACCGGGTTCCGGAACGGCGCGCCCTCGATGTCGCCCTCGATCCCGAACACTTCCCATTCCGCCGGCGTCACCTCGCCGATATTGGCGAAAACGGGGTGAACCTCGGCGAGACGGGTACGGACCTGCTCCAGGGAGTCGTAGGGCAGCTTCTTGCCTGCCGACTCCGAGAGAGCCCGGACGATCGCCCAGTCTTCCTTGGCTTCGCCGGGCGGGAAAATCGCCAGCCTGGTTTGCTGGGCGCGGCCCTCGACGTTGACGTAGGTCGCCTCTTTTTCAGTGTAGGCGGCGCCCGGCAAAATGGCGTCCGCCCGGTGCGCGCCGGCATCGCCGTGATGCCCCTGGTAAATGACGAACGCGTTTCCGAGCGCGGATGTATCGATTTCATCGGCGCCCAGCAGATATACGACCTCGATGTCTCCGCTCGCCGCGCCGGCGATGATCTGATTGGTCCGCCGGCCGTCGTCACCGGGACGGAAACCCATGTCCAGGCCCGCAATCCGGGACGCGGCGCGCTGCAACACGTTGAACCCGTTCCAATCACCGGACACCGCACCCGCCGCTTCGGCAAGCTTGCGTGACTGGGCGAGGATCGCGGGGCCGTCGGGCCGCGCCAACGCCCCGGTACCGACGATAATCATCGGCCGCTCGGCGTCCTTCATCACGCCGGCGAACCGGATGGAGCCGTCGATCAGCGCCTGCAGGGTATCGGGACCCGCGCCGAGATGCTCGGCCTTGTAGGTCAGATCGACCTTTTCGCCGATCAAGCCGACGGGAAATCCGCCCATCAGATAACGCTTGCGAATTCGCGCGTTGAGAACCGGCGCCTCCAGCCGCGGGTTGGACCCGACAATCAGCAGCGCGTCCGCATCCTCTATGCCGTCGATGGTCGAATTGAACAGGTAGGCGACGCGGGGGCCTTCCCCGATCCGGGTGCCGTCCTGCCGGCAATCCATGTTGGGTGAAGCGAGGGAGTCCATCAGCTCCTTGAGGGTCAGCATCGCCTCCGCATCGGCGAGATCGCCGGCGATCGCCGCAATCCTGTCGCCGGAAGCGCCGGCAAGCTTTTGGCCGACGGCCGACAGGGCTTCCGGCCAATCGACGGGTTGGAGTTTGCCGTCCTTGCGGAGATAGGGTCTGTCCAGGCGCTGACGGCGGAGACCGTCGCAGGCAAAGCGCGCCTTGTCGGAAATCCACTCCTCGTTCACGCCGTCGTGGTTGCGGGGCAGGATCCGCATCACCTCCGGGCCGCGGGAATCGACCCGGATATTGCTGCCGACCGCGTCCAGAACGTCGATGCTCTCGGTCTTCTTCAACTCCCATGACCGCGCGGTGAAGGCGTAGGGCTTGGACGTCAGCGCACCGACCGGACACAGATCGATCATGTTGCCCGACAGTTCCGACGACAGCGCCTTCTCGACGTAGGTGCCGACCTCCATGTTTTCCCCGCGCCCCGTGGCGCCGAGTTCCGGCACGCCGGCGACCTCGGTCGCGAACCGGATGCAGCGGGTGCAGTGGATGCACCGGGTCATGATGGTCTTGATCAACGGCCCGAGGTCCTTGTCCTCGACGGCGCGTTTGTTCTCCAGGAAGCGCGATCCGTCGTTGCCGTAGGCCATGGCCTGATCCTGGAGATCGCACTCGCCGCCCTGATCGCAGATCGGGCAGTCCAGCGGATGGTTGATCAGCAGGAATTCCATCACGCCCTGACGCGCCTTCCGGACCATGTCGCTATCGGTCTTGACTTCCATCCCGTCGGCCACCGGCAATGCGCACGACGCGGCCGGTTTCGGCGGTCCGGGCGAAACCTCCACCAGGCACATACGGCAATTCCCCGCCACCGACAGCCGCTCGTGATAGCAGAAGCGCGGAATCTCCTTGCCGGCGAGCTCACAAGCCTGAAGCACCGTCAGGCCGGCTTCGGCCTCAATCTCTTCGCCGTCGATGATCAGTGTCGGCATGCCCTACTCCGCCGCCTGCGCGGCACCGCCGCGCTTCCGAATACGGTCTTCGATCTCGTCCCGGAAATGGCGGATCAGGCCCTGGATCGGCCAGGCCGCCGCGTCTCCGAGCGCGCAGATGGTGTGCCCTTCGACCTGCCGCGTCACCTCGTCGAGGATGTCGATCTCCTCGAGCGAAGCGTCACCGGCCACCATCCGATTCATCACCCGCATCATCCAGCCCGTGCCTTCCCGGCAGGGCGTGCATTGGCCGCAGCTCTCATGCTTGTAGAACGCCGAGAGACGCGCGATGGCCTGGATGATGTCGGTGGATTTGTCCATCACCATCACCGCCGCCGTCCCAAGACCGGACTGGACCTCGCGCAGCGCATCGAAATCCATCAGCACGTTGTCGCAGATGGACTTGGGGATAACCGGGACCGATGCGCCGCCCGGGATGACGGCCAACAAATTGTCCCACCCGCCGAGCACGCCGCCGGCGTGTTTTTCGATCAGCGTCTTCAGCGGGATGCTCATTTCCTCCTCGACGGTGCACGGTTGCTCCACGTGCCCGGAGATATTGAAGAGCTTGGTGCCGGTATTGTTTTGGCGTCCAAACCCGGCGAACCAATCCGCGCCGCGGCGGAGAATCTCAGGCGCCACCGCGATGGACTCGACGTTGTTTACGGTCGTCGGGCAGCCATACAGGCCGGCATTGGCGGGAAACGGCGGCTTCAACCGGGGCTGGCCCTTTTTGCCTTCGAGGCTCTCGATCAGCGCGGTTTCCTCTCCGCAAATGTAGGCGCCTGCTCCCCGGTGGACATGGACGTCCATCTTCCAACCCGAACCGCAGGCGTCATCGCCCAACAGGCCAGCGTCATAGGCCTCGTCGACGGCCCGCTGCAGGGCCTCGGTCTCCCGGTAGAACTCGCCGCGCACATAGATGTACGCGGCGTGCGCGCCCATCCCAAAGCCGGCGACCAGGCACCCCTCGACCAGCTTGTGCGGATCATGGCGCATGATTTCCCGGTCCTTGCAGGTGCCGGGCTCGCCTTCGTCCGCGTTGACCACAAGGTAGTGGGGCCGCCCGTCACTTTCCTTGGGCATGAACGACCATTTGAGGCCCGTACCGAACCCGGCGCCGCCGCGGCCGCGAAGACCCGAATTCTTGATCTCTTCGACAATCCATTCACGGCCCTTGGCGAGGATGTCCTTGGTGCCGTCCCAATCGCCCCGGGAGCGGGCGCCGGCGAGGAACGGATCGTCGAACCCGTAGATATTGGTGAAGATGCGATCCTGGTCCTGCAGCATCAGTCGCCGGCCTCCCCGTCTCCGGTGAGAGACGTCAATCCTCCGATCGGCTCGCAACTGCGGCGCCCGATCCGTGAACCGGTCTTGGGCGTCTCGCCCGATTTCAACTCGGTCAGAATGGTTTCGGTGCTGGACGCGTCGAGGTCTTCGTAATAGTCGTCGTTGATCTGAACCATGGGCGCATTGACGCAGGCGCCCAGGCACTCGACCTCGCTCAGCGTGAATTTGCCGTCTTCGGTGGTCTCGCCCATGCCGATCCCCAGTACCCGCTCGCAGGCCTCGGCGACCCTGCTCGATCCCCGGAGCCAGCACGGCAGGTTGGTGCAAACCTGTACGTGGTTCTCGCCGACCGGCGACAAGTTGTACATGGTGTAGAACGTCGCCACCTCGTAGACCCGGATGGGGGCCATATCGAGCATCCCGGCGACATAATTCATCGCCGCCCGGGGCAGCCAACCGTCATGCTGGCGCTGCGCAAGGTCCAGTAGCGGCAGGACCGCGCTCGCCTGACGCCCTTCGGGATACTTGGCGATGATGGCCTCGGCAGCCTCCAGCACCTCGGGATCGAACGAGAAGCTCTCGGGTTGAGGAATGTCGGGCGGGGTGCCGCGCGGCGCGCTCATCGGTCGATCTCCCCGAATACGATATCCAGCGACCCTATATTCGCCACCACATCGGCCAGCATGTGTCCCTTGCTCATCACGTCCACGGCCTGAAGGTGGGCAAATCCCGGCGCCCTGATCTTGCATCGGTAGGGGCGGTTGGTGCCGTCCGAAACCAGATAGACCGCAAACTCGCCCTTCGGGGCTTCGACCGCCGCGTATGTTTCGCCTTCCGGCACGCGGTAGCCCTCGGTGTAGAGCTTGAAATGATGGATCAGCGCCTCCATGGAGCGCTTCATTTCGTCGCGGGCCGGCGGAGCGAATTTGCCGTCGGCCGCCTTTACCGGCCCCGCCGGCATCTGCGCGATGCATTGCTTCATGATCTTGACCGATTCCCGCATCTCGTACATGCGGACCAGATACCGGTCATAGCAGTCACCGTGCTTGCCGACGGGAATTTCAAAATCCAGCTCGTCGTAAACGTCATAAGGTTGCGCCCGGCGGAGATCCCACGGCACGCCCGACGCCCGGAGATTGGGTCCGGTGAAGCCCCAGTCGAAACATTGCTCCGCCGTCATCACGCCGATGTCGACCGTCCGCTGCTTGAAAATCCGGTTTTCCGTCAGCAGCGATTCCAGGTCGTCGATCATCGCCGGGTAGGATTCGCACCAGGCGGCAATGTCGTCCACCAGACTGTCCGGAATGTCGGCCGCAACGCCGCCGGGGCGGAAATAGGCCATATGGAGCCGCGCGCCGCTCGCGCGCTCGCAGTACTCCATCAGCTTTTCCCGTTCCTCGAACGCCCACAGCATGGGCGTCATCGCGCCCACATCCATCGCGTAAGCGGTAATGTTGAGGATGTGGTTGAGGATGCGGCCGATCTCGGCATAGAGCACCCGAACATATTGTCCCCGCGGCGGGACCTCGATACCGGCCAGCCTCTCCACGGCGAGCGCAAAGGCATGCTCCTGGTTCTGGGGCGCGACGTAGTCGAGACGGTCGAAGTACGGCACCGCTTGAAGATAGCTCTTGTACTCGATCAGCTTCTCCGTCCCCCGATGGAGGAGACCGATGTGGGGGTCGGCACGGTCGATGATCTCGCCGTCCATCTCGAGAACCAGCCGCAGCACGCCGTGGGCCGCGGGATGCTGCGGCCCGAAATTCATGGTGAGGTTCTTGATATTCGTATCCGGCATCAGCCTTCCCCGCCCGCCCCTTCCGTCTCGTCGTCGACGGTCGCTTTCTCGTCACCGGGCAGTTGCTGCTGAATACCTTCCCAGGGGCTCAGGAAATCGAAGTTGCGGAACTCCTGGGTCAAGTTGACCGGTTCGTAGACCACCCGCTTTTGCGCGTCGTCGTAACGGACCTCGACGTAGCCAGTGAGCGGGAAGTCCTTGCGGAGCGGGTGCCCCTCGAAACCATAGTCGGTCAAGATGCGGCGCAAGTCGGGATGCTCGGCAAAGAAGATGCCGTAAAGATCCCACGCTTCCCGCTCCCACCAGTTGGCGGCATTGAAGACCGACGTTACGGACGGTACCGGGGTGTCTTCGTCCGTGGTCACCTTGACCCGAATGCGTGCGTTCTGGGTCAGGCTCAACAAATGATAGACGACGTCAAACCGCTCGTTCCGCTCGGGATAATCGACCCCGCAGACGTCCAGCAATATCTTGAACTGACAGAGAACGTCATCCCTCAGGAAGGTAAGCACCCGGACGATATCATCGCGGTTCGCGTGGACGGTGAGTTCGCCGCCCGCAACCTCGCTGGACGCGATGGCGCCCTCCAGGGCGCCGGAAACATATTCGCCGATGTCTTGAACGGGCTGGGGATCCGCCATGCGAGCTTGAACTCTTGTTGTGATCCGTCCGGCTAGCGCATCAGCGTGCCGGTTCGGCGAATCTTTCTTTGGAGTTGAAGAATACCGTAGACCAGGGCCTCGGCCGTGGGCGGACAGCCGGGGACGTAAACATCCACCGGCACGACCCGGTCGCAACCGCGCACCACCGAATAGGAATAGTGATAATAGCCGCCGCCATTGGCGCAGGAACCCATGGAGATCACGTAACGGGGTTCGGCCATCTGGTCGTATACCTTGCGGAACGCGGGCGCCATCTTGTTGGTCAGCGTCCCGGCGACGATGATCACGTCGGATTGCCGGGGACTCGGACGCGGCACCACGCCGAACCGGTCGAGATCATACCGGCTGACATAGGCGTGCATCATCTCGACGGCGCAGCAGGCGAGCCCGAAGGTCATCGGCCACAGCGAGCCGGTGCGCGCCCAGTTGACCAGCTTGTCCAGGTTGGCGACCACGAATCCCTTGTCGACCAGGGACTCCGTCACATTACGCAGAATCGCATCCTGCTGTGCGCCGGGCTGAATTGGAGGTGGGGTCGTGTCTACTCCCATTCGAGGGCTCCCTTTCTCCATTCATAGACAAATCCGACGGTCAAAATTCCCAGGAACACGACCATCGACCAAAAACCGAAAACGCCGATATCGCCCAACGATACCGCCCACGGGAACAGGAATGCGACCTCGAGGTCGAAGATAATGAACAGAATGGCGACCAGATAGAATCGGACATCGAATTTGGTCCGCGCATCTTCGAAAGCCTCGAAACCGCATTCGTAGGCCGAGAGCTTTTCGGGATCCGGCCGCTGGGGCGCGATGATCAGCGAGGCGATGATGATGACCGCCGCCAGACCGCCCGCGATACCGAGGAAAATGAGGATAGGAAGATACTGGAGGAGCAATTCGTTCATCGCACGGCCTTCACTGTATTCCCATCACCGCTCTGGCCTACTCCGCGCCGTTCACGGTCATGACCAGAGCCGAATATTGAGCCGATCACGGACCGGAAGTGGCGGGAGTGACGGGACTCGAACCCGCGGCCTCCGGCGTGACAGGCCGGCGCTCTAACCAACTGAGCTACACCCCCAAACAAAGGGTCACCCGCGAGGGCTTTGGTAATCCACGGCCTGACAGGTGTCAAGCGATCTTCCCGGGCACAAACCAAGGGATTCCGGGGCTTGCGCCCCGATACTCTCCCAGGTTTCGGATTTGATTTTCGGCCGCTGATTTCAAGCAGCATATGGAGCGGAAACAGGGTACGGCGAACCGAAAATGGTGGGCGGTGACGGGATCGAACCGCCGACCCCCTCGGTGTAAACGAGGTGCTCTCCCAGCTGAGCTAACCGCCCTCGACGGCAACCTATGCCGGGCCCCCTTCAAATACAATCGAAGATATGGGCGGGAAACACCCGGCCGCCTGGAAACGCTGAATATTGACCAGGAAAAGCAAATGCCGGTTGCGAGACCGCAACCGGCATTCGAAAATCTTCCGGTCTGGTTGGACTAGTTGACGGCGTCCTTCAGACCCTTACCGGCCTTGAACTTCGGCTGACGGGAAGCAGGAATTTGGATGGACTCGCCGGTCCGCGGATTGCGACCCGTGGTCGCCTTCCTGTTCGCGACTGAGAAAGTGCCAAAGCCGACGACACGGACCTCTCCGCCGCCCCTAAGGGCACCGGTGATCGAGTTGAACACGCCGTCCACTGCTTTCGTTGCATCCGCCTTAGACAAACCTGCCTGAGTCGCAACCGCCGAAACGAGATCGTTCTTGTTCACCTTGAAGGCCCCCTTTGCTGAGTGAGTGAAAATGAAAAATTTGAACCTGAGCGCCGCCCGTATGGAAAGCGCGGGCAGTTTAGGACGGGTTTTTCAACGGCGTCAATTGGCGGCAACGTATTTTTCTGTCGGCGCTCAACGCCGCGTCCGGCCTGCCCTCCGGGCCAAGTCCCGCCGGTCGGCAAAATCCGAAGCGCGGGCACGGAAAAGGCGCCGGCCCGCACCGGACCGACGCCCCTTAAGACATTGAAAAATCAGTGTTTTACAAGGCCGCCGTGATCCTCGTCGTCTTCCGCCGACTGGGACGGAACTTCGGCCGTTTCCTCGTCTTCTTGCCATTCGATGGGAACCAGAGGGCTCACAAGCGCCTCCTCCAGCACCTCGTCCACAGTCGCGACAGGGATGATTTTCAGCGATTTTTTGACATTTTCGGGAATCTCCGCGAGATCCTTCTCGTTCTCCTTGGGAACCAGAACCGTTTTGATTCCCCCGCGAAGCGCCGCCAAGAGCTTCTCCTTCAGGCCGCCAATCGGCAATACCCGCCCCCGAAGGGTGATCTCGCCCGTCATCGCCACATCACGCCGGACGTCGACGCCGGTGAGCACGGAGACGATGGACGTCACCATGGCCACGCCCGCGGACGGGCCATCCTTCGGCGTTGCGCCTTCGGGCACGTGAACGTGGATGTCTTTCTTGTCGAAGACCGTCGGCTTGAGACCGAATGCGGTGGCACGGGAATGCACAAAGGACCGCGCCGCCTGGATCGACTCGGTCATCACGTCGCCGAGCTTGCCGGTAATGGTCATCTTGCCCTTGCCCGGCACCATGACCGATTCGATCGTAAGAATTTCGCCGCCCACTTCCGTCCAGGCCAAACCGTTGGTGACGCCGACCTTGTCCTCGTCTTCGACTTCACCGAACCGGAAACGGCGAACGCCGGCAAATTTTTCCACGTTGCGGCGCGTGACCTGAACCGAATCGAGATCGTTCATGACGATCTCCTTGGTCGCCTTCCGGATCAGATTGGCCAGTTCACGCTCGAGGTTACGGACGCCGGCCTCGCGGGTATAGTACCGGATCAAGTCCCGAAGCGCGCTGTCGGAGATGGACCATTCCTCGGCCTTGAGCGCATGCGCTTCCAGCTGCTTGTCGATCAAATGGCGGCGGGCGATCTCGACCTTCTCATCCTCCGTGTAACCGGCGATGCGGATCACCTCCATCCGGTCGAGCAACGGTTGCGGGATGCGCAGCGTGTTGCCCGTGGTGATGAACATCACGTCGGAGAGGTCGTAGTCCACCTCGAGGTAGTGATCCTGGAAGGTGTCGTTCTGTTCGGGATCCAAAACCTCGAGCAGCGCAGACGCCGGATCACCCCGCCAGTCCGCGCCCATCTTGTCGACTTCATCCAGGAGGAATAGCGGATTTGAGGTCTTCGCCTTCTTCATGCCCTGAAGAACCTTGCCGGGCATCGACCCGATATAGGTCCGCCGGTGACCGCGAATTTCGGCTTCGTCCCGGACACCGCCCAAAGACATGCGGACGAAATTCCGGCCGGTCGCCTTGGCGATGGATTTACCGAGAGAGGTCTTGCCGACGCCGGGCGGTCCGACAAGGCACAGGATCGGCCCCTTGATCTTCTTGGTCCGCTGCTGGACCGCGAGATATTCGAGGATGCGCTCCTTGACCTTCTCCAGGCCATAGTGATCCGCCTCCAGGATCTCTTCGGCGGCCTTGATGTCCTTCTTGATCCTGGAACGCTTTTTCCACGGGATCGACAGCATCCAGTCCAGATAGTTCCGGACCACGGTGGCTTCCGCGGACATGGGGCTCATGGACCGCAGCTTCTTGAGTTCGGCCAGCGCCTTCTCGCGCGCTTCCTTGGAGAGCTTGGTCTTTTCGATTTTCTCCTCGAGCTCCGCGGATTCGTCCTTGCCCTCTTCGGAATTGCCCAGCTCCTTCTGGATCGCCTTGAGTTGTTCGTTGAGGTAATACTCGCGCTGGGTCTTCTCCATCTGGCGCTTGACCCGCGAGCGGATTTTCTTTTCGACCTGGAGAACCCCGATTTCGCCTTCCATGAAGGAGATCACCCGCTCCATCCGCTGGGCAACGGATTCGACCTCGAGCAATTCCTGTTTTTCGGAAATCTTCAGGGCCAGGTGGGAAGCAACCGTGTCCACCAGCTTGCCGAATTCATCGATCTGATTGACCGAGACCAGCGCCTCGGGCGGAATCTTTTTGTTCAGCTTGATGTATTGCTCGAACTGGCTGACCACCGAACGGGAAAGCGCTTCGAGCTCTTTTTCGTCACCCTCGTCCTCGGGAAGGAACTCGGCCGCCGCCTCGAAGAACTCTTCGTTTTCGACGAAGCCGGTGATCCTTGCCCGTTGTCCGCCCTCGACCAGCACTTTCACCGTACCGTCGGGCAGCTTGAGCAACTGCAGCACGGTCGAAACCGTACCCACGTCATAGATTTCATCGGCCGACGGATCGTCATCGGCGGCATTCTTTTGCGCAACCAGCAAAATCTGTTTGTCGTCCTTCATTACGTCTTCGAGGGCCCGCACCGATTTCTCGCGGCCGACGAACAGCGGCACGATCATGTGCGGAAAAACGACGATGTCCCGAAGCGGAAGGACCGGAAACACTTCACCCGAGGAAGTCACCAAAGCTTGCTCTCCTTTATACCGGCCTCTTTACGCCGGACCGGTCTTTCTGGACTTGCGCCGCCCCCCGGCAGGGCCCGGCGCCGCGTACTTGATCCACCAACTCAACTTGTTCGAACGGGGCCCCAATTCAAGGGTCCCGCGGGTTTACGCACTGTTGTCCAGGTCGTCGCGGCGGTCCGCATAAATATAGAGCGGCCGGACGTTGTCCTGAGCAACTTCCTTGTTGATCACCACCTCTTCGACGCCATCCAGCCCGGGGAGATCAAACATGGTTTCGAGAAGAATATCTTCCATGATCGACCGCAGCCCGCGTGCGCCGGTCTTGCGCTCCACGGCTTTTTCGGCGATCGAGGCGAGCGCGCTGTCGGAGAACGTCAAACGGACGTCCTCCATCTCGAACAGGCGCTGGTACTGCTTGACCAGCGCGTTCTTCGGCTCGACCAGGATTTGGACCAAGGCGTCTTCGTCCAGGTCATCCAAGGTCGCGATCACCGGCAGACGGCCGACGAATTCCGGAATCAGCCCGAACTTCAAAAGATCCTCAGGCTCCACGTCTCTCAGGATGTCGCCGGTGGGACGCTCATCGGGGCCGCGAACATCGGCCCCGAAGCCGATTGCCGAGCCGGCGCCGCGGGAAGAAATAATCTTCTGCAAGCCCGAGAACGCGCCGCCGCAAATAAACAGGATGTTCGTGGTGTCGACCTGCAGGAACTCCTGCTGGGGATGCTTGCGGCCGCCCTGGGGCGGAACGCTGGCCACGGTACCTTCCATGATCTTCAGCAATGCCTGCTGGACGCCCTCACCCGAGACATCCCGCGTGATCGACGGGTTATCGGACTTGCGGGAAATCTTGTCCACCTCGTCGATATAGACAATGCCCCGCTGGGCCCGCTCGACGTTGTAGTCCGCCGCCTGCAGCAGCTTGAGAATGATGTTCTCCACGTCTTCGCCGACATAGCCCGCCTCGGTGAGCGTCGTGGCGTCCGCCATGGTGAACGGCACGTCGAGAATGCGCGCCAGCGTCTGTGCGAGCAGCGTCTTGCCGCAGCCGGTCGGGCCGATCAGCAGGATATTCGACTTGGCCAACTCGACATCGTTGTTTTTGCTGCCGTGGCTGAGGCGCTTGTAGTGGTTATGTACCGCCACCGAGAGGACCCGCTTGGCGTAGCCCTGCCCGACGACGTAGTCATCGAGGACCCGGCAAATCTCTTTCGGCGTCGGGACACCATCGCCGGATTTGACGACATGGGTTTTGTGCTCCTCGCGGATAATATCCATGCACAGTTCGACGCATTCATCGCAGATGAATACGGTCGGGCCCGCAATCAGCTTGCGGACCTCGTGCTGGCTTTTGCCGCAGAACGAGCAGTAAAGCGTATTTTTCGAGTCGCCGCCGGCGGACTTACTCATTGGCTCTCCGAAACCGTAGCCGTGCGCAATTGCACGTATGTTAGGCAGACGTTCTCAACCGAGACAATCACAAAAAGACGCCGCCCGACCGGGCAATCCCTAGCCGTCGCCGGTCTCGGTATCGTTGTCCGCGCCGCTATTCCCTTCATCGTCGTCGTCATCGACCTTGGGCCGGTTCTCGACGACTTCGTCAATCAGGCCGAATTCCTTGGCTTCCTCGGGCGTAAGGAACTTGTCCCGATCCATCGCTTCCTCGATGAATTCGAGCTTCTGGCCCGTGTGCCTCGCATAGATATCGTTAAGCCGGGCGCGAAGGGCAAGTATCTCCTTGGCCTGAATTTCAATGTCCGTCGCCTGGCCCTGGACGCCGCCCGAAGGCTGATGGACCATGATACGGGAGTTCGGAAGCGCGAATCGCTTGCCGGGAACGCCCGCCGCCAGCAATAGCGAGCCCATGGACGCGGCTTGGCCGATCACCACCGTCGAGACGTCGGGACGGATGTATTGCATGGTGTCGTAGATGGCCAGACCCGACGTAACCACGCCCCCCGGCGAGTTGATGTAGAAGGCGATGTCCTTGTTCGGGTTGTCGGCCTCGAGGAACAGCAATTGAGCACACACAAGGCTCGAAACGGTGTCCTCGATGCCGCCGGTCACAAAGATGATCCGTTCCTTGAGCAGTCGAGAGTAGATGTCATAGGCCCGTTCGCCCCGGTTCGTCGTCTCGACGACCATCGGCACGAGCATGTTCTTGTAGTCTTCGATCGGATCACGCATGGCGGGCTTTCTTAGGCTTCCTGGGTTACCAGATACTTAATCTATCTAACGCTTCGCGGCGTTTGTGCAATGACCGAGAGTCCGGGCGTGATCGGGCTCAGCCGTCAGCGTCGTCCTTTTTGGCCGCCGCCTTGGACTTCGAGGCGGTCTTTTTCTTTGGCTTTTTCTTTGGTTCTGCCGCGGTTTTTTCCTTCTCCTCGGCCTCGTCGTCGGGAGAAGCTATCAACTCCTCCATGGTCGCTTCGCGATCACTCACGTCGGCCATTTCGAGAACGAAATCGACGACCTTCTCCTCCATGATCGGCGACTGCAGGGCCTGCACCGCCCGGGGATTGTTTTTGTAGAACTCCAGCACCTTTTTCTCCTCGCCTTGATATTGCTGGGCCTCGGAGGCGATGGCGCGGTTCAATTCCTCGGACGTGACCTCGATATTGTTGAGGCGGCCGATTTCCGACAGCAACAGACCCAGCCGCACCCGGCGGGCGGCGATGTCGCGGTAGCCCTCTTTCAGTTCGTCGTCGGATTTGCCCTTGTCGTCCTCGTCGATCTGGTCCGGGTTGTGCTCGCGCTGATGCTCGAACTGATTCCATATTCCCTCGAATTCGGCATCTATCATGGTTTCGGGCAATTCGAATTCATGCTGTTTGTCGAGAATGTCGAGCAGGTCGCGCTTGAGCCGCATGCGGGCAAGATTCTTGTTTTCGGATTCCTGGTTTTCCTTGAGCCTGCCCTTCAGATCGCCAATGTTCTCGGCGCCGAGCCGCTTGGCCAGATCGTCGTTTATTTCGGCCGGGGACGGCTCCCGGAGTTCCTTCACTTCGACCGCGAATTTGGCGTCCTTGCCGGCCAACTCCTCGGCGTAGTCCTCCGGGAAGGTCACGGCGACTTCCAACTTATCGCCGACCGAAGCCCCCACCAACTGATCTTCAAACCCGGGAATGAAAGCGCCGGAGCCGAGCTCGAGGCTGTAGCCCTCGGCCTTACCGCCGGAAAACTCCTCGCCGTCGATGGTCCCGGTAAAATCGATCACCGTGATATCGCCGGTTTTCGCCTTTCGCTTGGACTCTACGGGCTTCGATTCCTTGAAGTTCTGCGCCAGCTGGTCGAGAGCTTCGTCGACCCGCGCATCGTCGGCCGGGACCGTCAGCCGCTCCAGCTTCACCGAGGTCAGATCCATGACCTCGATTTCCGGAAACTGTTCGAAGGCGACGGTGTATTCGAGATCAGATCCCTCCTCGATGGCGTCGACCTCGCCCACCAGGTCGACCTGCGGCTGGGTCGCCGCCCGGAGGCCGCGTTCGGTCATTGCCGCTTCGGTCGATTCGTTGACCGTCTGTTCCAGCACCTCACCCAATATCGCCTTGCCATAGGTCTTGCGGACCAGTTTCGGCGGCACCTTTCCGGGCCGGAAACCCGGCATCCTGACGGTTTGAGCTACCTCCGCCAGCCTGGAGCTCATCTTGGCTTCGATGTCGGCCGCCGGGACGACGATTTTGAACTCCCGCTTGAGGCCTTCGTTGGTGGTTTCCGTCACTTCCATTTCGTCTGCTCACTTCGAATAGAATTCATGGTGCGGCTGGAGGGACTTGAACCCCCACGGCCTAGGGCCACCGGCACCTAAAGCCGGCGCGTCTACCAATTCCGCCACAGCCGCTAAACGTTGCCGGAACACCCCCGGATACACCCTGCGGTGCCGGAAGCGCGCCACAATATGAAAAAACCGCCCCGTGTCAATGTAGCGCTGTCGAGACACGACCGGAAATACGCGGAATTGCCCGCCTCTGAACCGGATTGTCGGTCTTATTGCCGGTCTTTTACTTTCAGCAATCCGCGTACCGCGGACGACGCCGTGATCTCGCCACCGCCCCGATATGCTTCGTGATTTTTCTCGATGTCACCGAGGCGATAGCGGTAATTCATCATCAGCCCCGCCGATTGCTCGATCCCGTTGCGGGACGTATCGGCGAGCCAGTTCAGGCGATCCATGCGGGCGCCGTTGGAAAGATGGAAATGAGCGACCGAATCCAGCGTCGTGCCGCCGGGGCGCCGTTCCTCCAACAGGTAATGCGCGCAGAGGCGCATCAAGGGTTGTTTGGCTGCTTCCACCAGTATCTCGTTGTTCCGCCATCCGCGATCGGACAGAATTTCGGACAGTCCGGACAGTCCCGAGTGACCCAGCGCATCCTCGAGTGACTGGGCCTCCGCGTCGGTCAGAAGGCTCCCTTCGGCTTCCTCGGTTTCGGTCAGCCACTTCCTGAACCCGGGAATCGGAGAAAGGGTGGCGAAGGTCTTCAAGGCAGGAAGCTCCTTGCACAGGCTGTCCACCACCCTCTTGATCAGGAAGTCGCCGAAATTGATGCCCCTGAGGCCGGTCTGTGCATTGGAGATGGAGTAAAAGACCGCGCTATCGGCCGCCTCGGCGTCGACCAGAAGCGCCTTTGCGTCGAGAAGCTCCTGGATGTTCCCGGCAATGCCGTCGACCAGCGCCACCCAGACGAAGATCAGCGGCTCGTCGGGCATTCTTGGATGGAAATAGGCGAAACAGCGCCGGTCCGGCGCCAGACGATGCTTCAAGTCTTCCCAGCCGGTGATCGCGTGAACCGCTTCGTAGGCCGCGAGCTTCTCCAGCAGCGCGGCGGGCGCCTGCCAGGTGATCTGACGAAGCTCGAGAAACCCGACGTCGAACCAGGAAGCCAGCAGGGACTTCAGGTCCTGCTCGAGCTCCTTCAGCGCCGTCGATTCGTGGGCGTACGCCAACAATTCGGCCCGCCTGTCGACGAGGAACTTCACGCCCTCCGGCAGCCCATTGAATTGGGTCAAAAGCCGGACCCGAGGCGCGACCAGTGCGGCTTTCAAATCCTTTTCCGCGAGTTGCCGCGCCTCATCGTCGGCGGCCCCGCGAAGGGCCTCGACCGCGGCGTCAACCGCGCCGCGTTCAGGTCCGAATTCATTGGCCATGGTTTCCATGAACCGCCGCCGGCCCCGATCGTTGAGCGCAAGATAGGCATGACCCAATGCAGCTGCCCGGGCGCGCGCCGACACCTCGCCGCCCCGGCCCTCCAAACAGGCCTGCATTTGTCCGACCAGTTTGACCCGGTCCGCATCGCTGAGCTCGGGGCTCAGGGATGTGGGCAGAAGCTCGCTGTCGCTCCGGGCGATCTTGTCCCAGGCGCCGCGCAGATTGCGCACGGCGCGGTCCCAGAGGCCCGAATTTCGGTGCTCGTTCATGGCCCGAGTCTTATCATGATCGGCCTAACAATCCGATGACGCTGTCCTTCAACCGCTTAATTCGCTCAGAACGTGGGGCAAATGGTCGGCCAGATCCTCGGCGATGAGCCCCGGCCCGACCCGGGCGGCCGCGGCGCCGTGAATCCACGCGCCCGCGCAGGCGGCGTCGAAGCACTCCATGCCGGCTGCCGCCAGACCCCCGATGATTCCCGCCAGGACATCGCCCGATCCGGCGGTGGCCAGTTCAGGCGGCGCATTCTCGTTGATCGCCGCCCGGCCGTCGGGATGGGCGATCACCGTATCGGCGCCCTTCAGGAGGACCACGGCGCCGGATGTCACGGCGGCGGCCCGCGCCTTGGTCAACCTGTCACCGTCCAAGCCGAACAGCCGATCGAACTCGCCGGAATGAGGCGTCAACACCGCCGGCCCCTTGATCCAGGAAAACAGATGCCGGGGATCATCCTCGAAAGCCGTCAGCGCATCCGCGTCCAGTACGCACGGATGGCCGGAGCGAAGCGCCGCGATGGTGTTGGCGCGGGTCTGGTCGGTAATGCCGTTCCCGGGTCCTACGAGCACGGCATTTCGCCGGCGGCGGCCAAGAAGGTCCGAAAGCGCCGGCGCATCTTCGAAAGAAAAGACGAGGTTTCCTGGATCGCCCTGGAGATAGATGAACCGGGCCGCCGGCGGACACAGCAGCGAGACGATCCCGGCGCCCGCCCGCCGTGCGCCGCGCGCCGCCAACCGCGCCGCGCCGGTCATTTCTCCGCCGCCGATGATCGCCAGGTGGCCGCGGGAATATTTGTGATCGCCGGCCATGGCCCGGGGCAGCGAGCGCGCCCAAAGCACCGGATCGTTGGCGAACGTCCCGGGCGCGATTTGATCCAATACTTCGGTCGGCGTTCCGATATCGATCACCGTCACCGAACCGCAGAGACCGCGGCCCGGCAACAACAGGTGCGCCGGTTTGCGGCGAAAGAACGTCACCGTGTGATCGGCACTGGGCGCGCTTCCGAGGGGCATGCCGGTGTCGCCGTCCAATCCGCTCGGCACATCCACGGCAACGCAGTCCGGGCGCTGTCGTTCGATGGCTTCGACGAGCGCCGCCGCGCCGCCCTCCAGAGGCCGGGTCAGGCCGGCGCCGAACAGGGCATCGATGACGATAACGTCCCCATCGATTGCCGAAGGATCGGGCGCCAATACCTCCCCTTCCCACCGGTCCGCGTTGGCCAAGGCGTCCCCCTTGAGTTTGGAATGCTCGCCCAGCAGCATGAGCGATACGGGCCAGCCCCACGATTTCAGGTACCGCGCCGCGACGAATCCGTCGCCGCCGTTATTGCCGGGACCGCACAGGACGAGCACCGGCTTCCGCCGATAGCTGCGCCGGACGACCTCGGCGACGCCGCGTCCCGCCCGCTCCATGAGATCGAGGCTCGGAACGCCCGCCTCGACGGCGAGTTGGTCCGACCGGCCCATCTCCTCGACGGTCAGGAGCGCACTTTCATGTTCATTCCGGCTCACGGCATCTCTCCCCGGGGAGGCAGAGCATAGACGCCGAGAGGGCTGGCAGGAAGTCATTGCGGCGACTATAAAAGGCCCATTCCAGCCTGGGCAGGATGTTAACCCGTGCATGTACTCGTCATGGGCGCCGGCGTTGTCGGCGTCTCGACCGCCTATTTTCTGCTGAAAGCCGGCCACCGGGTGACGGTGCTGGACCGGCAGCCGGTGGCCGGAAACGAGACCAGTTTTGCCAACGGCGGACAGGTTTCGGTCAGCCATACGAGCCCTTGGGCGGGGCCCGGCGTGCCGTGGCAGCTGCTCAAATGGGTGGGCCGGCAGGACGCGCCGCTGCTGCTGCACCCCCGGTTCGACCCGGCGCTGTTCAGTTGGGGGCTCAAGTTCCTCGCCAATTGCTCCAAGACGGCATTCGAACGAAACCAGCGGAAGAACCTGCGTCTCGCACAAATCAGCCGGTTTCTGCTCTCGGTGATTCGGGACGAGACCGGTATTCAATATCACCAGCAGAGCGGGGGCATCCTTCAGATTTTCAGGAACAACGACGAGTTGCTCGCGGCTTCGAGGGCGTCGCGGCAGATCATCGACCTCGGGTGCGAGATGCGCACCCTCGATGTGGAGGCCTGTCTCGAAATCGAGCCCGCTCTCGAGGCCCGGCGCGATGAACTCGCCGGGGGCATCTACTCGCCCGGCGATGAAAGCGGCGATGCTCACCTGTTTTGCACCGAGCTTGCCGATTACTGCGAGGCCCGGGGCGCCGACTTCCGCTACGGCGTCGAGATCGAACAACTCGGCGTCGAGCGCGGGCAGGTGACCGGCGTGGTCACCAACCAAGAGGTCGTTTCCGCCGATGCCTATGTGCTCTCCCTGGCCGCCTACGGGGTGCGTTTGGTCAAGCCCTTTGGAATCAAACTGCCCATCTATCCCACCAAAGGCTATTCGGTCACGGTGCCGACCGGCGGTCACAACGGCGCGCCGTCGGTAAGCATCACCGATGAGGACAACAAATTGGTCTTCACCCGGCTGGGCGAGCGGATGCGGGTCGCGGGCACGGCGGAGTTTGCCGGGTTCGACACCACCCTCAATGAAAAGCGCGCCCGGTCAATCCTGGAGAAGGCCCGCTATCAGTTCCCGTCGGCCGGCAATTTCGACGAGGCCACCTTCTGGACCGGGCTTCGGCCCATGACGCCGGACGGCCTGCCGCTCATCGGAACCACCCCGCTCCGGAATCTGTATCTCAATACGGGACACGGGACATTGGGCTGGACCCTTGGCGCGGGTTCCGGCAAAGCCATTGCCGACGTGATTTCCGGCTCACCCGCGGAGCTCGACCTCCAGGATTTCTCTCTCCGACGTTTCCGGTAGCCGGTCCGGCCGGTGAAATTGGGCGGTTGACTCGGGCCTTGTTCCAGAATAGAACAAAAAGAGAACATTCAAATGAGAACAGGCAAAAGCCATGCAATCCCAGGCGGTACGGGCACACCAGGAGGGCCCCCGACAAGCCCCGAATTCTGCGGTTCTTGACGGCCTCAAAACGCAAATTCGCACCATTGAACGAGGCCGCGCCGCGGTTGCGGCGGAACACGTCCTCTCCCTCGGCGACGAGACGCTCGACCGGGCGCTGCCGTGGAACGGCCTCCCCGGCCATGGCCTGCACGAAATCTCCGGCGATGCGGCGGCCACCGGCTTCGCCGCGGGCCTGATGGCGGGTTTCGGCAGGATTCGCGCGAACGGCACGGTTCTTTGGTGTCAGCGCGAACGGACCCTCTATCCCCAGGGCCTCGCGGCTTTCGGCTTCGATCCCGACCGCATGATCCTGGCCCACGGCGCCAACGATACGGACATTCTATGGGCCCTGGAGGAAGGTTTGCGCACGCCGAGCCTGATCGGCGTGGTCGGCCGGATCAGCAAAATCCCTCCCATTGCCGCCCGGCGGCTGCAGCTGGCCGCCGAAGAGAGCGGCGTGATGTGCCTGTTGCTGCGGCCCGGCGCGCCCCATGCGCCCGCCGGCGCGGCGCTCACCCGCTGGCGGGTCACGGCAATGCTCGGCGCGCCAATCGACGGACCCGGTTTTGGCCCGCCGAGTTGGCGCCTCGAACTGCAACGATGCCGGCTCGGCGAGGCCGGAAACGACAACCGGCGCGCGGCTTCCGCCACGCTCGGAAAGACCCGCGCCTGGCCAAGGAACTGGGAAGTGGAGTGGTGTGATGAAACGGGCGGTCTCGCTCTGGCTGCCGGTCTTCGCGACCGACCGGTTGAGCCGCGTCATCTCTCGGACGGAATCCACTAGAACCGCGGATGCCAAATCCGCCGGGGCACCCCTCGCGACGGTGACCCAAGTTCACGGCGGGACCCGCATCGCGGCGGCCAATCCGGCAGCCGAAGCGGCGGGCATCGTTCCGGGCCAGCCGTTGGCCGATGCCCGTGCCCTTTATCCCGGGCTCGCCGTCCACCCCGCCGCGCCGGCCGAAGATCTCAAGGCCCTCGACCTTTTGGCCGAGGCTTGCACCCGGTTCACCCCCTGGACCGCCGTCGATCCCGTCTGGGGCGGCTGCGCAGTGGGGGGCGGCCTCGGTGCCGGCTTATGGCTGGACATCACCGGTTGCGCGCATCTGTTCGGCGGCGAGGCCGCCCTCCTGGAACGATTGACCGGTTGGCTCGGCAGACAAAACATCAGCGCCCGCGCAGGCCTTGCCGATACGCCGGGAGCGGCCTGGGCGCTGGCCCGTCACGCGACGAACGATTCCGCACCCTTCACCATTGCGGAATCGGGCGCGCTGCGACAGTGCCTGGCGGGGTTGCCGGTGGCGGCCTTGCGCCTGGAAGCCTCGGTCATCGAGGGTCTCGACCGGTTGGGATTGCGGCGCATCGGCGATCTTCTGGAGATGCCCCGGGGACCGCTGGCCAAGCGGTTCGGCGGGGTCGTGCTCAAGCGTTTGGATCAGGCGCTGGGACAAGCGGACGAGCCTATCTCTCCCCGCCGCCCGCCGCCGCGCCATGTGGCTCGCCTGGCCTTTGCCGAGCCCGTCGGCCGGGCGGAGGATATCGCGGCCGGGCTCGACCGCCTGCTCGACCGGCTCTGCCGGGGCCTGGAAGCCGCCGGCGAAGGCGCGCGGCAGCTCGATTTCACCCTCTACCAGGCCGACGGGACCACCGAACGGCGAACCATCGGCACCAGCCGCCCTTCCCGCGATCCCCGGCATTTGGCGCGGCTGTTCCGGGACAAGCTGGACGGCGCCGACCCCGGCTTCGGGATCGAGATCATGGCGCTCGCCGCCGCCCGCACCAATAATCTGGACGAAAAACAGACCGGGCTCACCGGCTGGGCCCTCGAGCCGGCCAAAGACGTCAACCGGGCCGATACCGCCCGGCTGGTGGACCGCCTGTCGGGCAAGCTGGGGGCCCGCAACGTCACCCGGGTGCGGCCGGTGGAAAGCCATCTCCCGGAACGGGCCGGCCGGGCGCAATCGGCCATCGATGCGTCAGATACCGCCAATGACTGGAAAGGACCCGGGCGCCGCCTGCCCCGGCCCGTGGAACTGCTGCCCCAGCCGCTGCCCATCGATGTGATGGCGCCGGTGCCCGACGGCCCGCCGGTGATGTTCCGCTGGCGCCGCCGCCAACACCGGGTTGCCCGGGCCGAGGGGCCGGAGCGCATCGCGCCGGAGTGGTGGCGGGCCGAGGACACCCCCCTCTCCCGCCATGTCCGGGATTATTACCGGCTCGAGGATGAAGGCGGAAAACGCTACTGGGTCTACCGGGAAGGCCTCTACCGGCCGGACCGCCCGCCCGCCTGGTACCTGCACGGCTTTTTCGCGTGATTGGCATGACCGAGTACGCGGAACTCCAGGTGACCTCCAACTTCTCGTTCCTCCGGGGCGCATCACATCCCGGCGAACTTGTATTGCAGGCCGCCGCGCTCGGTCATTCGGCCATCGCCATCACCGACCGCAACAGCCTGGCCGGCGTGGTTCGCGCCCATGTGGCCGCCAAGGAGGCAGGGTTGCGCCTGGTGGTGGGCTGCCGGCTGGATCTTCAGGATGCCCCCAGCCTGCTGGTGTTTCCGCAGGACCGGGCCGCCTATGGCCGCCTTTCCCAGTTGCTGACCATCGGCAAACGGCGGACCGAAAAGGGCGATTGCCGGCTCTATCTGGCCGATATTCTCGACGGGGAAACCTTCCAGGGCGGCGCCGGACAGACGGCCGTCGCCCTGCCGCCGGAAAAACCGGACGCGGCGTATGGCAAACACCTGCTCAAACTGAGACATGGGTTTCAGAACAATCTATATCTGTCTGTCAGACATAACTATTATGGAGACGACTTCCGCTGGATTTATGCGCTTGCGGCGCGCGCGAAGCAGGCCGGAATCCCCATCGTCGCGACCAATGACGTCCATTATCACGTCCCCGAACGGCGGCCGCTGCAGGATGTCCTGACCTGTATCCGGGAACACTGCCCCCTCTCGGACGCAGGCTACAAATTGATGGCCAATGCGGAGCGCCATCTGAAATCTCCGGAAGAAATGGCCCGCCTGTTCGCGGATTATCCGGCGGCCATCGAAAACACCCAGCGGATCGTTGCCGCCTGCGCGTTCAACCTCGATGAATTGCGCTACGAATATCCGGTGGAGCCGGTTCCCGAAGGACGCTCCCCCCAAGAGGAACTCGTCCGCCTGACCGGGATCGGCGCCAGGGAGCGCTATCCCCGAGGGGTCCCGGAGAAGGTCCAAAAGCAGATCGGCCATGAGCTGGACCTCATCGGCGAACTCGGCTACGCCCCCTACTTCCTCACCATCTACGACATCATCCGGTTCGCCCGCGGACGGCGCATTCTCTGCCAGGGCCGGGGATCGGCGGCCAATTCGGCGGTCTGCTACTGCCTCGGCATTACGGCCGTCGACCCGGCCCGCATCGACCTGCTGTTCGAGCGCTTCGTCAGCGCGGAGCGGGGCGAGCCGCCGGACATCGATGTGGACTTCGAGCACGAACGCCGGGAAGAAGTCATCCAGTACATCTACGGGAAATACGGCCGTGACCGGGCGAGCCTGACGGCGACGGTCATCAGTTACCGCATGCGGAGCGCCATCCGCGAGGTCAGCAAGGTGATGGGGCTTTCGGAGGACACGATCCAGGCGGTGACCAGCCTCGCCTGGCGGCATATCAAGGGCGAGGTGCCCGAAGACGAACACATCCGGAAAGCCGGCCTCGACCCCGCGGACGAAACGCTCCGGATGACCATCGATCTTGCCCGGGAGATCCAGGGATTCCCGCGCCATCTCAGCCAGCATCCGGGCGGTTTCGTGATCACCAAGGGGCCGCTGGATACGGTGGTCCCGGTGGAAAACGCCGCCATGGAGGACCGCACCGTCATCGAATGGGACAAGGACGATCTCGATGCCTTGGGCATGCTGAAAATCGATGTCCTGGGCCTCGGCATGCTGACCTGTATCCGCAAGGCGTTCGACCTGATCCACCGCCATCACGGCCGCAAGATGGGTCTCGCCGACGTGCCCGCCGAAGATCCGCTGGTCTACGACATGCTGTGCGAGGGCGACTCGGTCGGCGTCTTCCAGGTGGAAAGCCGCGCCCAGATGGCCATGCTGCCCCGCCTCAAGCCCCGGGAGTTCTACGACCTGGTGATCGAGGTGGCGATCGTCCGGCCCGGCCCCATCCAGGGCGACATGGTGCACCCCTATCTCCGCCGCCGAAACGGCGAGGAACCGGTGGCGTTCCCCTCCAAGGAACTCGAAGACGTGCTCGGCAAAACCATGGGCGTGCCCCTGTTCCAGGAACAGGCGATGAAAATCGCTATCGTCGCCGCCGGCTTTACCCCCAACGAGGCCGACGGGCTCCGGCGCGCCATGGCCACCTTCCGCCGCAACGGCACCATCCCGCTGTTCCGCGACAAGTTCATCGACGGCATGGTGGGGCGCGGCTACGACCCCGATTTCGCCGAACGCTGCTTCAAGCAGATCGAGGGCTTCGCCGATTACGGCTTCCCGGAATCCCACTCGGCGAGCTTTGCGCTGCTGGTCTACATCTCGGCCTGGATCAAGTGCCGCTACCCGGCGGTGTTCGCCGCCGCCATCCTGAATTCCCAGCCCATGGGCTTCTATGCGCCGGCGCAGCTGGTGCGCGATGCCCGGGAGCACGGGGTCGAGGTCCGCCCGCCCGACATCAACGACAGCGAATGGGAATGTACGCTCGAGCCGGCCTACGGCGAGGCGCCCGGGATGACCAGGGGACACGAGGAATGGCGGGACCCCCTCGATCTGGACATGGCGGTGCGGCTGGGCTTTCGCCGGATCAAGGGGTTCCGCGAAGACGATGCCGATCGCCTAGTGGACCGCCGGGAAAACGGCTATCGGGAGGTCGCCGACCTCCGGAGCCGGGGTCGGCTCAACAAGGCGGCCCTCGACAGGCTGGCCCGGGCGGATGCCTTTCAATCCCTGGGATTGGACCGCCGCCGGGCGCTGTGGTCGGTGACCGGTCTCACCGATGCCGTGCCCCTGCCCCTGTTCGAGGCCATGGACGAACAGGAAATCCAGGCCGAGCCCGCGGTCACGCTCCCCGAAATCGGCCTCGGCGAGGCGGTCGCCGATGATTACCGGGCAATGAAACTGTCCCTGAAGGCCCATCCCATGAGCTTACTCCGCGGCGGCTTCGCCAACCGGAAGTTCATCACCTGCGACAGGCTGACCGAGTGCCGGCCCGACGACTGGATCCGTATCGCAGGCGTCGTGCTGATCCGCCAGCGCCCGGGCAGCGCCAAGGGCGTGGTGTTCATCACCATCGAGGATGAAACGGGCGTGGCCAACATCATCGTCTGGCCTCACACCCTGGAGCGCTACCGCAAGACCGTACTCGGCTCCTGCCTGATCGGCATCGAGGGACGCCTGCAGCGGGAGGGCATCGTCACCCACATCGTCGCGCACAAACTCCATGACCATGCCCATCGCCTGAACGAACTGGTGACCGGCCCCCGTGATATCCCCGGACCGCCGGATGAATTCAGACGCCCGCTCCACAACGGTCGGCGGGACCCCCGCGAAGTATTGGGCAAAAGCCCAAGGGTTCTGCCCGGATCGAGGGATTTCCGCTAGCCACACGGATGCGAGCCGGAGCAAGGGGAGAAGATCGTGGATGGCCGGGCCGCTTTGCCGGCTGGTCCGGCCATGACGCACGATGCTGAATTAAAGAAGCTCGTCATGCCCCGGCTTGTCCGGGGCATCCAGAAAATTCACCACAGAGGCACAGAGACACAGAGGAAGAATGGTAAACTCCTCACTGTCTCACTGTCTCTGTGGTTCAAAAAGCCGTCATGCCCGTGCTCGACACGGGCATCCAGAATATTCACCACAGAGAACACCGAGGACACAGAGTATCTACACTCAAATCCGCTCCGTGATCTCTGTGTGCTCTGTGGTGATTTTGCCCCCCACCCCAACCTCCGGCCGCGTTGTATGTCCATGTGATGCGAAAATGAGATTTCCGGGGAAACATATGGCATGGGGCGAGGCCGTTTTGCTATAGATGCGCAACCCGCCGTTTGGGCCTATACTGGAAGCTCCATATTGGAACCCCATACCGGAACCATGGGGAGGCGCGGCGCCCGGACGCCGGGAGTTTTGAATTCGGTACGCGTGAATTCGTTAATTGATTGGGCGGCGGACGAGGCCGCCGCGAAGTTCTTCGAACCCCGAACCGGGCGCACCCGCGGGAAGAAGAACGCATCGAAAAGGAAGGTTGAGAGCATGAAATTCAAATACTGCCTTTATTCGGACATTCACGGCCAGATCCCGCAGCTGGAGGCCGTGGAGGCCGCGGTCGAGAAGGAGAACGCCGACAAGATCATCGTCATCGGCGACCTGGTCGGCCTGGGTCCGGAACCGGCCGAGATCGTTCAGCGGATGATGGACCGTCCGTGGATCGATGTGATCGTCGGCAACGTCGATTTGTGGGTGACCCGCAAAATCTGGGAAACCGGCACGCCGAAGAGCCCGCATCAGGAATGGATGTTCCGGATGATGGAAATGACCCGCGAGCGGATGAACGACGATCAGATCGAGTGGCTCGACAAGCGCCCCTTCTCCATCACCTACACCCCGGAGATCAACCGCAACTTCCACGTCTTCCACGGCACGCCCTATGACATCGGCGACAGCGACGCCTTCCCGTTCCGGCTCACCGACGACGAGATCGGCGAGAAGCTCGACGATTTCGATTTCGACGTCGGCGCCCACGGCCACATTCACGGGCCGTCGGTCCGCCACATCCCGAAGAAGAACGGCAAGCCCCAGATTCTGGTCTGCGCCGCGGCGGTCGGCATGAGCTGGGACGGCGACCCGCGTCCGTCCTACGCGGTGGTCGAGTATGCGTCCGAAGGCGCCTGGGATTCCGGCAACGGCAAATGGAACTGCCGGGTGGAGCGGGTCGAGTTCGACAGCGAAGAACAGGCCACGTTCAACGAGAACAGCTGGATCGAGCACGGCGAGCGGATCGGCGGCATGATCCGCTCGGGCCAGTTCTGGAACCCGGACCACATGCCTCACTAGCCCGTGGCGGCAAATTCCGGCGGGTCCGGCGCCCGGAGCTGGGCCGGCCAGATCAAGGACCGCATCCGCCGGCGTTACACGCGCCTCGCCGGGGAAGAAAGTTTCCCCACCGGCGGGGCGCGCCGCCTTTTGGAGGCCAGCTATCCGGCCGATGCCGTCGGCCGGCTGCCCGCCGGGCTCGCCGGACGCTACACCGGCTGCGGCTGTCCGTTTCCCGGCGGCGATGCCCTGGAAGCGCTCAATCCCGCGACCGTACTCGATCTCGGCTGCGGCGCCGGGATCGACGGTTACCTACTAGTAGACAGGCTGAAATCGGATGTTCTGGTTTTGGGCCTGGACCTCACCCCGGCCATGCTGGCCGGCGTCCCCAACGCGGTCGCGGGCGACATGGAGGCGCTGCCTCTCCCGGACGCCCGCGCCGACCTGATCATCGCCAACGCCTCGCTCAATCTCTGCACGGACAAGCGCCGGGCGCTCGCCGAGGCGTTTCGCGTGCTGCGCCCCGGCGGCCGCCTGTGGGCCCGGGACCTGGTCTCGGACGGCGAACTGCCGCGGGAGGTGATCGAGGACCCGCTCTCGGACGCGGCCTCGCTCGGCGGCGTCGAGAGCGAGGAAAAGCTGGCGGCCCGCCTGTCGGAGGCGGGCTTCGAAGCGGTGACGATTACCGATCACCGGCCGTTCTCGTTCGTAACCTCGGTCAGGATCGAAGCGGCGCGTCCGGGGTAGCGCGTGGATGGCCGGGTCTGGGCCCGGCCATGACGAGCTTCTTTGTTTCAGCACCACCCGTCATGCCCGTGCTTGACACGGGCATCCACGAACCAACTCCCCCCTCACCCAACTCCAGCCGTCAGAAGTGCCCGTAGACCAAACCCGGCAGCCAGAGCGCGACCGGCGGGAAGGCGACGACGATCGCGAGGCGAACCAGATCGGCGCAGAAAAACGGGCCGATCCCCCGGAAAATCACGTTGAGCGGCACGTCCGGCATCATGGTCTTCATGACGAAGACGTTGAGGCCGATGGGCGGCGTGATCAGGCTGATTTCGGTCATCATCACCAGCACGATGCCGAACCAGATCAGGTCGTAGCCCAAGGATTCGATCACCGGAACGAAGATCGGCACGGTCAGGAAGATCATCGCCAGCCCTTCGACGACCGTCCCCAGCGCGACGAAGAACGCCAGGATGACCAGCAGGACCATGAACGGTTCCAGATTGAGCGACTCGATCCAGTTCACCACCCCGGAAGAGATACCGGCGAGGGCGATGAAATTGTTCAGGATCAGGGCGCCGATGGCGATCATGAACACCATGGCGGTGGTCTGCGCCGCTTCGACGAGGGACTCGAAAAAAACCGGCCAGGTCATCCGGCGGCGCAGCATGGCGAACAACAGCGCGCCGATGGCGCCGATGCCGCCCGCCTCGTTGGGGGTGAAAACGCCGAATGTGATGCCGCCGAGGATAAGGAAGAACAGCAGCACGATCCCCCAGACCCGGTAAAGCTTCCGGAACCGCAGATTCCAGTCCGTGCGTTCGCCGCGGGGGCCCATTTCCGGCCGGACGGCGGTGATGACCATGATCACCGCAATGTAGAGAACCACCGAAATGATGCCGGGAATGATGCCGGCGGCGAACAGCTCGGCGATGCCTTCCTCGGTGAGGATGCCGTAGATGATCAGCGCGGCCGACGGCGGGATGAGGATGCCGAGGGTGCCGCCGGCGGCGACGGTGCCCGCCGCCAGGCTGTCGGCATATTTGTATTTGCGCATGGAGGGGATGGCGACCTTGGCCATGGTGGCGACGGTGGCCAGCGAGCTTCCCGAGACCGCCGCGAATCCACCGCAGGCGGCGATGGTCGCCATCGCCAGGCCGCCCTTGTGATGGCCGAGCCAGGCGTCCGCCGCCTCGTAGAGATCGTCCGACAGGCCGGCGCGAAAGACGAAGGCGCCCATCACGAGGAACATGGGCAGGACGGCGAAATTGGTGTTGAGCACCACGTCCATGATCTGCTGGACGACCATTTCCAGGGCCGGGCCGGGCCCCCGCAATATCCCGAACCCGATGCCGCCCACCACCAGCATGGCGAAGCCCAGCGGAAAGCCCAGAAAGGCGATAACGAACAGAATGGCGAAGCCGATGAGGGATACGGTCATGAGCTGTTATTCGCGCAACCCGTCAGTGGGCCGGATGGTCGCCGGGACCGGTCTTCAGCCGGTCGATATCAGGCGGTTTGACCGCCAGCCGGCCGGTGACCATCTGCCACATCATGATGATCAGAATGACGACCGTGATCATCGACAGGAAGGACAGGCCGTAGAGCAGCGGCGCCCGGGAAAGGCCCAAATCCTCGGTGACGAAATTGGCCTGGGCCTCGTCGATCCCCGCCGCGATGAGGCGCTCGGCGATAAACGCGATGACGCAGGCGCTGCCGGCCAGAATGGAAAATTGCTGTACCCAGCGGAACCTTCCGCGGATGAAACTGTCGAACAGATCCACGGTGATGTGGGACCGCGCCAGGGTAATCAGGGGAAGCGCGGCGAACGTCACCACCCCAAGCAGCAGGCCGACGATCTCGAACGTGCCCTGGATCGGCGCGCTGAACACATACCTGCCGATCACATCGGCGAACGTCAGCGCGGCCATGGCGAATATCATCACCGCCGCGACCAGCTTCAGCGCCGTAAATACCCAATTAGCCTGCCGGGCGCCTTCATCGGCGCCCGGCATTTCAACTTCGGACACGGTTTTTCACCGCTTGGAAATCAGAACTGGGACTTGAAGTATTCCAAAGCGGCCTTGCCGTCGACGCCCTTGGAATCGGCGACCTTCAGCCAGTCATCGACGACGAACTGGGTCCTGGCGCGGATTTCCTTGACGAACTCCGGGCTGGCGTTGTGGAACTTGATCCCTTTCTTGAGCGCCGCCTCTTTTGCCTTGCCGTTCAGGAAATCGACCCGCTTGCCGGCGTTGACCGCAATGGTATCGCCGGAAATGCCGGTGATCGCCTTGCGTTCGCCGGCGGTCAGGCCATTCCACTTCTTCTCGCTGAAGAGGAAGGAGAAATTGTTCGATTGGAAACCGCCGGGGATATCGGTGATGTCGGTGATGTAGGGCATCAGCTTGAAGGTCATCAGCGGATAGTGGGATGTCACCGAGCCCTTGACGATGCCCTTGGAAACGACGTTGAACATCTTGACGCCCGGAACCGACACGACGACCGCGCCCAACTCCTTCATCATCCTGTTGGGAATTCCGTTGATCGCCCAGACCTTGTAGTTCTTGAGGTCTTCCACCTTGAGAATGGGCTTGTCGGCCAGGAAGCTGGCGGCGGACACCGTCCACTGCCCGAGGAGTTTCATTCCCTTGTACTCGTTGGCCTTGTCGAGGAATTTCACATGGGTGCGCCACATGGCGAGGCCGCGTTTTTCCGCCGAGGAGGCGCCGAACGGAATCTGGGCGATATTCGGAAGCTGCAGCCGGCCGGACTCGAAATTGTTGGCCAACATGGCGGCGTCGGCGATGCCCTTGGACACCATGTTCCACTGCTTGGGCGGCGGGGCCAGCGACTTTTCGGTGAACTTGACCTTGACGCTGCCGTTGGTCACCCGCTCGACATCCTTGGCCCACGGAATGAACATGCCGACGTTGAACGGATGCTTCGCCGGGACAAAGCGGTTGAACAGGATTTCAGTCTCGGCACTGGCCGGGGACGAGGCGAACGAGGCCGCCATCATCGCAGCGGCGCCGGCCGGCAGCAGCAGATGCTTGGAAATGAATTTGGACATGAATGTCTCCCATGATGCGCGTTTCGTTCAATCGGCTTGGCCGCGGTCGGCAACCTCAGGGGAATAATCCGATCGTGCGTATCCCCTTCGGTGCCAAAACACCGCAAAGCCGCAGGGAAGGAAGCCGCGCCCTGTTCCCGCCCCTTCGGATCGACCGGCAATTGGTACAACGGTTGAAAGCATGGCCGCAACCAAAACCATCCATTCCGCGGAGCGGGCCGACCGGGTATTGAAACGCCCGGACACCCGCTCGCCCATGACATCGTGCTATCCGTGCTTTTGACGCCCCCCGAATCCGTGTAGAACGGCGGCAATGTCCCTGATCGCCGACAATACCGCGTTGGCCGAACTCTGCGGCCGGTTGGCAAACGAAGAATTCGTCACCGTCGACACCGAGTTCATGCGCGAGAGCACCTATTGGCCGCAGCTTTGCGTCATTCAGATGGCCGGAGACGGCGAAGCCGCCGCCGTCGACGCGCTGGCCGACGGCATCGATCTGACGCCGGTCTTCGAGCTGATGCGCAATCCGGGTGTGCAAAAGGTCTTCCACGCGGCGCGTCAGGATCTGGAGATTTTCTACCACCTGACGGGGGAACTGCCGGCGCCCATGTTCGACACCCAGGTCGCCGCGATGGTCTGCGGTTTCGGCGATTCCGTCGGCTACGAGACATTGGTCCGAAAACTGTCCAAGGCCGAAATCGACAAATCGTCGCGCTTTACCGACTGGTCGCACCGGCCGCTGACCGACAAGCAGATCAACTACGCGCTCGCCGACGTCACCCACCTCAGGACCGTCTATCGCAAGCTGTCCGACAAGCTCGGCGACAACGGACGCCGGGAATGGCTGGATGAGGAAATCGGCACCCTGACCACCCACGGCACCTATGTGACCGAACCGGATCAGGCATGGAAACGGATCAAAAGCAGATCCGCCAAACCCCGATTTCTCGCCGTCCTTCGGGAGGTGGCCGGCTGGCGGGAGTTGGAGGCCCAGGCCCGGGATTTGCCCCGCAACAGGGTCCTGAGGGACGAAGCCCTGGTCGAAATCGCCCACCACGCACCCAAATCACCCGGTGAACTCGCGCGCACCCGCGGCCTCGGCAAGCGGATGGCCGAGGGAGAAGCCGGCGCCGCCATTCTGGACGCCGTCGAACGGGGCCTCGCCGTCCCCCTCGAGGAATGCCCCCGGCCCGAAAAGAAGGAGCCGCTGCCCCGCGGATTGGGCCCGGTGTCGGACCTGATGAAAGTGCTGCTCAAGATGAAGTGCGAGGAGCATCACGTGGCGCAGCGCCTGGTGGCCAACAGCGACGATATCGAGCGGCTGGCGGCCTTCGGCGACAAGGCCGATGTGCCGGCGCTCGCCGGATGGCGGCGGAAAATCTTCGGAGAGGACGCGCTCGCCCTGAAGCGCGGCGATATCGCCGTCCTCGTCGCCGGACGGAAGCTCGAGATCGTCGAACTGGAGCCGGACGCCGATTAACCCGCATTTCTCATCAGAGGCATGGTCTGCGTGGCGTTGTCGGGTCGACAGAGCAGAAGAGACGCGCCGCCAAAGCGTCATGGCCGGGCCCAGACCCGGCCATCCACGTATAGCGCCGACAACCAAGCGTGGATGCCCGTGTCAAGCACGGGCATGACGACTTGCGGGCTAGCTGATCTTCGGTTTCACGTCGAGAGTTTTGGCGAGGTCGCGGAACAGCCGCTCCACCGCCTCGCTATGGAACAGTTTCCGGTTCGGCGCCAATCCCAGCGTCAGGTTCGATTCGGTAAGCGACAAGCGGGTCTTTTCCAGCAGGCCCGGCACGCCGCCCGAAATGAGGTGGGCCAGCCTCAGCGCCAGGCCGAGGACCGCCGCGGCGTGTTCCCGGTCCTCGGTCAGCAGAGGCCGGATTTGATCGACTTCGTACTGGCGGCGGCTGCCGTCGTAGCGGACAAAGACCGCCAAGGCCAGGAATCCGCGCTCGCCGTGGGTCAATCCGGCAATCGGCAGCCGCAACACCCTCAGGAACGAGTGGAGGGCCCGGTAGTCGGGATGGTCCGCCCACCCGATATCACTCAAAAGCGCGGCGGCCAGGCACAACCGCCTGTCATCGGCGGAGGCATCGGGAAACAGGGGTTCGAGCCATGACACCACTTCCTCGCCATGGACCGAAAACCGGCCGCCGCGCTGGGCGAATCCCTCGCACGCACTGATCAGCGGATCCTCGCGGCGGGTCTCGTCGCTCAGCATCTCGAACAGCATCCCTTCCCGCATGCTGTAGCCCGAAAACACCAACCGTTCCGGCCGGGCGCGCTCCAGCAGGCGGTTCATGGCCATGGCGGCGAAGGGCAACGTCTCGGCCCGGCGCCGGGAGAGGCCGGTAATCCGTTCCAGGGATTTGCGGCCGAGGCCCGACAGAACCCGGGTCATTTCAATCGCCGCGTCGGCGGGCACGGAATAGCCGTCGATCACATGCAGGGGATAATCCTTCTGGGTGATCGAGACCCGCGCGAGCGCCCGCCAGGCGCCGCCGGTGGCATAGACCCGGCGCCCGCGGAAGCCGGTGAGCCAGGACAGCCGGTCGAGCGCCGCGTCGACCAGATTGCGGGTCTTGATCACGTCGCCCTCGGATTCCTCGGCGATCCGGAGGTGGCCGAGGGGAAGCGAGCAGCTCTCGCCGAAGGCTCCCCGGTCGAGCGAGACCAGATCCAGACTGCCGCCGCCCAAGTCGCCGACCAGACCATCGGCGTCGGGCACGCCGCTGAGAACGCCGGTCGCCCCGAGCCTTGCTTCCTCGTCACCGCTCAGGACATGGACCGTCCGCCCGAAGCGTTTCCCGACCCGCGCCGCGAACGCCGGGCCGTCTTCCGCCTCCCGGACGGCGGCTGTCGCCAGCAGTTCCAATCGGCTGACTTCCATCTCCTCGGTGAGGTTGATGAACCGGGTCAGCGCCGACATGGCGAGCTTTACGCCATCGGCGTTGAGCCTTCCCGATTTGCCCAGGCCGCGGCCCAACGCGCAGGTGACCCGCTCGTTGAAGACCGGAACCGGCAGGCGGCTGAGAGAGTCGTAAACCACGAGACGAACCGTATTGGACCCGATATCGACGATGGCGATACGCCCGGCGCCTTTTTCAGACGACAGCCGCTGGGTCCCGGCCTTGTCTGCGAGAGAGTATATCTCGGCGCTCATATGGTTTGCGGTGCGCGCCTCAATCCTGGGCCGAGACCAGCCTCGGCATCTGCGGCCGATGCTTTTCGAGAGCGCTGCCGCGGCCCGACAGGCTCGGATTCGTCATGAAATAGGTGTGTGCGCTGAAATCGTCCAGCGCCGCCTCGAGCCTCGAATAGGTCCCGTCCGGACCCATGGACCAGCTTTGCCGGACGTCGTTCAGGTTGGCGACCATCACCTGCTCGACGACCTGCTGATGGACGGTCGGGTTCTCGATCGGCACCAGCGCTTCGACGCGCCAGTTGAGATTTCGGGGCATCCAGTCGGCAGATGAGATGTACACCTTGGCCTTCGGCGATGGCAGCTTCTGACCGTTTCCGAATACCACGATTCGCGAATGTTCCAGAAATCTTCCGATGATCGATTTGACCCGGATGTTCTCGGACAGGCCGGGCACCCCGGGTCGCAGGCAGCAAATCCCGCGGATGACCAGATCGACCTGCACTCCCGCCTGCGAGGCTTCATAGAGGTGGTTGATAATTCCCGGATCCACCAGGGAATTCATTTTCGCCCACACGGTCGCCGGACGCCCGGCGCGGGCATGCTCGATCTCCGCGTCGATCAGTTCGGTCAGGCGCTCGCGGAGGCTCAGCGGAGAAACCGCAAGCTTGGTCAGGTTGCGGGGCTCGGCATACCCGGTCATGAAATTGAACACCAGAGCCGCGTCCCGGCACAGGCCGGGATCGGTGGTGAAGTAGGACAGGTCCGTATAGACCTTGGCGGTCTGGGGGTGGTAGTTGCCGGTGCCGAAGTGGGCGTAGGGGATCAACTCGTTGTTCTCCCGCCGCACCACCAAACTGATTTTGGCGTGTGTCTTCTTGTCGACGAAGCCGAACACCACCTGCGCGCCGGCGCGCTCCAAATCCCGCGCCCAGCGAATATTGGCTTCCTCGTCGAAGCGGGCCTTGAGTTCCACCATTGCGGTCACCGACTTGCCGGCTTCCGCCGCCTCGATCAGCGCCGCCACGATCGCCGAGTCGTTGCTGGTCCGGTAGAGAGTCTGCTTGATGGCGACGACGTCCGGGTCCTGGGCGGCCTGGCGGAGGAACTGGGCCACCACCTCGAAGCTCTCATAGGGATGGTGGACGATGAAATCCTTGGTTCGGATCGCGGCGAAGCAATCCCCGTCCAGTTCCCGGACCCTCTCCGGAAACCGGGCATCATAGGGCCGGAACTTGAGATCCGACCGCTCGACGCGGGTGATTTGCTCCAAATCGTTCAGGCCCAGCAAACCGTCGTGAAGCACCACGTCGTCCGGATCGACCGCCAGACCGTTGACGATCATCGTCCGGAGACCGTCGGAGATGTCGGCGTTGACCGCGAGGCGGATGGTGACGCCCCGGCGGCGCTGCTTCAGCGCCGACTGGAAGCTGCGCACCAGATCCTCGGCCTCTTCGTCGATCTCGAACTCGGTGTCGCGGACGACCCGGAACCAGGCGAATTCACCGATCTCGAAGTCGGGAAAAATCCGGTCGAGAAAGAGCGATATCACATCGTCCTGGAGCACGAAGCGCGGGTGATCGCCGGGCAGCCGCACAAACCGCTCAAGCATCTGCGGCAGGGTGATCAGCGCCTGCAGGTCCTGGCCTTCCCGCGGGCGGCTGATTTTCAGCGCCATTGACAGGCGGAGGTTGCGGATGAACGGAAACGGATGGGCGGGATCGATGGCCAGCGGCGTCAAAAGCGGAAACACCTGCTCCATGAAATGACGTTCGAGCCGGGACCGGTCCTCACCCGTCAGCGCATCCGTGTCGACGACGTCGATGTTTTCGCCGCGAAGCTCGGATTTCAGGTCATGCCAGCAGCGTTGCTGATCGGCCATCAGGCGGCTGGCGGCACCGCGGATGGCGATCATCTGCTCATGCGGGGTAAGGCCGTCTTCCGAGAGGGTCACCACGTCGGCGTCGAGCTGGCCCTTCACCCCGGCGACGCGAACCATATAAAACTCGTCGAGATTGGACGCGGATATGGACAGGAAGCGGACCCGCTCAAGCAGCGGATGCGCTTGATTGCGGGCTTCCTGGAGCACCCGGTTGTTGAACGACAGCCAGGACAGCTCGCGATTCAGGAATCGGTCGCCTGGTCCCGGCGCCGAGGTATCGTGACCTCGCTCAGGTAACGCAATCATCGGTCTCTCCCGGAACGGATTCTAACCCGATCGCCGGGTGTCTGAAAGCAGGCAAAGTGGTGGAGACGGCGGGTGGAATCGGTCATTCTCTGCCGGAAACGGCCTGGAAAGTCCTTGGGAAGTCCTTTTGAAGCGCCTTTATCTGCTCCGACACGCCAAATCGAGCTGGGCCAATGAAGGCTTGAGCGATTTTGACCGTCCCCTGAACAAGCGGGGCCGCCGCGCCGCCGCGCTGATGGGCGAATTCATGGAAGAGAACGGCTATCATCCGCAACTGATTCTGTCCTCGCCCTCGGCCAGGACGCGGGAGACGCTGACCATCCTCGAACGGCACGGGTCGTGGACCCATGACACTCGGTTCGAAGACGATCTCTATGGGGCATCGTCGTTCGTGATGCTCAATCGTCTGCGGGGGCTGCCGGATACCGCCGCCGCGGTCATGCTGCTCGGCCACAATCCGGGACTGGAATCGATGGCGCACCTGATGACCGGTGATGGCGCGCCGGACGCACTGTCCAAGCTCCGGGCCAAATACCCGACGGCAGCATTGTCGGTCATTTCATTCGGGGCCGGGACGTGGCGCGACGTCCGGCCTGGCGCCGGAACCCTGGAGGCATTCGTTCGTCCCGCCGATCTGGAGAAGGAGTAGATCCCGGAATTCCGAACTATGCCGGCCGGGAGGGATGGACTAGCCAGCGCGCCCCGCCAGCACCGTCCGTACGAACGGCAGGGTGACGTTGCGCCTTTCCGCCAGCGATGCGCGGTCGATATCGTCAACCAGCTTCTCGAGGGCGGCAAAGGACCGCTCGATGCGGGGCAACAGAAACGAGATGACCGCCGGATCGACCCGCAGCTGGCGATCGGAAAACTGCTTGGTCAGGACCGCCGCCATCAGGTCTTCATCGGGCAAACGAATACCGGCGGAGGGGGCGGCGCGCAGCCGGGACGCCAAGTCGGGAAGGCCGATGCTCCATCGGGCCGGTGGCGTTCCCGCGGTGAGCAGGATGTGACCATCCTCGTCCGCCGCCACATTGTAGAGATGCAGGAGGACGGCCTCGTCGGCCGATGTGTCCGCGCCGTCGACGATCACCACGCGTCCGTCACGATGCGCCCGCTGGACGTCGCCGTCATTCAGTGCGCTGCCCTGAACCAGCGTTCCGCCGGTCTGGGCCTGAAAGACATGGGCCAAATGTGTCTTTCCGCTGGCCGGCGGCCCGTGAACCACCAGGGCGGGTCCCGGCCAGTCCGGCCATTTGTCCAGCCAGGCCACCGCCGCCCGATTGCACCCGGTCACCAGGAAGTCGGCGCCGCTCATCGACGGCCGATGATCAAAGCCAAGCGGAAGTTGCCGGGCGTCGGTCATGCATCCGGGTCTTCGCCGGCCTCACCGCCGCCGGCGCCGTAGAGCGGGCTTTCCAGATACCGGCGGAGAAAGAACCGGATCAGCACGCCGATGGTTGCCGCGGCCGGCACGGCGAGCAGCACGCCGGTAAAGCCGAAGATTGCGCCGCCGGCGAGAAGCGCGAAAATCACCCAGACCGGGTGCAGGCCCACCCGGTCGCCCACCAGCTTGGGGGTCAGGAACATGGACTCGGCCGCTTGGCCGGCCATGAATACGGCGAAGACGAAGACGAACGGCAGAACGTCGGTGAACTGGGCGAACGCGACACCGAACGCGACCCCCATCCCCACCAGCATCCCGAAATAGGGAACGAAGGAGATCAGGCCGGTCGCCAATCCGATGGTCAGACCGAAATCCAGCCCAACGATGGTCAGGCCGACCCCGTAGAAAACGGCGAGAAACAGGCAGACCGTCCCCTGCCCGCGGACGAAGCCGGCAACGGTGGTATCGATGTCGGCAAGGACTTCGCGGATGGCCGGTGCGTGGCGGCGGGGCAGCCAGCTGTCGAGCCGTTCAACGATGCGGTCCCAATCGCGCAACAGGTAGAAGCTGACGATCGGCGTGATCACCACCAGGGACAGCAAATTGAAGAAGGCAAGGCCGCCCTGCCAGATCCGGGCAAGCACGCCGCCGGCCCAAGCGATCAAAGTGCCGGCGGAGGACTGGGCGGCATCGCGCAGCTGCTCCAACCGGTCACTGGAAATCAGGCCTTCCACCCGTTCCTGGATCGGCGCGATGGAGGCGAGGAAGGAATTGACCAGTTGCGGCAGTTTCTCGACGAATGCGAGGACCTGCCCTTGAAGCAGCGGCACCAGCAGCACCAGCGCCAGAATCACCAGGGCGAAGAAGATCAGGGTGATGATGATGGTGGCGACGGTACGCGACGTTCCCCACGCCTCCAGCCGGTCGGCTAACGGATCGAGAAAATAGGCGACCGCCATTCCGGCCACAAACGGGAGCAGAATACTGCCGGTGAGCATCAGGGCGGCGACCAGGGCGGCGAGGACGCCGATCCAGACCAGGGTTTGATTGCGTGCCGTCATTACTCGCCGGGCTCCAATGCCGAGGCGCGCCGGCCCCAAACCCACACATACGCCGTGCCCGACGCAAAGGTGGTCGCCGCGACCACATAGACCATCAAATCCACCACTGCCCGTCCCTCCAACTGGTAGCCTGCCATGCCCAGGACGCCGAGGACGAGAAGAAATTGCACCGTCGTATTCAATTTGCTGATCAGCAGCGGCTCCATGGTCAGCCGCTGATAAAGCACATGATAAAGCAATGCCCCGAGGAGGATCAGCCCATCCCGGAATACCACCAGGATGACCAGCCACGTAGGCAGAAATCCGGCATGTCCCAGGGCGACAAACACACTGACCAGAAGCGCCTTGTCGGCAACCGGATCCAGAAATCCGCCGAGCACGGTTTCCGAATCGAAACGCTTGGCGATGAAGCCGTCCACCGCATCACTTGCGCACGCGACAAGGAAGACCCAAAAGGCCCAGAGGTAGGCGTCGCTGAGGATCAGCCAAACCGCCAGCGGCACCGACAGCAGCCGGGCAAAACTGATGAGATTGGGAATGTTGACCCTCAGCGTTTGGCGCATGTCGCCTTAGCCCTGGTTGGGCGCCGCCGCCCGGGGCGGCGC
>JAPPFK010000128.1:10078-22164 GCA_028823885.1 Rhodospirillales bacterium | reverse complement strand
TTAGATTGTTATTTTTTACCTTCTGGTTTGGGGGATTGTCGGGTTGCCCGGGGTGGGGGGGGGCCGGGGGGGGGGGCGCGGCGCTCGAACCCAGTTCGAGGATCCAGTTGCCCTCTTCCTCACGGAGACTGAGGTCCGCCTGGGCCAGCGCCAGCGCCAGCTGGTCGATATCGCCGAGATATTGAATGTTGAGGCGCGCCTCGTCACGGGACAGCAGGACGAGATCGACGCGGTCGATGACCGCCACCCGCCCCAGCCTGGACCGGGCCTTCACCCAATCGCCGAGCGACGTGATCGGCAGCACGACCGCCACGATTTCGCTGCGCTCGAACTGTAGAAGGTTGTCGGCTTTCCACTGGTCCTCGATCTCATCGGCAACCTGGGCCGCCGCGCGCCGCAGGACCGCCTCGACCGTCTCGCCCGGCCGGCCGGTCACGCCGGTGATGATGGCGTGCTCGGAAACCGATTCGCCATAGCGTTTGACGGTGACGGAAATCAAGGGCGCCCCGCCCGGCGCCGCCGAAAGTTCGGCCAAGGCGACGATCACGTCGCTGGTTCCGTGACGCCCGGACAGCGCTTCCAACCGCGCGCGGTCGCCGGCGGCCGCCTGCTCCGCGCCGATGGCCGCGATATCGGCCAGGCCGCCTGCCGGAAGCTCCATCGGGACCAGACCGGTTGAGGCGCCGGGCCCGCCTATGCCGCTCCACGCGTCCCGCCAGGGGTTGGGGTCATCCCACAGCACCACCACGCCCGCGGCGCGGTAGACCGGCAGCACCAGTACCGGTTTGCTTGGGGTTTCGGCGAAGTCGATAGCCAAATCGCGAAGCAGCCGGCGCACTTCGCGCGGCTTGAAACGAAATGTCAGTTCGGCGAGATACCTGACGGCGGAGGTTTTCTCATTGGCAACCGAGAGGTCCTGGACCAACTCGGCGCGGTCCGCGGCGCCCAACACCGGCAGGCGGTCGATATCCGACCTCAGCGTCAGACGATCGAGGAGAATGTCGAAGGCACGCTGTTCTCCGGCGGCCAGCGCGCGCGCCCGGGCGGCGGCGGCGGTTTCCGCCGTCACATCGACGGCCACGCCCGAAACCTCGAACACATCCTGCGCGATCGCGGTACTGCCGGCGGGGGCAACCGCCAGGATCAACGCAAATCCGAAGACCGCCGCGGCATGCGGGACGCGCGCCCGTCTTTCGCGCGTCAGCGGCATCCCGGCGCCTGGCGAGACGCCGAGCCAGATACGTCCTCCGAACATTGCAAACCGCCCCGGATCAAGTATGTTTTCGGCCTTCGTGGGCGGCTAATTTAGCACGTAGAAACGATGGAGGAAGGCATTTCCAAGGGCGGCGGCAAGCGGAAATTCGGGCACCACGGCAGGCCGGTGGAGTTCATCCTGAACTATAAGGATGCCGGCGTCGACATGGATGCCGCCGATGATCTGATCGGCGCCATCCGGCCCGCGGCCGAGGCCACCGGCCGGCCGGGCGCCATGTCCGGGCTCGGCGGATTCGGCGCCCTGTTCGATCTCAAGGCGGCGGGCTATCGGGACCCCATCCTGGTTTCCGGTACCGACGGCGTCGGCACCAAGCTGAAAGTGGCGACCGCGATGGGGCGCCACGACACCATCGGCATCGATCTCGTCGCCATGTGCGTCAACGATTTGGTGGTCCAGGGCGCCGAACCGCTGTTCTTTCTGGATTACTTCGGCACCGGGCGGCTGGAGCCGGCGGTGGCCGCCTCGGTCATCAACGGCATCGCGGACGGCTGCCGGCAGGCCGGGTGCGCCTTGATCGGCGGCGAAACGGCGGAGCTGCCCTCCATGTACGCCGACGGCGATTACGATCTCGCGGGGTTCGCGGTCGGCGCCGTGGAGCGCGATGCGCTGCTCACCGGCGACGCCGTCCGGGAAGGCGACGTCGTACTGGGATTCGCCAGCGCCGGCCTGCATTCCAACGGTTTTTCCCTGGCCCGGCGAGTGGTCGAATTGGCGGACCTGACCTTTGACGACCCGGCCCCCTTCGCGCCCGGGCAGAGCATCGGCGAGGCCTACCTGACCCCGACCCGAATCTATGTACGCGCGGCGCTGGCCGGCATCGGCGCCGGCGGCGTTCACGCCATTTCCCACATCACCGGCGGCGGACTGCTCGACAACATTCCCCGCGTGCTGCCCGGCGGACTGGGCGTCGACCTCTATGCCAGGGCGTGGGACCTGCCGCCGGTATTCGCCTGGCTGGCCGAGGCCGGCGGCGTAGCGCCTCGGGAAATGGCCCGGACCTTCAATTGCGGTATCGGCATGGTGGCGCTGTGCCCGGCGGACGAAGCGGCGGAGATCAAGTCGGCGCTGGAGGCGGCCGGCGAGACCGTCAGCGCCATCGGTGAAGTGGTCCGCCGCGGCGACGATGCGGACCGGGTCCGCATTCACGACCTCGAGGACGTGTTCGGCGGATGAAGATCGCCGTCCTCATTTCCGGGCGCGGCACCAATCTGCAGTCGCTGATCGATGCAGCGGCGGCGGAAGAGTTGGGGGCCGAGATCGCCCTCGTCGTCTCCAACGTGCCGGATGCTCCCGGTCTCGAACGGGCCGCCAAGGCGGGCATACCGACCGAGACCATCGATCATCGGGACTTCGAGGGCCGGGAGCCGTTCGAGGAGGCGCTCCACTCGGCGCTTTCCGGCCGATCCATCGAGCTTGTCTGTCTTGCCGGGTTCATGCGGCTGCTGACCGGCGGCTTCGTCGGCAAGTGGCGGGACCGGCTGATCAATATCCACCCCAGCATTCTGCCGGCGTTCAAGGGTCTTCACACCCACGAGCGGGCCATCGAGGCGGGCGTGAGGTTTTCCGGCTGTACCGTCCACTTCGTGACCCCGGAGATGGACGACGGCCCGATCATCGCGCAGGCCGCCGTGCCCGTCCTGCAGGGCGACACGCCCGGGGATCTGGCGGCGCGCATTCTGGCCGAAGAACACAAACTGTACCCGCTGGCGGTCCGGCTGATCGCCGAGGGCCGGGCCAAGGTGGCCGGAAACAAAGTGGAGATAAGCGGGACGGCGGAAGCGCCCTCCCCCGTTGTCAATCCCGCGGGCTAACGGGCCGGCAGCCGGTCAGCCGACGATTTCCAGCTCGCTGAAGAAGAAGGCGATCTCGCGGGCCGCGGTTTCCGGCGCGTCGGAGCCGTGGACGGAGTTGGCCTCGATGCTCTCGGCAAAATCCTTGCGGATCGTGCCGTCATCGGCGTTGGCCGGGTTGGTGGCGCCCATCACCTCGCGGTTCTTCGCGATGGCGTCCTCGCCTTCGAGGACCTGAACCACCACCGGTCCGGAAATCATGAAGTCGCACAAATCGTCGAAGAACGCCCGCTCGGCATGTACGTCGTAAAACCTCTCCGCCTGCTCCCGGGTCAGGCGGACCCGGCGCTGGGCGACGATCCGCAAACCGGCCTCTTCGAACCGGGCATTGATCCGGCCGGTGAGATTGCGCCGGGTGGCGTCCGGTTTGATGATCGAGAGTGTACGTTCGACGGCCATTGCATCGAACCTCGCGGTTGCCTCGAGAATCGGGTGAAACGTGATCCCTCCGGATACAAAACTGCCGGGAACCCCGAAAAACCGGGGCGCTTATAAACATATGACCGGAGTGTGGCAAGGGTCTAGGGGATTCGCAATTCCCCCGGTCCGACGGCTCTAGAGCCGATCTAGGCGCCGGCCTTCTCTTCCCAGGCGCCCGAGAAATTCTGCTGCCAATAGGTCAGCGCGTGACCGGCAGCCGCCAGGGATTTCCAGCGGCCCCGCGCCGCCTCGACCGCCGCGTCGTCATTGCCGTCGAACAGGTCGAAGCACCGCTCATAGCCGCTCGGGTCCTCGACCGCCGCGCCGTCGGTGAGGAACAGGAAATCGGCCCGGTTGGGGTTTTCCAGCGTAGCGGTCAGCCACACCGGCTGGTGCTCGGCAAACCCGTCGGCGGCCGATCCGTGGGGCAGCCAGCCGCCGGGGTCCTGGCTCCAGAGGATGGCGTTCAGCGATTCCACCCGGTCCTCGGAGGACGCCATGACCACCGCCCGCTTACCCGCCGCCAGGGTCTTCTCCAGCAGCTTGGGCAAGACGATTTCCAGCGGCGAGCGCTGCAGATGATAAAAGGAAACCTCGGTCATGGCTCCAACGGTGCCACATTTGCGCCGCGATTGGCAGCGAGTATCGGGCTACTTGCTCTCGTAGTGGTCCTTCACCAGCCGGTCGAGCAGCCGGACCCCAAAGGCCGTGCCGCCCTTGGGAACGGTGGGCGCGTCCTTCTTCGACCAGGTGACGCCGGCGATATCCAGGTGCGCCCACGGGGTCTTGCCGACGAACCGATGAAGGAACTGGGCCGCGGTAATGCTGCCGCCGCCGCGTCCGCCGATGTTTTTCATATCGGCCGCATCGCTGTCGATCAGCCGGTCGTAGCCGTCTCCGATGGGCATTCGCCAAAGCTTCTCGTCCACCGCTTCGCCGGCCTTGGTCAACCGGTCGGAAAGCGTGTCGTTGTTGGAGAACAGGCCCGCATATTGATCGGCGAGGCTGATGATGATGGCGCCGGTCAGGGTGGCGAGATTGACCATGAACTTGGGCTTGAACCGCTCCTTGCAGTACCACAGCGCATCGGCCAGCACGAGGCGCCCTTCGGCGTCCGTGTTCAGCACCTCGACGGTCTGGCCCGACATGGAGGTGACGATATCGCCCGGGCGCTGGGCGTTGCCGCCCGGCATGTTCTCCACCAGGCCGACGACGCCGACCACGTTGGCCTTGGCCTTGCGGCCGGCGAGCGCCCGCATGAGGCCGATCACCACGCCGGCGCCGCCCATGTCCCACTTCATGTCTTCCATGCCGGCCGCCGGCTTGATGGAGATGCCGCCGGTATCGAAGGTCACGCCCTTGCCGAGAAAGGCGATGGGGGCGTCCGCCCGGGAGCCCTTGGATTTCCCGCGCTTCGGCGCGCCGTTCCACTGCATGACCACCATCCGCGCCTCGCGGACGCTGCCCTGCGCGACGCCGAGCAGCGCGCCCATGCCCAGACGCTTCATCCGGGCGGCGGTGAGGATCTCGACCTTGACCCCGAGCTTCTCGAGCTTCTTCGCCTCCTTGGCGAGAGACTCGGGGTAGAGAATGTTGGGCGGCTCCGAGACCAGATCGCGGGTGAAGAAGACGCCGTCGGCGACCTTGCCGAGCACGTTGTAGCTCCTGCGGGCATTGAGGTGTCCCGGGCAGCCGAACCTGATCGATTTGAGGGTGGGCTTGGCCGAGTCCTTTTCCTTGGTCCGGTATTTGCTGAACCGGTAGGAACGCAGCAATGCCCCGTATCCCATCTGGGCGGCGAGTTCGTTGGCCGGGAGCTTGCCGCCGTCCACCGGATCGACGGCGACGTTGACCGTGCCGCTCTTGGCCCGGCGGGCGCTGGCATACATCGCTCCCCCGATCTTCTGGGCCTGGAGGTCGGTCAGCGCCTCCGGTTTGCCGAGGCCCATGATCATGATGGCCTCCAGCCGGGTTCCCGCCGGCGTCCAGATTTTCAGGGACTGATCCGCGTTGCCCTTGAAGTGGCTCGCCTTGATCGCGCGCCTGATGGCGCCGCCGGCTTTTTTGTCGAGCTTGTCGGCGGACGGAGTGAGCTGACCGCCGGCGGTTGCGAAAACCACCGCGACTCCATTGGTCGCTTGGGCGGGTTTGTCGAACGATATTCTCATTGCTGGACTGCCTTCCTGGGTGATGGGCGAAACGTTCGGCTGCTTCCTGGTTGAGCCGTTTGAATTTATGTGATGCGGGCAGCCCTGTAAATTCCGGCGGACGGTCGGGCGGGGATCAGGCCTGCGGCATCCCGGCCGCCACGTCGGACCGCCGGTGGCCGCTCCTGAGCCATAGCAGCGCGCCCGGCAGCGCGACAACGACCATCAGGACGCCGAGAAGCAGCGACAGCAGGACCGCCTCCTGTTCGCCGACCCCGGCAAAGCCGAGGGCGAAGACCATCGCGGTTTCGCGGACCCCCCAGCCGGCCACCGAAATCGGAATGGTCGTCACCAGCATCACGGGGGGAATGAGCACCAGGCAATCGGCGAGCGAGATGTCGATGTCCAGGCCGAGAGCGAGCACGAATGCCAGCAGGCTGATCAGCGAAAACCCGACAAAGCCCAGCCCGATGGCCGGCAGCGAATATTTGAGCTTCAGGAAGAACCGCCGGGTGTCCTCGGCCAGCGTCGCGATTCCCCGGATGATCCTCCACGTCTGCATCGCGGGCGGAAACCGGTCCAGCAGCATGACGAAGGCGATGCCGGCCACCGCCGCCACCGCCAAAACGGGGAAGGCGAACCGCGCCGGGTCGTCGCCGATGCGCGACAACAGGAGCGGCTGCGTCGCGACGACCAGAAGAATCAGCCCGAGCAAAGTCGCCGCCCGCTCGAGCAGGATGGAATTGACCGCCGGACGAACCCCGACACCGGTCTTGTATACCAGGAACATGCGGACGGCGTCTCCGCCCACCGAAGACGGGAGGACCTGGTTGAAGAAGATGCCGATGTAGAGAATTTGGAAGGTCTGGCCGAAGGGAAGCGCCGCCGCCAGGCTCTTCATGACGATCCGCCAGCGAATGGTGTTGTTCAATAGGACGCAGGCCCACACCGCCGCCGCCAGCGCCAGCGGCCAAACGGGCATGGAGAACAGCCGGTCGAGCGCCGAGGCAAAATCCAGGTTTCGGGTCGCGTACCAGATGAGCCCGATGGAGACCCCGGCCTTCAGCGCCAAGCTCAGGAACCGTTTCATGGAGTGGTCGTCTCGGTCGGATGTTTCGCGGCCACAGCTTTAGCACACCTGATGATCAGGTCCAGCGCGGATCACGCCGCCGCCTCGCGAACGCGAACCGGCCGGCGTTTGCGGCCCCAATCACCGGGCGGGCCGTCGAACATGCCGGCGCAGGGCGTGCCGCAATCGGCGCACCGGCCTTCCTCGGTGAGGTTCCATGTGGAAAGCTCGTACCAGTCCCGGCCGATCAGAACGCCGCCGCAGCCATGGCAGTAGGTGCTCGACCCGTCATAGTCGTGAATGTTGCCGAGGTAGACGTAGCGAAGTCCCCGGTCGAGGGCGATGGAGCGCGCCCGCCGCAACGTCTCCGGCGGCGTGTTGGGAACGTCGGTCATTTTCCAGTCCGGGTGAAACGCCGAGAAGTGGAGCGGCACATCAGGCCCGAGGTTTTCCGCGATCCATTCGGAGAGTTCGGTCAATTCGCGCGCCGAATCGTTGTGACCCGGAATCAGGAGGGTGGTGATCTCCACCCAGACGGCGGTCTCGTGCACCAGATATTCGAGGGTATCCAGCACGGCATCCAGATAACCGGAGCAAAGGTCCCTGTAGAACTCTTCGGTGAATGCCTTGAGGTCGACATTTACGGCATCCATGTGTTCATAGAATTCGACTCGCGGCTCGGGAGAGATATAGCCCGCCGAGACCGCGACGCTCTTGATCCCGAGTTCGCGGCACGCCTTGGCGGCGTCCACGGCGTATTCGAGGAAAATCACCGGGTCGTTGTAGGTGAAGGCGACGCTCCGGCAGCCGTGACGCTTGGCCGCGCAGGCGATGGCTTCCGGGCCCGCCCGGTCGGCCAGCCTGTCGAAGTCCCGGGCCTTTGAAATATCCCAATTCTGGCAGAACTTGCAGGTCAGGTTGCAGCCCGCCGTGCCGAAGGACAGGACGGGCGTGCCGGGCAGGAAATGATTAAGCGGCTTTTTCTCGATGGGATCGATGCAGAAACCCGACGAGCGGCCGTAGGTGGTCAACACGATGCCGTCGTCCTTCCGCGCGCGGACGAAACACAAGCCGCGCTGACCGTCGCTCAGCTTGCACTCGCGCGGACACAGGTCGCACTGAATGCGGCCGTCATCCAACGCGTGCCAATACCGTCCGGGATATGATTGGTCTGCCGGGATCTGGTTCACCCGAGCCTCCCATCGGCGGTACCATCATCCGGGCCATCATACAAACTTGCAGCGATTGCCTCCAGAGGGCGGCGCCGTTGCATCGGCCGCGTTTGTCCATCTCGTGGACCCCGGACAAAATCGCGGTGAATTTGGTGGCGGGTCAGCGGTCAAACTGCCTATAAAAAGCGGTCGCCAGACGCGAACAGGGAGAAAAGACGATGAAATTCGGCATTGGGCAGGCGGTTTCCAGAAAAGAAGACCCGAAATTCCTGACCGGCAAGGGGCGCTATGTGGACGACATGGTGCTCCCCCGGATGACCCACGGCCATGTGCTACGCTCGCCGCACGCCAATGCCAGGATCAACTCCATCGACACCTCGGCCGCCGAAGCGGCCCCCGGGGTCGTCGCCGTCTTTACCGGCGCGCATATCGAAGCAGCGGGTCTCCGGGGCATTCCCTGCATGACCATCATTCCCTTCCTGGTGCAGGGCGAGCCGGTCCAGCGGCCCCACGCGGCGCTCGCCAAGGACGAGGTCAAGTGCGTCGGCGCCCCCGTGGCCTTCGTGATCGCCGAGACCCTGGCGCAAGCCAAGGACGCCGCGGAACTGATCGAGGTGGACTACGACATCCTGCCGGCGGTCACCACCGTCGCCGCGGCCCGGGCCGACGGCGCGCCGCTGGTCTATGACGGCACCGGCAGCAACCTCACCTTCCAGTATGCCATGGGCAACGCCGAGGCCGTCGAGGCGGCCCTCGCCGGCGCGCACCACGTCACCAAGGCGCGGATCAACAACAACCGGATCACCACCAATTCCATGGAAACCCGGGTCTCCCTCGGCGATTACGATGCGGGCGAGGACCGCCATACCCTCTATACGACGTCCCAGGTCCCGCACAGCGTCCGGGCCGAACTGTGCCATGAGATCTTCCATATGCCGGAGAGCAGGCTCCGGGTGGTGGCGCCCGACGTCGGCGGCGGCTTCGGCATGAAGGGCGGGTTTTACAGCGAAGACATCCTGACCGTCTGGGCGTCCAAGGAAGTGGGCCGGCCGGTCAAGTGGGTGTCGGACCGGGCCGAGGCGCTGCTCTCCGACTCCCAGGCCCGGGACGTGGACGCCGAGGCCGAGATGGGATTCGATGCCGACGGCAAGGTGGTCGGATTCCGGGTCACCGGGCACTACAACCAGGGCGCCTACATAATGCCGAACGGCGGCATTTCGCCCATGTTCTTCACCACGCTGATGTCCGGCGTCTACGCCATGCCGGCCATCCGGGTGACCACCAACTGTTACTTCACCAACACCCAGGGGACGGCGCCCTATCGCGGCGCCGGCCGTCCCGAGGCGGCTTACGTGGTGGAACGGATGTTCGACATCGCGGCGCGCGAGATGGAGATGGACCCGATCGAGCTCCGCCGGCGCAACATGATCAAGCCGGATCAGATGCCCTTTCAGACCGCGCTCATGTACCAGTACGACTGCGGCGATTTCGAGGCTTGCATGGACAGCGCCATGGAAGCCGCCGAGTGGGCAGGCTTCGATGCGCGCCGGAGCGCGTCGGAGGCCGACGGCAAGCTCCGCGGCCGCGGGCTGGCGGTCTATCTGGAATCCGCCGCCGTGTTCAACGACCGGATGGAAATCCACTTCGACGGCACAGGCGACGTTACCATCGTCGCGGGCACGCACTCTCACGGGCAGGGTCACGATACGGTCTATGCCCAGATGGCGTCCGAGTTCCTCGGCGTCGACAACGAGCGGGTCCGGGTGGTCCAGGGCGATACGGACAAGGTGTCCATCGGCCGCGGTACGATAGGCTCGCGCTCCATGGTGGTCGGCGGATCGGCGCTCAAGAGCGCCGCCGACGAAGTGATCGAGAAGGGCAAAAAGATCGCCGCCCACCTGATGGAAGCGGGCGAGAGCGATATCGAGTTCGACGACGGCGCCTTCACCGTCGCCGGCACGGACAAGTCAATGGACATCACCGAGGTCGCCGCGGCGTCCTACAATCCGATCATGTATCCGCCGCACTTGGGCGTCGGACTCGAGGGAGTGGGCGCCTTCCAGGCCGGCCTCGGCAACTTCAATTTCCCCAACGGCTGTCAGGTCGCCGAAGTGGAGATCGATCCCGACACCGGCAAGGTGGAACTGGTCGGCATGACGGTCACCGATGACGTCGGCACCGTGATCAATCCGCTGCTGCTGAAGGGCCAGCTTCACGGCGGCGTCGCCCAGGGTGTCGGCCAGGCGCTCATGGAGAACATGGTCTATGACGACGGCGGACAAATGCTTTCGGGCTCGTTTCTGGATTACTGCATGCCCCGGGCCGATGACTTCCCGAAGATTGCCGCCGACTCGCTGCCGGTGCCGACGGGCAACAACCCGCTCGGCGTCAAGGGCGCCGGGGAAACCGGCACCGTCGGCGCGCCGCCCGCGGTGATGAATGCGGTGGTCGATGCCTTGGCCAGCGCCGGCATCACCCATGTGGATATGCCGGCGACGCCGGAAAAAATCTGGCGGGCGCTCCAGGAAGCGGCATAGTTTCCGACCGGCCGAGCTTCCGTCGGCCGCCGGGAGGCGCTAGACTGGCCGGCGGAGTTGAGAGGTGCGGCAGATGAATGCGGTCCGTCCACCCGCCGTCGCCGGGATGTTTTATCCGCGCGACCCCAAGGAGCTGAAAGCCTCGGTCAGCTACTACCTGGCCGAAGCCGCCGGGAGCGGCCATGCGGACGGCCAAGCGGACGGCCAGGCGCCCAAGGCCATCATCGCCCCCCATGCGGGCTACATTTATTCGGGGTTTACCGCCGCCTGCGCCTATACCCGCCTTGTCCCGGCGGCCGGCACGATCAAGCGCGTGGTGATGATGGGCCCATGCCACCGGGTCGCCGTGAACGGTATCGCGTTGCCCGAGGCGGAGGCATTCGCGACGCCGCTCGGCGAAATCTCCATCGACGCCGATGGGGTCCGAAAGATCAGCCACCTGCCGTTCGTTCAGGTGTTCGACGCCACCCACAAGGACGATCACTGCCTCGAGGTGCACCTGCCCTTCCTGCAATCCCTCCTCGGCGAGTTCACCATCGTACCGATGATCGTCGGTCGGGCGGCCACCGAACAAGTGGCCGAGGTGCTGGAGATTCTGTGGGGCGGGCCGGAAACGTTGATCCTCGTCAGTTCGGACCTGAGCCACTATCTGCCCTACGACAAGGCAAAACAGACCGACCGCCGGGCCGGCACGGCTATCGAGGCGCTGGACCCGCTGTCGCTGGAGGACCATCAGGCCTGTGGCCGCCACTCCATCAAGGGTCTGCTTGCCGTGGCCAAGCAAAAGGGGCTCGCGGCCCGGACCGTCGACATGCGCAATTCCGGCGACACCGCCGGGTCGCGGGACCAGGTCGTCGGTTACGGCTCATGGATTTTCCAGGAGCCGGATGGCGCCGGCCCGGCAAACGGCGGCTTCGAGGACCAGACCCGGGCCCTCCTCTCGCGACACGGGGAATCGCTGCTCAAACTTGCCGGCCGCACGGTGAAGACCTATCTCGCGGACGGCACGCAGCACACGCCGGACGTGGCCGCCGCACCGGCTGAACTGGCCCGCGACGGCGCCAGTTTCGTTACCGTGGAAAAAGAAGGGAAGCTGCGCGGCTGCATCGGGTCACTCGGCGCCGCGCGTCCCTTGGTGCTGGATGTCGCGGAAAACGCGTTCAAGGCGGCGTTCAAGGATCATCGCTTCCCGCCCCTGTCGCGGGAAGAGTTCGAGGCCGGCAATCTGAGCCTGACCGTCACCGTCCTCGGCGATCTCCAGCCCATCACGTTTTCGGATGAGGCGGATCTTGTCCAACGATTGCGGCCGGGAACCGACGGGCTGGTGATCCGGGAAGGCGACGAACGCGGCGTCTTCCTGCCCGTCGTCTGGGAGAGCTTTCCGGAACCGCGGGAGTTCCTGAAACGGCTCAAGCAGAAAGCCGGGCTCGCCCCCGACTACTGGTCCGGGGGGCTCGAGGTCTGGCGATTCATCGCCGTATCGGTCCATTCCACCGATCTGCGGAACCCCGACACGATCTGGCGCTGGTCCCCCGCCTAGCCCGTATTTCTCACCGGGCTGCATCGTGCGCTCCGCGCGCGTGGACGCGCATCGTGCGCTCCGCGCGCGTGGACG
>JAPPFK010000128.1:0-9978 GCA_028823885.1 Rhodospirillales bacterium | reverse complement strand
TCGTGCGCTCCGCGCGCGTGGACGCGCATCGTGCGCTCCGCGCGCGTGGACGCGCGACGGCATGGCGTCTTCCGGCCAAGTCTGGTACATCGACGCCCTCTTGACGCTCTCAGCTCCGGGGTAGAGATGACACTCAACATTCGACGCATCGTTACCGATCACGATTCCGAAGGCCGCGCCATCGTCGGCATGGACGAGGTGATGACCAACGTTCACAAGCTTCGATCAGGCAATATTCAGACGCTGATCTGGATGACTGACGATACGCCGGCCGACATCGACGGAGACGAGGACCCGGCGGCCCGTGAAATCGATATCGAACCCCCGGCCCGCGGCTCGGTATTCCGGATTCTCGAACTCGCGCCGGGCAAAGACGCCTACATGCACCGCACCGACACCATCGACTACGCCATCTGCATGTCCGGCGAGTGCGACATGCTTCTGGACGATGACGCGGAAGTTCACATGTCGGCCGGCGATGTCATGGTGCAGCGCGCCACCTGGCATGGCTGGACGAACCGGGGCACCGAACCTTGTCAGATCGCTTTCATCCTTATCGGGTCCCATCCGCCGTCCAAGACCCTGCATCCGTAAGGAGGCGATGCGCCCATGGCCCGACGCATTACCGACGCAGAGATCGGGACGCTCCTCGACACCGCCCGCGAAGCCGGTCGTGCGATCCTCGGCATTTACGAGACGGAATTCGAGGTCCGGGCCAAAGACGACGCCTCGCCGGTGACCGAGGCCGATGTGCTTTCCGAATCCATCATCCTGCCGGTGCTGCGGGAGATCACGCCGGAAATCCCGATCATCGCCGAAGAAGCCTATGCCGCGGGCGACCGCCCGGATGTATCGGGCGGCGAATTCTGGCTTGTCGACGCCCTCGACGGCACCAAGGAATTCGTCAAGCGGACCGGCGAATTCACCGTCAATATCGGATTGATTCGGGACAACCTGCCCGTCTTCGGGATAGTCCACGCACCGGCCATGGTCACGACCTATTGGGGCGGGGAGAACGGCGTGTTCAGGCAATCGGGTGACGGCGCGGCGGAGCCGATTGCCGTTCGGGCGCCCGGCGAAGAGGGATTGGTCGTCATGACCAGCCGCTCCCACCGCGCCAACGAAGAGGAATTTCTCGAAGATTATACGGTGCGTGACGAAATGCACGCCGGGAGCTCCATCAAGTTCTGCCTCGTCGCCGCCGGAGAGGCCGATTTCTATCCGCGCCTCGGCCCGACATGCGAGTGGGACACCGCCGCCGGCCATGCGATCCTCAGGGCCGCCGGCGGCTCGGTGCGGACGCTCGACGGCGGCGACCTGAAATATGGCAAGCCGGACTTCCTGAATCCGTTTTTCCTGGCCCGGGGCGATTGGTCCTGAGACCGATGGGTGCGGCGATGCCGGCAGACATTCTCCCCTCAGACGAAGACGCGATCGATCGGGCCGTGGCGCTCCTGCGGGACGGCGCGGTGGTCGGACTGCCGACGGAGACGGTCTACGGGCTCGGCGGCGACGCGACCAACGATCAAGCGGTTGCGCGAATTTTCGAAGCCAAGCGGCGCCCCGAATTCAATCCCTTGATCGCCCACGTTCCGGCGCTCGAAACGGCGCGGAAGATCGCGGAATTCCAAGCCGACGCCGAACGCCTCGCCGAGGCCTTTTGGCCGGGTCCCCTGACCCTGGTGCTGCCAAGCGCCGACGGCTCGCCGATTTCCGAACTCGCCCGGGCCGGCCTCGATACCATCGCCGTCCGGGCGCCTGCCCATCCGGTCGTGCGGGCGGTCCTGGAAGCGCTCGACCGCCCCATCGCCGCGCCGAGCGCCAACAAATCCGGGGAGGTCAGCCCGACGACCGCCCGGCATGTCCTGGACTCGCTGGGCGCGGATATCCCGCTGATCCTGGACGGCGGACCGTCCGAAATCGGAATCGAATCGACCATCGTCGCCCTGACCGGAGGGCACCCGCGGCTGCTCCGGGAGGGAGCGTGCACACAGGGCGAAATCGAGGCCGTCATTGGAGCCGTGGACCGGGCCGCGGCAAACGGTGATGTGGTCGCACCCGGCATGATGTCCAGACACTACGCGCCACGAAAACCGCTACAGCTCGGCGTCGAGGTACGGTCGGCGGGAGCCGTCCTGCTGGGGTTTGGTCCCCATGCGCCCGCGGATTGCCTGAACCTCAGCCCGGCCGCCGATCTGGTCGAGGCGGCGGCCAATCTCTACCGCATGGTGCGCGAGCTCGATTCAGGTCCAGGGGGAACGATTCAAGTCATGCCGATCCCCCTGGACGGTCTCGGCGCGGCCATCAATGACCGGCTTGAAAGAGCCGCCGCGCCCGAGTAGGTCTGGCAAATGCCGGAATCGGAGATCAGATGACGTTGTCAGCCGAATTCGTCGCGGGATTGCGCGAGATACTGGGCGAGCGCGGCGTCATCTCGGACGCATCCGATCAGGCCCCCTATCTCAGCGATGCGCGGCAGTGGGTGGAAAGTTCGTGCGACATCGTCGCCCGCCCGTCGACGACCGCGGAGGTCGCCGATGTCGTCCGGCGGTGCCAAGCAGCCAATATCCCCGTTGTCCCCCGCGGCGGCGGAACCGGTCTGGTGGGCGGCACGGTGGCCACCGACGGCGTGGTCCTCAGCCTCGACCGGATGAGGGCCGTTCAGCATGTCGACCCCCTGAACATGACCATGACGGTGGAAGCGGGGTGTATCCTCAAGGATATCCAGGACGCCGCCACGGAGGCCGAATGTTATTTTCCGTTGAGCCTCGGCGCGGAGGGGAGTTGCCAAATCGGCGGCAATATATCGACCAATGCCGGGGGCGTCGGCGTCCTGCGCTATGGCAACACCCGGGAACTGGTCATGGGTCTCGAGGTCGTGCTTCCCAACGGCGAAATCTGGGACGGGATGAATGCGCTGCGCAAGAACAACATGGGGTACGATTTGAAGCAGCTGTTCATCGGCGCCGAAGGCACGCTGGGTATCATCACCCGCGCCGTGCTCAAACTGTTTCCGCGGCCCCGCACCCGGGTCACGCTGCTAGCGGCGGTGGACGGCCTTGAACGGATACTGCCGCTGTTTGATTTGGTCCGGGCCGATCTAGGGGACCGGGTGACTGCCTTTGAACTGATCCCTAGGCTGGCGATGGAGCTGTGTACGCGGCACATCGACGGCGTCGCCGACCCTTTCACCGAACCGCATCCGCAATACGCCCTGATCGAGATTGCCTCGCCCCGGGCGGATGAGGATCTTCGGGGCGAAATCGAGCATGTACTCGGCGGCGCGCTGGAAACCGGCCAAATTTCGGACGCCGTATTCGCCGAAAACGAAGGTCAGGCCTTGGCGCTCTGGCGTCTCCGGGAGAGTATTCCCGAAGCCCAGACCCACGAAGGCGCGAGTATCAAGCACGACGTTTCGGTGCCTGTTTCCCGGACAACGGAGTTCATCGAGAAGGCGAACGCCCAGCTCACGCCGGTGGTGCCGGGGGTCCGTTTCTGCGCCTTCGGCCATATTGGAGACGGCAACATTCATTACAATCTGACCCAGCCCGTGGACGCGGATGGGACGGCATTCATGGATCGCGCGGAGGAACTCCATCGAATCGTCCACGATATGGTGGTGGAAATGGGCGGGAGCATCAGCGCCGAACACGGCATCGGCACCTTCAAGAAGGCCGAACTCGCGCGCTACCGGTCGTCCCTGGAGCTCGATCTCATGCGCCGGATCAAGCGCGCCATGGACCCCGGCAACATTATGAACCCGGGAAAGATAATATCGGTTTAGACCGGCATTGCCCGGCAGAAGTCGGCTATGCCTTTTGATTCTCTCACTTTTTTGCAGATTTGCCGGTTTTGACGGGTATAATCCCGCGTAATGAATCGGGCATTCAGATACGTCCTGGGGCAATTGGTCGTCGGCATGATCGCAACGACGACCGTCTTGGCCGGAATTCTATGGCTTGCGAACTCGGTCAAGTTTGTCGAGTTGATCGTCAACCGCGGGGTTTCGGTGACGTCGTTTGCCTATTTGACGATGCTCACCGTCCCCAACCTGCTCAATTTCACTCTGCCGATCGCGGCGTTTGCCGTCGTAGCCTTCATCTACAGCAAACTGAATACCGACCGCGAACTGGTGGTATTGCGCGCCGCCGGTCTGAGCCCTTATCGAATCGCCAAGCCGGCAATCGTGCTGGGTCTGATCTTGACGGCGGTAAGCTACATTTTCGCGTTCTTTCTCACCCCCGTGTCGTTCCAGCAGTTCCGCGAGTTGCAGTTCAACTCCCGGTACACCTTCAGCCATGCGTTGCTGAAAGAGGGTGAGTTCAACGACTTCGGCAATAAATTCACGATTTACGTTCGTGAGCGGAATGGGGAATCGGATCTTCGCGGCGTCTTGGTTCACGATACGACAAACCCCAAAGAGCCGGTCACCTACATCGCCGAACGCGGCGTGCTGGTCGAGGGTGAAAAGGGCCCCCGTGCCGTCGTATTTCAGGGCAACCACCAAAAATTGGATACGGAAACCAAAAAGCTGTCGGTGCTCTACTTTGACCGTGCCCCGATTGAACTGTCGGGCATCCTCAAAAAACCCGAAGTCAGATACCGAGAAGCACGGGAACGCGGGACGCTTGAGTTGATCAACCTGAAACGGTCCGACCTGGGAAATGCCTCTGATTACGGAAAGTTCAAGGCCGAGCTTCATCAGCGGTTTGTTTCGCCGCTGATGATCATGGGATTCATCCTGGTCACCGTGGTTTCGTTGGCCGTTGGCGACTACTCTCAGCGCGGCCAATGGAAGCGTGTCCTGGCGGCACTGGTCTTGAACACCCTCATTGCGGTTTGCAGCCTTGGGTTGGCGGGCCTGTCGGCGAAGGTTCTCTACTTGTGGCCGGTTCTGTATGTCAACGCGCTGATCCCGATTGTATTAGGCTTGGCATTTCTTTTCTTCACCCCACGACTTCACGCGACATCGAGATCGCCCTCGCTGTCCGGCGCGAATGGTTGAGACCCGGCATGTTGATATCGCCGCTTCTATCGCTCTATATCGTCCGCAATTTTCTCCTGAGCCTCGGGACGGTTTTCCTCGGTTTTATCGGGGTGATTTTCTTGTTCGACACCATCGAGTTACTGCGTCGAGCGGGGTCGAGTGACAATATTTCCCTGGGGCTCATTCTACAAATGAGCCTGCTGCGCCTCCTGTTTCTGGTTCAACAGGCTTTTCCCTTCGCGGTGCTGTTTGGGGGGATGATTGCGTTTTGGCGTCTGACGCGATCGCGGGAGCTGGTTGTCACACGTTCAGCGGGTGTCTCCGCCTGGCAGTTTCTCCTGCCCGTCATATTCATTTCGGCGATTTTGGGGGCGCTGAGCGTCACTGTCGTCAATCCGATGGCATCTGCGCTGCTCGCCAAGTATGAGAGGCTCAATGCGAGCTACTTCGAGGGACGTTCCCGCACGTTGTCGATCTCGGGATCGGGCCTATGGCTACGACAGGCGAGCCTTGATAGCCGATCCGTTATCCACGCGCCGGATGTAAGGATCGACGGACCCAATGTCAGTCTGACCAAAGTAACGATATTTGTGTTTGATGGGTCGGACACCTTCAAGTCACGGATCCAGGCTTCGAACGGAAAGCTCGGAGACGGGTTCTGGCATTTGACGGATGTCCGTATCCACGAGTCCGATAAACCGGCGAGGCTGGTGAACGAGTATTGGTTTGAAACCGATCTTACGCTCAACAACATCCAGGACAGTTTTTCTCCCCCGGAGACAATGTCATTCTGGGAACTGCCGGCGTTCATCGCCAATTTGGACAAAGCCGGATTTTCGGCCATCCGCCACCGATTGCATTGGCACAGCCTCATGGCCATTCCGCTGCTCTTCGTCGGCATGGTTCTAATCGCGGCGGTATTCACCCTCCGCTTGTCGGCGCGCGACAGCACCACTTTTATCATCCTGGGCGGCATACTTAGCGGCTTTTTGCTGTTCATATTCTCGGACATCGTATTCGCGCTGGGTATGAGGGAGAGCGTACCGGTGGCGCTGGCGGCATGGACGCCTGCCGGCGTCTGTACGCTCCTGGGGATGTCGATGCTTTTTCACCTGGAAGACGGTTAGCGATGCGACGCGCGATTGCAGCCGCGTTATTGGCGACCGCTTTGAATTGGCTCGGCCTCGATCCGGCCCGAGCGCAAGGAGCCGCTGAAGAACAGCCAATCCAATTTACCGCCGATGAAGTAACACATGACCGGGAACTTGGTATTATCCGGGCATCCGGCAACGTCGAGGCTTCGCGTAACGGTCAGGTTCTTCTAGCCGATACCCTCACTTACAATCAGAAGCTCGACGTCGTGTCGGCGTCCGGCAACGTCAGCCTGCTTCAACCGGACGGGAACGTCATATTTGCCAACCTGGTTGAACTCACGGGAGACTTTAAGGACGGAATCCTTCGGGACCTGAGAGTGCTGCTATCGGACAACGCCCGGTTTGCCGCGGCCGGGGCACGGCGGTCAGGCGGTAACGTCCTTGAGATGCGGAACGCGGTGTACTCACCCTGCGAATCGTGCGCCAATCAGCCCGAGCGCCCTCCCCTCTGGCAACTCAAGGCGCGCAAGATCGTCCACAACGAGACCGAGCAGATGGTGGAGTACACCAATGCGTGGATGGAATTCATGGGCGTTCCAGTCGCCTATACGCCGTACTTTTCCCATCCCGACCCCACCGTCAAAAGACGGAGCGGGTTCTTGACACCAAGCTTTGGGGGATCTTCCACCCTGGGTACGACCATCAGCACGCCCTACTACATAGCCGTCTCGCCGTCGCGGGATTTCACCATCACGCCCATCTTGACCACCAAAGAGCGCGCCGTCCTCGCGGGCGAGTACAGAGAACGCTTTGCCGCGGCCGATCTTCGGACGGCAGGAAACCTCACTTTCGATTCGGAAGACGAGTTCCGTGGGCACATTGACGCCGCGTATCGGCAAGACATCTCCAATACCTGGCGGGGCGGCGTGGATTTACAGCGTTCATCGGACGACACCTATTTGCGTCGCTACAATTTTAGTTCCGCCAGCACGCTGACCAGCAGGGGATTCGTTGAAGGCTTCCGCGGCCGGAACTACATGGCTCTGAATGCCTATGCGTTCCAAGGCCTGCAGGAGGACGACGACCCGGGCACCACTCCATTGGTTCTGCCGATGTTCGAGTACCAGCATATCGGCCTTCCGAATCGGATTGGGGCCTTCAATACGATTGATGCCAGCGTGCTCGCCTTGACCCGATCCGATGGCCGGGACACACGGCGTGCTTCCCTCGGCGGGAGCTGGAATCTGCCCTTTAGATCCAACATTGGCGACCGTTATCAGTTGTCGCTCAAGCTACGCGGCGATCTGTACCACGTTGGTCACGAAGCGGGCTCGACGGCCGATGACGGCGTTGCCGGACGCATTTATCCCGAAGCAAGTCTTGGCTGGAGACTGCCGCTATCCCGGCACGACGGGAATTATAGTCAGATTCTTGAACCGGTCGCTTCGATAGTCGTGAGCCCGTACGGCGGCAATCCAACCGACATCCCCAACGAAGATAGCGTCGACGTCGAGTTCGATGATACCAATCTGTTCTCGTCCAGCCGATTTGCCGGGATCGACCGCGTTGAAGGGGGCCCGCGGATGAATTACGGGCTCAAATGGAGTGTGGTAGGCTTACAGGGCGGCGGAACATCCGTGTTTGTCGGCCAGAGTTATCGGCTGAAAGACGATTCGACATTTTCGACAGGTACGGGACTGGACGACAACCTGTCCGACATTGTCGCCCGGGTTGACGTCACCCCCGGCAAATTTATCGATCTCGGCTACCGAACGCGTTTGGACAAGGACAACCATTCTCCGAGCCGAAATGAACTAGCGCTCAGTGTAGGGTCACAGGCTCTCAATGCCGCGGTCAACTACGCGTTTTTCGAGCGCGAGCAGGGCTCCGAGTTCGAGGGCCGCGAAGAACTCTCGGCCTCGGCACGGGCCGCGCTGTCAAGGTATTGGCGAACGAATTTCTCCAGCCTATATGACGTTGAGGATGATGGTCTGCGAAGCGTCTCCCTTGGTATTGCCTACGAATGCGATTGTTTTACCTTCGACATGACTCTTCGGCGCACCCTCTTCGAGGACCGGGACCTCGCACGCGAGAACTCAATCCTATTTCGGCTAACGTTCAAAACTCTCGGAGAAGTGCAGACGGGTGTGCTGGCTTCGGGAAATTGACCGGTGCTCAAAATGACTAGAATTCATTGCGAACACCGCGTTTTGGTCCAAACAGCGCTGCTGACCGCGATCATATTCGTCCTTCCACCGATAACGGATGCCGCGAAGGTCGCGGCCCAATCACGGCTGACCGGCATTGCCGCCGTAGTGAACAGCGATCCGGTGACGCGGCGGGACCTTGAAATGCGGCTTCGGATGGTCATCGTGTCTTCCGGACTGCCCCCCGATCAATCGACCATTCGCCGAATTCGGCCGCAAGTTTTGCGCAATCTCATCGAAGACAACCTGAAACTCCAGGAAGCCAAGAACCGCAATGTTTCGGTCTCGCCCGTTGAGCTCGGGGCGGCGATGTCGGAAATCGAACGACGGAACGGCATGCGGCCGGGCCGGATGCTTCAATTGTTGAAGGAAAACAAGATCGATCGAGCGACCCTGGATACCCAATTGAGCGCAGATTTGTCTTGGGCCAAACTCGTAGGCGCACAGATTCGCCGGTCGTCGATTACCGAGGAAATGATCGACGAGCGAATTTCCCGGATCGAGTCGGGAAAAGGCAAGCCTGAGTTTCTGGTCAGCGAGATATTTGTTCCCTTCGACCTCGGCGGTTCAGGTGGCGACGCCAATAAGCTGATTGCCGATCTGGTCGGTCAGATCCGGGGCGGCGCGGATTTCGGTTCACTGGCCCGCACCTTTTCGCAGAGCACTTCGTCGGCCCAAGGGGGAAATCTCGGATGGGTTCGGGCGGAACAACTGGATCCGGCAATTGGAACCGCCCTTCCCGGAATGAAGACCGGGGACATTGCAGGCCCGATCCGGGCGGCCGACGGTTTCTATATCCTACAGCTGCGAAATCGCCGCGTATCTCGTGGATTGGCGGCTGACCCGGTGACCGTTGAGCTTCAACAGGTATTTCTGCCTCTCCCTCCGAACCCGTCCCAATCCGCGATTGACTCGGCCAGGGCTTCGTTGAACCGCATAGGGTCCGCCGCAAGTTCCTGCACCGAGCTCGATGAGCAGGGTAAGGAACTCGGTGCGCCGCAGTCGGGCAGACTGTCGAACGTCAATCCATCCAGCCTGGAAGCGCAAATTCGCGGTGCGATCGAAAACCTGCGGACAGGCCAAGCCTCCCAACCCATCCAATCCGGCGGCGGCATGGTTCTGCTGATGGTCTGCGATCGCCAAAGTCCGTCGTCCGAAGAGGAACTACGGCAGCGTGTGGCCGCGGAATTGACGCGTGAGCGGGCGGAATTAATTTCCCGCCGCTTGTTGAGAAACCTCTGGCGTCAGGCTGTGATCGACCCCCGATGATGAGCAGCGCCTCGTCACCTCCGTTCCTGATCACCATGGGAGAGCCCGCCGGAATCGGCGGCGAAATTCTGCTAAAGGCCTGGGAGCGGCTACGAAAAACGGGTCGGGCGTTTGCCGCCGTCGACAATCCTTCCCGCTTGACCGGACTGGCAAAACTGATTGGTGAGGACACGCCGCTCCGGGAAATCGGCCGGCCGGAAGAGGCGGCGTCGGTTTTCTCCGACGCCCTGCCGGTCATTCCGATCGACCTGCCGCGCCCGCCCGTTCCGGGCACAATCGATCAGGAGAACGCCTCTGCGGTACGGAACTCCATCGAACGAGCGGTCGCACTGACGCTTTCGGGTGAGGCAGCCGCCGTGGTGACCAATCCGATCCACAAATTGGCTCAATATCAGGACGGGTTCGAGTTTCCGGGTCATAC
>JAPPFK010000034.1 GCA_028823885.1 Rhodospirillales bacterium | reverse complement strand
AGGGCGGGCTGTTCGGCACCGACTACCGGATGCTGTTCCCTTCGGATGGCATCGAGGGCATTAAACGCTTTTACCTCGACAGTCTGGTGGCATTTGGCAAACGCGGGCTCGCCTGCCAGCCGGCGATAATCGGCATCGGACTCGGCGGCTGCAAGGACACCTGCATGGTGCTTGGCAAGCGCGCCGCCTGTCTGCGTACCGTCGGCTCACGCAATGCGGATCCGAAAATTGCCGAACTGGAGGACGAGCTAACCGAGCTTGGCAACAATATCGGAATGGGTGCCATGGGCTTCGTCGGCAAGCACATGGTTATCGACTGCAATATCGAAGTTGGCTATTGCCACACAGGGGGGATGCAAATGAGCGTGCACGCCTTTTGCCTGAGCTCGCGAAGAGCCGTAGCGCGCATCTGGGCCGACGGCCAGATCGAATACCGCACCGATCCCGATTGGTTCACCGATTATCAGCGCAGGGAGACAGTGGAATGGGACGCCCCGCCAAGCCACGCGAAATCAGCCTGAGCACCACCCCAACCCATGATGCGCTGGCTGAATTGCAGCTTGGCGACATCGTCTATCTCGACGGGCTGATTTATACCGCCCGCGAGGGCGTCTATATGCGCGCGTTGGAGCAGAAGGCTAAAATTCCCATGGACTTACCGAAGCAGAGCGCGACCAATTTCCATTGCTCCCCCGCAGCCTCAATCAACGAGGACGGCACGTTCAACATGGGTGCAGTGACCGCGACGGCCTCCTTCCGGTTCGCCAAGTGGCTGTCGGAATGGATGGATAAGTCCGGCGCCAAAATCATTATCGGAAAAGGCGGAATGACAAGCGAGCTCTACAAGAGCATTTTCGTACCTCATGGTGCGGTTTATCTTTCCACCGTCGGATACGGAACCGGCGCGCTTTTAGGTCGGGGCATCAAGCGGGTCGTCGATATCCATTGGCAGAAAGAAGTCGGTCTGGCGCAGGCCATGTGGGTGATAGAGGCCGAAAGAATGGGCCCGTTCATCGTTGCGTCGGATCTGGAAGGCAAATGCTTGTTCGAACGCGAGAACGAGAAAATTGCCCACAATCTGGACAAAATTTATGAAGGCACCAAGCCCGCGGTATTGAAGCGCTTCGGCGAAACCGACGATAGGAAAGACGAGGTAATCGGCTGAACGCTACCGGGCCGGCGTTTTTGACGCCGCCTCTACCGCCTCTACCGCTTTGTCGAACACGGCGTCCAGTACTTTGGGTTTTACCGAGTCACCCCACGACAGAAGCCCCAGTACCCGAGATGGCGGTGGCGGATCAAACGACAAATGCCTTAGCGGATGTGCCGCTTTCGCCGGAACGCATTGTCTGGGAACGATCGCGACGCCTAAATTTTCGTAGACCATGCTACCGATGGCATCGAGCGTCTCCAGCTCCATGCTGTCGCCCACGTTAAAATCCTGTTTCTGCAGCCAATTTTCGATCATCGCGCCCACAACCGCCCTTCGGGTAAATCGGATATACGGATAGGACTTCAGCAACGCCACCGGGTCGTCACCCTCGGCGTCCTGGGAGGCGATCAGTTCCATCGGTTCGACAACGATCTCTCGCCAATTGCACGTTTTCGGAATGACCATGGGGAGTGAAATAATTGCGGCATCCAGGGCGCCGCATTCAACCTGCGCAATTAGTTCCGTAGTCAAACCGGGCACCACGCGAACAAACAGCGCGGGGTGTTCCTCTCTCAACAGCCGAAGGATCGCCGGCATCAAACCGGAAAGCGTTGTGGGAACGGCGCCAATGGAAAGATTCCCCCTGAATCCGATCTCGCTGGTGACCGACAGGACCATCCCATCATAACCGGCAACGACGTCACGCGCCTTCGAGACCAGGGCCCGCCCGATGGGCGTCAGTTCGGGGGTCCGGGTGGCGCGATTGAACAGTTGAACGCCCCATTCCTCCTCCAAAGCCTTCATTTGATGGCTCACTGCCGCGTGGGTGACGTTAACAACGCCGGCTGCGGCCGTGAAGCTGCCGTGATCCGCAATCGCGATCAGTGTTTTCAGGTTACGTATGGACATTGCTTCTGAAAGTCTTGTTTACCATTTACCCAAAAACCGTAAATTTTATTTACATTATTTTGTATATAGTTGATTTCAACAAACCCGTGATGCGGAAAGAAGCTGGTCCCGCCCGCGCAGAATGTACACGAGCACACCAATTCCTGCTGGTGCACGCGAAGTGGTCTCAGGACCGCCGGATCGGCGGGCACTACATCGTGCCCGCACAGGGCAACATTTTGAAACCGGACTCTCCCCATGACTGGAGGGAAGTCGGGTTCACGTCACGTACCTATTTCCCGGCCGAGGGCGAAACGGCGGGCCGAACTCGACCCGCCGATACACACGCCTAATCTCGAAATGGGTCAGCCATATCGAATTAGATCCGACGACGGTATATGGCGCTCACTAATTTCACTCAGGCGCTCCGATAGAGCTTGGTCATGACGAACTCTCGGTGACCGAGCGCCTCGGCTGCGGTCATCCGCCCGTTCGCCGTCCGAATGGTGATATCGATGAGGGCGTCTCCCGCCTCGTCGAGATTCATCTCGCGACGCAGAATGCCCGAGACGTCCAGGTCCACATGCTCACCCATGGTGCGAACGGTCCGCGGATTGGCAGTCAATTTGATCACCGGCTCGATAGGGTTGCCGATGATGTTGCCCTGACCGGTCGGAAACAGGTGGACGACGTATCCCGCCGCCGCCTGCAGGGTCACGCACTCGGCAGCGGCCGAAGACGTGTCCATGAAGTAGAGACCCGGGCCCTTGGTGGGTTCTTCGGCCGGCTTGAGGACATCGATGAACGTGGTCTTCTTGCCGATTTTCTGGAGGTTCCCAAAGGCTTTCTCTTCGATCGTCGACAACCCGCCTTCGATGTTTCCCTTGGTCGGCTGGCTGTCCGATAGATCGGAGGTCTTATGGGGTTCGATCACCTCATCCATATAGGCCTGCCACGTGTCGAGGAACTTCTTGCTTGCGCTATCATCGGCGCCCCGGGCGGCACAATCCTGCTCGGCGCCCGTGAGTTCCGAGGTTTCTCCGAAACACAGGTTCGCGCCCCATTCGCTCATCTTGTCGGTCAGGTTTCCGACCGTCGGGTTTGAGGCGAGCCCGGACGTGGTGTCGGATTCGCCGCATTTCATGGACATCCAAAGTTCGCCCACGTCGCATTCCTCGCGGGACAGCTCGCTCGCCCATTGGACATATTCCTTGGCGACCCGGGAGGCGGCGGCAATGGTGTTGATGTCGCCGTTCTGCTCGATGGCGAAACCTTCGACCCGCTTGCCGGTTTTCTTGATTCCTTCGACAACCCGGCTGGTCCAGCCGGGCTCGATGCCGATCACGACCACCGCTGCGACGTTCGGATTGCTTCCGGTACCGATTAGTGTGCGGAAATGCAGTTCCAGGTCTTCACCGAACTGAAGCCGCCCGTAGGCGTGCGGCAAGGCCATCGTCCCCTGGATATTGTTGGCGACGGCTTCGCATGCCGCGTTTGAGAGATCGTCGAGGGGCAGCAGGATCACGTGATTCCTGACCCCGACACGGCCGTTCTCCCGGCGGTATCCCCAGAACTTTGGTTGACTCATTTTACCACCTCTTGGTCTTGATGTTGTGGACATGGACGTGCCCGCCTTTGGCGATGTCCGAGATCGCTTTGCCGATGTCGGCATCATACTTGATGATGGTATCGCCGTCGGCGATGTCGCTCAGGGCGACCTTGTGACCCAATGGGATGGGATCCAGCGAGTCCACGGTGATGGTCTCATCGGTGTCCATGACCCAGCCGGTCAACTTTTGACCCGCTTCGACACCCTCGACCACGATCACGCCAACGGTATCGGTCGAGTCGTGGACGAGAAAATCTGGGTGATCCATGTTCTTTTTCTCCTCATTTTGGTTTTGCATCGGGATGCGTCCCAAGGCACCCGGGGTTATGCTTCCGGTTTGAGTATAATTTTTGCTGCGGCGGTACGACCTTCGACCAAGTCGGAGAAGGCATGCGGGCCGTCCGACAGCGCCCGCTCTTCGTACCAGTCGAGATTGCCGAGTTCGCCCGCGCTCATGGCCGAGACCACTGCCTTAAAATCTTCCATGGTGTAGGTGTAGGAGCCGCAAAACATGACCTCTTGCAGGGTTAGTTTGCGGACATCGAGACCCTCCGTCCGGTCCAGCAGACCCACATGTACGATGACGCCGCCGGGCCGAATGGCGGATGACGAACCCGCCCGCGTCGCCGTGCCGCCGACGCAGTCGATGACCACATCGATTGAATTGTCATCGACCACGGATTCGTTGATCGGATCAAACGGGGTGCAGATGGACGCCTTCGACGCAGTCTCCCGGCGCGCGGCATTCGTCTCCGCCAACAATATTTCGGAGCAGCCCTGAGCGTGGAGTGATAAGGCTGCCGACAACCCCACCGCGCCACCGCCAAACACCAAGGCCTTCGCTTCGGCCAGCGGGCGGGCGGCCAATCCTGCCGCTTTGGCCACCGCGTGCCATGCAGTCGCGATCGGCTCGGTCAACGCTGCATGGGACAAATCCATCTTCGCCGGAAGGACAACCAGGTTGCGCTCGGGGATCGATACGAATTCGGCGAACGCGCCCTGACGCGGCGCTATGGAGATGATCTCGCGTTCGGCGCAGATGTTGGACCGTCCGGAGAGGCAATCTTCACACTCGCCGCAAGTCACGAGGGGATTGATGACAACTCTCTCTCCGTCCATGGAGCCCCCAAAGACGGTGCCCGAGGCTTCATGGCCCAGGATGAGCGGTGCAATTCGCCGTTCATCGTGTCCCAGGAATGCGTGAATATCGGAACCGCAGATGCCGACAGCACTGACCCGCACCATTGCGTCACCGGTACCGGGTACCGGTTCGCTCTCTTCGCGGTAAATCACCTCGGACGGTTGGGTATAGACAAGTGCTTTCATGATGTTCCCCTACTTCGCCGAATATCCACCATCCAAGCCGATGACCTGACCGGTGATGTAGTCGGACGCCCGCGCCGCCAGAAATACCGTCACACCGTCGATATCCTCCTCCAGCCCATTGCGCCCGATCGCCGTCATTTTCGCGTTGTGCTCGAGGATTTCCGGGTCGTCCCAAACCGGCGCCGTCAGCCTCGACGGAAAAAATCCCGGCGCAATGGCATTGGTTAGAATACCCCTGCTCGACCACGCTTCGGCCATCGCCCGGGTCAACTGAACCACGCCGCCCTTTGACGCGCCGTAGGGGATGGAGTTGGCGAACGCCCGGAAAGACTGCAGGGAAGCGACATTTATGATCTTGCCGCGGCCTTTCTCCAGCATGCCGGGCACACACTCCCGGGCCAGAAAGAACGGGACCCCGAGATTGAGGTTGAGTGTATCGTCCCAGGTCCGAAAGGAGACCTCGTCCACCGGTTGGCGAAGGTTGATGCCGGCCGCATTGGTTAGAATGGTCGGCGCGCCAAACTTCGATCGGGCGTCGGCGACGATTTCCGGCAACCGCTCCCGTTCAAGCAAATCGGCGACGACGATTGCCGGCTCACCGGCACCATGTCTACGAACCGTTTCCGCCGTGTGTTCCAGCTCATCTTTTTGGCGGCCCACCAAAACAACGTCCGCGCCGGCCCGGGACAGGGCGATGGCCATGCGTCTCCCGATACCCGAAGATGCACCGGTGCAGAGAGCGGCATTACCGGTCAAATCAAAAAGCTCTCTCATCACCAATCTCGCGCATCCCTCTGGCTTGCCTTGTTCGACCTCTGCCCTTCATGATCGGTTGTACCGTCCATTGCAGGCGGAATCTACCGGCTACGGGTGCAGGTTAAATTCCTCGTCGGGAAAGTACTTCGCGAGCCTCGCATCGCCGGTGCGCGCATGGGCTTCCATCCCTTCCAGCCGGGATATGCGGGCGGTGACCTGGGCAACGTCACGATTCGCTTCCCTCGACGAGCGTTGATAGGTCACGACCTTGATGAACTTACCAACGCTGAGCCCGCCGGTATATTTGGCGGCGCCTTTCGTCGGCAGGATATGGTTCGGGCCCGAGGTCTTGTCGCCGAACGCGACGTTTGTCTCCTCGCCCAGGAACAATGATCCATAGTTCCGCAAATTCTGAAGCCACCAGTCGAGGTCCGCCGCATGCACCTCGAGATGTTCGGATGCGTAGTCATCGCTGATCCGGACGGCTTCTTCCCGGGTATCGACGAGCACGACTTCCCCATAATCCTGCCAGGCGAGCTCCGCCGACTTTCTGTTGAGTTCCGGCAGGTCCGCAATCAGTTCGGGCATGCGGGCGATGACGGCATCCGCCAAGTCCCGGGAATTCGTAATGAGCCATGCAGGGGAGTTTGGACCGTGCTCGGCTTGACCCAATAGATCGACGGCGACGAGCTCGGGGTCCGCCTCCTTATCGGCAATCACCAGGATTTCGGATGGTCCCGCGAACATGTCGATGCCGACACGCCCGTAGAGCTGACGCTTGGCCTCGGCAACATACTGATTTCCCGGTCCGACGAGGATGTCCGCGGGATTACCGGTAAATTGGCCGAATGCCATGGCCGCGATGCCCTGCACCCCGCCCAGGTTCAGCACCGTGTCCGCGCCGCAAAGCCCCAGCGTATAGAGAATAGCGGGGTGGATGCCGTCCTCGCGTCCGGGCGGCGAACAGGCAATGACATGATCCACACCGGCAACTTTGGCCGTCGTGACGGACATGATGGCGGACGCGACATGCGAATACCGGCCGCCGGGGACATAGCATCCCGCGGCCTTCATCGGGATGAGGCGCTGTCCGGCAAATAGGCCGTGGGAAAGCTCTACTTCGAACTCGCTCATGCTGTCGAGCTGCGCCTTTGCGAAATCTCTCACCCGCGCATGGGCGAACCGGATATCGCTCTTTAGTTGGTCGGGGATTTTGCCGGCAGCGGCCTCGATATCCTCCGTGGAAACAACGATGTCGCCTTCCCACTTGTCAAACTTGCGGGTGAATTCGATGCTCTTTTCTTCACCGCCTTCTTCGATTTCCTTGAGCATATTGGTGACCAGATCACGGACGTCGTCTTCACCCGTTGCCGCGGATTTTTCGGCTCGTTTCAGGTACTCGATGGCCATGGAAAGGTTCCCCGGTTCTTGCTGTTTAGCTGGGAAGGAAAATTGTCGAGATAAGTGGAATGTAGGCGACCGGCGGTCCTAACGATAGATGTAGATCGGGCTCGTCCAGGCCAGCGTTCCGTCTTCCTGGGTCAGCCTGATGTAGACCGGATTGTCCCCGTCGTCCTTGAGGCCGATGGTCCGCCTGAAGGTCATCCGGCGGTGCGGGTTCCGGGCCGGCAGGCGGTACACCTTCAAATAGCGGGGCAGCACGCCGCTCCGGTCGAATATCTCGTCCTCGTATCCGATTTCCTCGACGGGAATGCCGCACTGTACGAGCGGTGTTTCCAGTTTGAGGGTGCCGCCGTAGGGATCGGCCAGCCAGACGTCGAATCCGCCGATGTTCCCGGTGGTCAGGGCCCTCCATTCGAGGCCGTTGTCGCCGAGACGATCCAGGGTCTTGTCCGGATTGAAAAAATTGACGGGAGCGGCGTCGTCGATGCGATTGTCCGAGAGCACGGCGCTGCCGTCCCAGATCACCTGACGGAACCGGCCGCGATATTCCGCGCCCTCCCACAAAACTCGAATCCGATTGCCGAGCTCGTCCGGACCATAGGGCCGGATGGTCTCCACATGGTCCAGCCCGTTGAAGATGTCGACCCGCTCGATGGCGCCGGCGGCGTGAATATCGACGCTGATCTCGGCGCTGCCGTCCGGCAGGTGCACGATGTCGCCCATGATCGCCGACCGCGCCGGCCGGCCCTCGGCGGGGCCGATCGCCGGATCGTCGTGATAGATCGTCGCCTCCCGGCTGAACGCCGCCCCGACGTTCATATACATCCGGCCGTTGGGCCCGCCGGTCGTTGCGTAGTGGTGACGCTTGCGCAGGCAATCGAGAACCGACGACCGGCTCAGTTCATCGGTGATGAGGCAGGTCAGCCCGCCGACGGCGCCGAACAGCGAGGCGCCGGGGTAACTCGCCCCGGGACGGCCCTTGTGGCCGTCCGAGTTGGCGACGATCCCGGTCCGGTAGCCCATCTCCAGCGCGTCCTGGAGAAGCCACTCGAAGGTGCCCCACGAGGAATGGATCTCCATGGATTTTTCGAAGCGGCCGTCATGGGCCATCTTCACATCGGCGTAGCGGCCGCCGCAGTGGGCGAAGACCACCACGTCCCATTCCCGGTTGGCGGCCAGGGTCTCGAACAGCTCCGCGGCGGTGGTGCAGTCCGTCGCGATGTCGGAGCGGTCCTCGACCAGCGCGTGGGACGACCGCCTGATCTGGCGCCCCTCTTCGGAGAAGTAGACGTTGCGGTCCCCGCCGAGACCGGTATTGCCCGACCACTCGTAGCCCGGGAGGACGACGAACTTTCCGTCTTCCTCGAACCGGGCCGAGAGCTCGTCCAGCCGTTGCCAAAACCGGTTGGTGATCTGGAAGTCGTTGCCCTGGTGCCCCGTCGCGTCGACAAAGGCCCGGTCCCGGGCGAAGGCGAAATAGTCGCCGGCATCGCCGGTGCCGATGGTCTCCTCCGACTGGCCGTGGAGGTCGGCCCAGTAGTGGATCTTATCGGCGTCTTCGACGATCCGAAGGGGGTTGGTCTCGGTGACCGCGTTTCCGGCCTCGTCCAGCAGCTCGATCACGAGGTCTCCGGCTTCCGCCACGGACAGGCCCGGGATTTCGGCGCCGAACGCGCCGTCGGGGAGGCCGGCCGTTTCCGGCAATCCCGAAACCGGAACATTGGCGCGCAGGGTGAACTCGCCGCCGCCCTTGTCCGACGGATTGCCCCACCGGTCCTCGCCCTTGAACTTCAGCGCGAATGTTTCCCCGACTCTCCGGAGCGTCGGGATCACGGCCAGGAACCGCTCCCGCTCGCCGGGAACGATCTTGATCTTCGGCTGCTCGATGAGCGGCTGATAGGTGAACGTGGCGATGGGATCGACGAGAACGTGAAACTCGAACGAGTCCTCGCAGAACGTCTGAAGGCGCATGCCGGGAGAGCCGTGATCGGTCACCCCGAACCGTATCGAGATCGTATCCCCTTCCCTCAGGAACCCGTGCACGACCTTGATGTAGAGCGTTCGGTCCCACGGCCGGACATTGCCCTTGGGGTCATAGCGGCACTCCAGCACCGCGTTGTTCGATGCCTCGATGATGGTGTAGTTGGGTCCTTCGGGGTTTTCGAACTGGGGCCGCGTCTGATCGGACGCAAACCGGAAGCAGATGCGGAGCGAGCCCGAATCGTCGATGCCGTATTTCCCCGCCGTGTAGACCAGCGTGAAGCTCTGGTAGGACCCGGCGGCAAACTCTCCCGCCGGCGACAGGGCGGCGGAACCCAGGTGCTCGGGATCAATGGGATTGCGGATGACCGTCGACGCAAATCCCGCCGACGGCGCGGCGGACGCATCGTCCGGACTGCCGAGGGGCTGTTCACTCATTTCCGTATCTCCCAGGAGGTCTAGGCATCAGTTCCAATATCATGGCGGCGATGCGCGGACCAGTTTGTCGGATCGATTACATTCTTTTGGAGCGGGCGCCTCCACTATCCCGGAATACCCGAACCGAACAGGTAGCGTCAATCTGACCGGG
>JAPPFK010000097.1 GCA_028823885.1 Rhodospirillales bacterium | reverse complement strand
CATGCTGCCCGGCCTCGCCCCGGCGAGCCATATCGGCCGGCTCTCCGGCTGGTCCTGGGGGCTGGGCTATATCGGCGGCCTGGCCTGCCTGATCCTGCTGCTGTTCTTTTTCGTGCAGCTGCAGGTCGCGCCCATCGGGCTCGATAAGTTGGCGGCCGAGCATATCCGGATCACCGAGAGGAAAGCCTCGACTTCTCCGAGGAAGGCGGGACCGGCCGGCGGCTCGCCCATAAGGTTGAGCACCCTGTCCACCGTTCCGAGCCGGGGGTTGCGGCCACCCAGCAGAGAAGAGACGAAGTCCCGGTCCCGCAATGCGGCCGCGCCCAGGGCCCCGGCGCTTACGCCGTTACGCGCACACCAGGCCTCGATCGCCCGTCGGAAACGGGCGACCAGACTGCCGGCGGGGACTGCATTTTTAGGGTCCATGCCGGAAAAGATAGGAGATGCGGAAGGCCCCGCAACCCGGTTTAGGTATGGGAATTCCGTCGGTTCGCAGTCCTGGTACCGTGTGGCGCCGTCTGGCGCCTCCGGGCACCCAAAAAAATATTTGCAACCGGTGCCCGGACAGACGGACGGAGACTCGTGTCTTGTTAACGCCGAAGCCTTGTCGCCGCGACGTAGCGTCCAACTATGGCGGCGGCAAGAACATGACGGTCGTCGGGATCGGGAAGGTCGAGTGTGGGGATAAGCGTTTCGTACCCGGTAACTAGGCAGTCCCGTGTTGCCTGATCCATGTGATCGCGGGTGCGCTCAAGTGTTGACCGATCACGGTGCGGTTCGTTGCGGATCAGGGCATTCATCCACTCCCGATGAATGTCTTCGGTCCATTTGGCGCGAATGACATCGTCGGCCGCCAATTGCAGAAAAATATCCCGCATCGGTGCGGGATAGAGAATGTTGGCGTCGAGAAGAGCGGTGAAGCCCGTCACCGGGCGCCATATCCCATGTCATGAACCTGGGCGTCCCGGGTCAGTTGGTCGAGCACCTGCTCGCGTTCACGGTCGATGGCATTCTTGTATGCCATGACGTCTTCCATGCGAATCCGGCGGTGCTTTCCGACTTTCCTATGAGGGATGGCCTTTTGGTCGAGGAGCTTGATGAGAAACGGGCGTGAGACGTTCAATACGTCGGCCGCTTGGACCGTTGTGAGCTCGGCACTTTCCGGAATCAGCGTCACACCCTGGCCAGCGGCCATGGCTTCTAAGACATGCATGAGTAGGTCGACCGCACCGGCTGGGAGATCGATGGGTTGTTCCTGTTCGCTGTCTCTGAGGCGCAGCTTCAAGGGTCGGTCCATCCCGCCGTAGGGAGACAGAGCCTCGTGAGTGCTTCGTGCGATCGCAGCGTCCCGAGGCGTAGGCGGGAGCTGCCGACGAATTAAATATCAAGGCGCTGTAAGTTGACGCCCGGATCCAAGCGTCAACTAGGCTCACTCGGAAAGCAAGAATCTATCAGATTCGTGCTCTAACTCGCGGCGTCTATGGCATCTAGAACAACCACGCCGATCGGTTCGGACAAATAATCCATGATCTTGGCGCGATACGCCTTGTAATGGTCCGTATCGCGATGGGCCTGCAGCGCATCCGCGTCCGTATAGCGTTCGAAAAAATGAAAGGTGGGCGCCTCGTCGCCGTCGGCGGTCTTTTTGTAAAGGTCGTAAATCTCGTTGCCCGGTTCGGCGCGGGTTGGTCCGACCATGCCGCGCAGAATTTCTTCGACATCGGCCTCCTGCCCCGGGTTGGGCGAAAAGCTTGCGAAAACGATTACAGGACTACCTGCCATGAATCTGTGCTCCCCTTAAGTGCCTGATACAAAGGCCTTAATTGATCCAACTGGGTCAGGACTTGTATCAGAATTCAATACATGTATTATAACATTCTAATACATATTGTCCACCCGCGCTATGAGGAGACTATAAGCCATGCCTGCAGTAAATCCCGCTGGCGATGCCATGAGCATCGTGACTTGCCAATTTTCACCGGAACCCGCTACCGATTGGGCCGGCGTGGAGCGCAATATCGAACGCATTTTCGAATATGTGGACCGGGCTTGTAACGGTTTCCCCGGTGTCGATCTGATCGTCGTGCCGGAATACAGCACCCATGGATTCGGATTTGATCCCTATGCCAAACATTTGAAACTTGCTTCGACCATTCCCGGGCCGGAGACCAAATTGTTCGGTAAGAAGGCCAAGGAAAAAGGTGTGTGGCTGTGCGTGTCGGTCGTCGAAAAGGCCGACAACCCCAACGACAATCCGCACAATTCCATGGTCATCATCAATTCCGACGGCGAGGTCGCTCTCAAATATCGCAAGATAATGCCCTGGTGCCCGAAGGAACCCTGGACGCCCGGCGAAGAAATGAATGTGTGCGACGGCCCAAAGGGTTCGAAACTCGCCATGGCCATCTGTTCCGATTTCGATTATCCGGAAGTTTCCCGCGAGGCCGCGTGGAAGGGCGCCAACGTGATCCTGCGCCCGTCCAAATACATGTATCCGTGGGACAATATCTGGGACATCACCAACCAGGTCCGCGCCTACGAGAACCAGTGTTACGTGGTCGCCGTGAACCACACCGGTCAGGACGCGTCCTATTCCTATTTCGGGCGGTCCATGGTCACCGATTATGACGGCAACATCATCATGAAGATGGGCGATACCGAGGGAATGACCAAGGTCGATATCTACCCGAACCAGGTCGAAGCCGTGCGCGACGAGCGGATTTCCAACAACTATCTCTATCAGTTGAAACACCGTGGCTATACCGGTGTACCGCCCATGGGCAAGACCGAAAACCCGTTCTCGATCTATCGCGATTGGGACGTGGTGCCGGAACGCTGGAACCGTGCCCCCGACGAAGGGTCGGAGGAGATCGCCAATGTGGGCCGCGACGCCCTCGAAAAGGCGGCTGAAGACCTCAAGAACCCGGACGAAGAGGCGGCATAGATAGTGAGAAGCGCGCAGCGGGAACATCCTGCTGCGCGTTCGTTCACGTTTCTCAAACTCAAAACCAAAGCACCAAGTATGAAAGGGAGAAGATTCAGGATGAAACATTTAGCGTATATCGTTGCAGCCGGTGTCGTTGCGGCACCCCTGGCCATGGCGCCCGCCGCTGTCGCCGCGGACTACCCGACCAAGCCGATCACCATGACCATCACGTTCAAACCCGGCGGCGCGGCCGATATCGCCGGACGCCTGTCGGCAAAGGCCGCCGAGGCAAATCTGGGCAAGCCCAACAAGGCCACCCACAAGCTTGGCGGCGGCGGGTCCATCGGGTTTGACTTCGTCGGCAAGCAGAAGCCCGACGGGTACAATATCGGCTGGTTGTCGGCGTCGATTCTGACCACGACGCTGCTCGGCAAGCTGCCATACGGCTACGATCAGTTCGACTATGTTGCCGGCGTCACGTTCGATGCGACGACCATCGCGGTCCGTGCGGATTCGCCGTACAAGACGTTGCCGGAGTTCCTGGCGGCGGCGAAGAAAAGCCCCGGCAAAATAAAAATCGGTCATGCCGGCTCGGGCAGCTTCACGTTCATGACGGCGGCGGCGTTGGTGGCGGAGCAAAAGACCAAGGTCACGTTCGTGCCGGTCGGCGCGCGGCGTTTGCCGTCTCTGCTCGCAGGAGAAGTGGACGCCATCTCGGTGCATCCGCCCGAGCTCATCCCGTCGATGAAGGCCGGCAAGGTTCGGCTTCTGGCCATCTCCGCGCCGAAGCGCGTACCGGCCTATGGTGATGTGCCGACCTTCAAGGAAATCGGCATGGACCTCGGGTTCTATCAGTTCCGCGGCGTGTTCGTGCCCAAAGGCACGCCGCAGGGCGTCAAGGCGGCTCTCGCCAAGGCTTTCAAGGCCGCTGCGACAGACGAGAAACTCGCGGCGACCGCCAAGGAGAAGGGGTTCGGGATCAACTATATCGGTCTCGATGAATTCCCCGGCTACGTGAAGGAACAGAACGCGCTTCTGAGCAAGGTTGTCGCCAGTATCAAGAAGAAGAAATAGCCTGTGTAGACGATTTCGGCAGGCGGGAATTAATTCCGCCTGCCGAATTGTTTTTCGACCTGACAGAGAGTAACCCGCAGTGCTTGGCCGAATCTTTTTTCCGTTTTTTCTGGTTTTGGTCGCGCTCACCTATGGGCTGGCCGCACAGCGCTTTCCCCCCATGGGTTTGCAGGAAGGGTTTGGCCCGGGATTTTTTCCCACCATCATCATGGCGGTTGTTGGCCTGTTCGCCCTCATCGAGGGGATACGGCAAATTGCCGAATATCGCCGGTTGAAATCCAGTCGGACAGCCGATTGGGGAATCAGTTTTCAAGAATTCACCAACAGCCTCATTGTCGTCTTTTGCGTTGTCGCGGCCGTGCTCTCGATGCCCTATGTCGGTTTCATTCCGGCCAGCGCCGCCATCGTTCTGGTCTTGTCGATCGTGATGGGACTGCGGCCGCTGTGGAAATGCGTCGCGGTGTCGCTGCTGTTGGCTGTCGGCATGTACCTCATCTTCAGCGAGGCGTTTGGCGTGGTGTTCGCCTTCTGAGGCGGCCCGCGCGGAGGAACTCGTCGTTTGGAATATCTGGTTGAAGGCATCGATGCGGCACTCCAGCCCTTAACCCTGCTGTTCACGGTGGCCGGGGTTGTGTTGGGGCTGGTGATATCCGCCATGCCGGGACTGACCGTCTCCATGGCGGTGGTGCTGTTGCTGCCCTTTACCTTTTATCTCGAAAGCGGGCCGTCGCTTGGCCTGATGCTCGGCGTGTTCGTCGGCGGCATGGCGGGCGGTGCGATCTCGGCCATTCTGATCAATATCCCGGGCAACCCGGCATCGGTCATAACCAATGTCGACGGCTATCCCATGACCAAGAAAGGGCGAGCCGATCTCGCGCTGGGTATTGCTTTTCTTTCCAGCATCCTGGGCGGGCTGTTCGGTTTGGTGGTATTGATACTGGTGGCGCCGCAACTGGCGGAGTTCGCGCTTCTGTTCGGCGCACCCGAACAGGCCATTCTGGTGCTTCTCGGCCTGACGCTGGTGGCGGGGTTCTCGGAAGGCGCCATCATACGCGGGCTCATTTCCGCAGGCCTCGGTTTTGCCATCGCGACCATCGGGCTGGACCCCATCTCGGCGGCGCCGCGCTACACCTTCGATGTCGTGATCTTCCAGCAAGGGATCTCGTTTATTCCGGTGATGATCGGCATGTTCGCGATCCCGGTCGCCATCCAAAGCCTCAGACAAAACACGGGCGAGGCGCAAATAAGCAATACGGTCACGGTTCATTCCTTCAACGCCATCAAAGAGGCCTTCGGCAAGTTGAAAGGCCTCGCCGGCTGCATCATCCGATCCTCGACAATCGGAACCGTTATCGGCGCCATTCCCGGAACCGGCAGCGCGATCGCGGCGACCCTGAGCTATCAGTATGCCGAGCGGTTTTCGCGCAATCGCGAGACGCCGTTTGGCGAAGGTCACCCGGAGGGAATCTCCGCGCCCGAGGCGGCCAACAGCGCGCTCACCGGCGGCGCATTGATTCCCATGCTGATCCTCGGCATTCCCGGCGATCCGGTAACCGCGGTGATGCTGGGCGCCTTGATCATTCAAGGGCTGACACCCGGCCCCCTGCTGTTTCAGGACAGCCCGGAGGTCGTGTACGGCCTGTTCGGCTCTTACGGAATTGCCTTGCTGGTACTCTTTATCGTTGCCCTGTTCGGCATCCCGTTTTTTGTCCGCGCGGTTCGCATCCCGGTACGTATTCTCATGCCGGCCATCGTATTGATGTGCGTCATCGGGTCATATGCGCTCAAGAACAGCATTCTGGATGTCTGGATCATGCTGTTTTTCGGCGTGCTGGCCTTTTATATGCAGAAATGGAAATACCCCGTCCTCCCCATGCTGCTGGCCCTCATTCTGGGCCCCATTCTCGAAGAACAGTTTCGTATGTCGCTGATCATCGGGTTGGGCGACCCGCTGATCTTTTTCAAGAAGCCCATCAGCCTGGCATTTCATCGCGCTGATCGTCGTTTATTTGTCATGGACATTTTGGCAGGAGTGGCGGTCGCGCCGCGCGTCTGCCCACCAAACCTTGGAAGCAACGAGCGGCGACGGCCGCTGACGTATAGAGGGAACCCTGCAATGACCGTTGCAAATCTTGCCGAAACCAAATCCGACATCGTCACCGACCAATACATCAACGGCAAATGGGTCCAGGGCGGCGCCGGCGAAGCGGTGGAAATCCTCAATCCTTTCGACAACCAACCCATCTGCGCCATCACCCCGGCAACCGATGAGCAGGTCAATGAAGCGGTGGAGACCGCTTATGCGACCTTCGGGAATCCGTCCTGGCACGATCTCCTGGATCGGGAACGAGGTATGCTTCTCTACCGGCTTGCCGAGCTGTTGCGCCGGGATCTGGAGACTTTCGCCACGCTGGAATCGATGGATACCGGCATTCCCATTCGCGAAACCCGGATGGAGGTTTCGACCTCGGCGCTTCATTTGGAATATTTCGCGGGCTTCGCCGGAAAGATCGAAGGCGCCTATCAGGATCTCGGGTCCCGGTTCAACTACACGCGGCGCGAGCCCTACGGCGTGATCGGTCAGATCGTGCCCTGGAATACGCCCTTGAAGCTCATGGCCCGCGGCTTCGCCGCCGCCATCGCCTGCGGCAACACGATGGTCGTGAAGCCCTCCATCGTGGCGCCGCTGAGCGTGTTGCGCTTTGCCAAGATTGTCGAGGAAGCCGGCTTCCCGGCCGGGTCGGTCAATATCATCACCGGGTCGGGCCGCACCGTGGGTAAGGCGATCGTCGAGCATCCGAAGGTCCGCAAGGTGATCTTTACCGGCGGCACTCAGGGCGGCCACGAAATCCTTCAGCAATCCATAGCCACGGTGACGCCGGCGGTTCTGGAACTCGGCGGCAAGGGACCGATCATCGTCTGCGAGGACGTCGATTGGGACGAGGCGGTAGACGGCGTCCTGACCCAGGCCTTCGCCCGCAAGGCCGAGGTATGCTTCGCCGGTACCCGTTTGTTCATTCCGCCTTCCATGCACGACAAGTTCCTCGCCGACATGGCGGCCAGGGCGGCGAAAATTCCCATGGGCAATCCGTTGGAAGGCACGACGCAACTGGGTCCGCTCATGACCGCAGAGCGACTCGATGAAATCCTCGATGACGTGGACAAGGCGGAACGGCAAGGGGCTTCGATCCATTGCGGGGGCGAAAAAGCCACCGAGCCCGGCCTCGAGCAGGGCAATTTCCTGCCGCCGACCATATTGACCGGTGTCAAACCGGATATGGAGGCCGCTCGGGAAGAGCTATTCGGCCCTGTTCTCTGCGTCATGACCTATAATGACCTGGACGAGGCCGTCGCCATGGCCAACGATTCGGACTTCGGCCTGGCCTCCTACGTCTGGACGAACGACATGCGCAAAGGGCACCATCTCGCCGGCGCCCTCGAGTCGGGTAATGTATTTCTGAACGCTTACGGCTATCAGTCCGAGATTCCCTTTGGAGGCTACAAGATGAGCGGTATCGGCCGCGAACACGGTGCCGAAGCCATGCGTGAATACACCCAGGTCAAGAGCGTTACGGTTGGCATGGAGCGCTTCAAATCCCGCTTCGAGGTCTAATTGATGCTTGGTGAGTTGCAATGAATCTAGAGTCCAAGATCCTCTCCCGCGACTCCGACCTGCCTCTTTACAGGCAAGTGGCCGAGGAGTTGCAGAGCCGCATGGAGTCAAGGCGGCTCAATCCTGGAGAAATGTTGCCCAGTGAATCCGACCTGGTGAACGAGTTCGGCGTCAGCCGGGTCACGGTGCGCCAGGCTCTCGCCGAGCTGGAAAAGCACGGTCAGATCGTCAGGCGGCAGGGAAAAGGGACCTTCGTCGGCGCTACGCACGTCAACCAGCAGCTGAACCAGCAGGCCAAAACCATTGTCGAAGCGCTGCGCGAAAAGGGAATTGAGCCGGAAGTCGAGGTGCTGGGTATCGATCAGGTCGTCCCGCCGCGGCGCGTGAGCGAGGTTTTCGGCAATGGCGGGGAAAGGGTGACGCGCCTTCGCCGCTGCTACAAACATAACGGCGCGCCCATAGCGCTGGTCTATCTTTACCTTCCGCTCGCCATGAGCGGCGTTGCTCAGATTCTGGTACAGGACGATCATCTCAAGGAAACGACGTACTCGGTTTTCGAGAACGAAATGCACATCGCCATCAAGGAGGCCAAACACATCATCCGTTCGGTGGAGCTGGACGCCGATGCGGCTGAAACATTGAACATGAAACCGGGTGAGCCGTCCCTGGCGATGGATCGGATTACCTATTCCAGGGAGGACAAGGTCCTTGAAGTGATGACTTTCTACTACCCGACCGACACGTTTCAGTTCGAGATTACCCTGCCGCGTCAGGAGCGGGGACTGGCCGTTAAATTGGCCGAGGAATAAAAGGAGCGCGGTATGGATCTCGGAATCAAGGACAAAGTCGCCGTCGTTACCGGCGGCAGCACCGGCATCGGGAATGCAACGGCGCGGGAACTTGGCGAAAACGGCGCCAAAATCGTCATCACGGCGCGCGGCCGGGACCGCTTGGACGCGGCGGCCGGCGTGTTGCAAGACGCGACCGGCGCCGAGGTCTTGGGCGTCGCCGCGGACGTTTCCGCGCCTGACGATGCAGACCGCGTGATATCGGCCGCGGCCGATGCCTTTGGCTCCGTCGATATTCTGGTCAACAATGCGGGCCGCGCCCATGCCGGCGGGGTCCTGCAGACCACCGATGAAGATTGGCGGGACATGACCGGCACCAAACTGCTCGGGATGATCCATTTCTGTCAGGCCGCGGTTCCCCATATGCGGAAGAACGGCTGGGGGCGGATCGTCAATATGTCGTCCGTGGGCGGCATATACCCCAACCCCAAGCTCAGCATTTCCCATGCGTTGAGCGCCGGGATCAACAATCTCACCAAGAGCCTGGCGCTGGAGGTCGCGACCGACGGCATCCTGGTCAACGCCATCGGCATCGGGGCGGTCATAACCGACAACTGGGCGAACAACATGATTCCCAAGGCCCGCGAAACCCATCCCGATTGGGCGGACCTGTCCGACGACGACCTCGTCGCGCGGCTCGGCGCCGCGATGACGCCGGTGGGTCATTTCGGCAAGCCGGAGGACATCGCGGCACTGGCGGCATTCTTGGCCTCCGGCCGCAATCGTTTCGTTACCGGTGCGACCGTCGAAGCGTCGGGCGGCGCCGACCGGTTCATTTAGTCGTTCCGGGCGGACGTCGGCGTGAAAAGGAGCGGCGTCTCGATGCCGCCGCCGCGATCAAAGGCCGCAAAATTTCCACGCTGCAGGATTTGGAGCGGGGCCGGTCGCTGGAAATAGACGCCCTACGGACGCGTCCGACCATCAGCCGATCATGTTGACCGCGCTATGATTCGATCCTGCCGACAGGTGCCGGACACGGCGGAAACAAGCCATCCAAAAGAGGAATAAGCACGGACTGTCGTATGCCCCGCGTAAATTGCGACTTCGGAAGCGATGGAACGAGGCCTGAAGACTCGCAATCCCAATAATGAGCGAATTAAGCGTCGCTACTTCACCTATTTGGAGGAGGCGGAGCGCCACAGAGAGGCTTCGCTTGATGGCGTCGCGAAGGCTCTCCAGGCGCAGCGCCGCCGCCAAGCTCGCCCGCAAGCAGGGGCGGAAGTGAGCGGCGCGTTCAGTTCTGGGCGGTCTCGTCCGCCAGCGATGCGAAGGCGTCGAGGCAGCGCCGCGCGATCGGGCGGTGGCGGCCATACCCGGTGAGCCTGACCGCAAGCGATCGTTCGAACCCGGCGAACCCGTCCGCGACCGTGACCAGCGAGCCGATGTCGACAAAGCGGCCGACGAAGTTCCGCCAGCCCAGCGCCAGTCCCCGCCCCGCGACGGCCGCGTCGATCATGTAGACATAATCGTCGAAGTTGCGGTAGCGGGGCGGCGGGTTCGGACGCCCGGCGATCTCGAACCAGTCGTCCCAGGTCGCCCAGCCGAGGCTCGGCCGCGCGAAGTCGAGAAACGGCAGCGCGCCCCACTGCGC
>JAPPFK010000040.1 GCA_028823885.1 Rhodospirillales bacterium | reverse complement strand
AATTCACCACAGACAACACCGAGTATCTACACTCAAACCTGCTCCGTGATCTCTGAGTGCTCTGTGGTAATTTCACACCCTCTCCCCCTTCTTCAGGGGGAGAGGTCGGTCATTTCCCGCAGGGAATTGACCAGGGTGAGGGGGTCATAAGAAATGAGTGTGAGGGGGTTGCACGAACGGCTTCCACATCGCCGGATGCGCTTCCCAAAAGAGCCGTCACGCTCTAAGCCTCGAGGATTTCGGCGATGAACGGCGGCAGGGCGAATGCGCTTCCGTGGATCGACGGCGAATAGTATTTGAAAGACAAGCCGGAGCGCCCCACGCGTTCCGCCAATTCCTCCGGTTCCATCTCGCGCGGCGCCGGGCGGTCCGATGCCCACCCCAGCGTCATGTAGCCGCCCACGTAGGACGGAACGACGGTGAGATAAAACGTGGCGTCCGAGAACACGGACCCAAGGCTTCGATGCACGCGTCCAAGCTCGTCGGGCTGCAGGAACGGCACGCCGCTCTGGGTCACCAGGATCCCGTTCTCGCGCAGACAGCGCCGGCAATCGGCGTAGAATTCGGGGGTAAACAAGACCTCGCCGGGGCCGATCGGATCGGTCGAGTCGACGATGATGACGTCAAATCTCCGGTCGGTGTCCCGGACGAAGGCGGCGCCGTCCTCGATCCGGGCCGTACATCTCGGATCGTCGAATGCGCCGCCGCTCAGGCCCGGCATGTGTTCGCGGCACACATTGATTACGGTGTCGTCGATTTCGACCAGCGTCGCGGAGCCGATGCCGTCGTGACGCAAGACCTCCCGCAAGACGCCGCCGTCGCCGCCGCCGACGATCAGCGCATCCCGAACCTGTCCATGGGCGAAGATCGGAACATGGGCCAGCATTTCGTGATAGCAGAACTCGTCCACCTCGGTGGTCTGGACCACCCCGTCGAGGGCCAGCACCCGCCCGAAACGGGGTGTTTCGAAAATCACCAATTCCTGGTGACCGGTTGAAATCTCGCAAATGGTTCGGGTGACCTCGAATCGCTGGGTGTATCCCTGGCCGCCCCATTGGTCGTGAAGCGCCTCGTCGAACCAATTCAAGGCCGCCGGCCCCGGCGCTGCTCATGGACCGATATCCGATCGCAGTTGAACGCGGTTTCGAACACCTCCAGCGTGGCCTCGGGATCACAGTCGCCGCACATGAGGACATCGATGGCCGCGAACCCCCGTTCCGGCCACGTATGGATGCTGATATGGGATTCCGCCAACACCAGCACGCCGGAAATCCCGCCGTTCTCGCTGAATTGGTGCAGGTGCACATGCAGTTCCGTCGCGCGGGCCGCCTTGGCGGCCTCCCGCAGGGTTTTTTCGATCAAGGCCGGATCGTCCAGGCCCTCGGCGCCCCACAAATCCAGCAGCAGGTGAAGCGCCGCGAACCTCTCGCCGTCCCGCTCGACGAAGTAGTCGTTGGCTACGGTCTCCGTTTCGCTTGCGGCCGGGGCCGCATCGGCATCTGTAGTCATGGCCGGTCCCTGCGAATGCGCTTGGAAGCGCGATTTTGTGTCCAATAACCGGGAAACTAGTCGTCCCGGTGGGTCCGCTCCATCCGCTCGTGCCGCTCCTGCGCCTCGATACTCAGGGTCGCAATCGGCCGGGCCTCGAGCCGGCGAAGGCTGATCGGTTCTTCGGTTTCCTCGCAATAGCCGTATGTGCCGAGCTCGATCCGTTCCAGCGCGTCGTCGATTTTCGCAATCAGTTTGCGGGCGCGATCCCGGGTGCGAAGTTCCAGGGACCTCTCGGTCTCAACGGAGGCCCTGTCGGCGAGGTCGGGCTCAAGACTGCTTGTCTCTTGGAGGTGTTGACGGGTTTCGCTCGCCTCATCCAGGAGTTCCGAGCGCCAGTTTTCCAGCTTTTGGCGGAAATACTCCTGCTGCAACGGGTTCATAAACTCTTCGTCGTCGGAAGGTTTATAATCAGGCGGCAGCGTTATCATCATTTGTCGTTTCCCAGTTGGCCCCAGAATTTGGCGGCGAAATATAGATTTCGGCCAATGACCCGACAAGTGATCTTTTTGTGATTGACCGAAAATCCACGGCAAATTTGACGCCGCGCTCGATCCAATCAATGATGCGAAGACGGATTTCTAGAATGCCCCGACAGGCAGAAGAGCCTGTTTTGTCGAACCTAGAATAGGAGACCGAGTTTTGGGCGACGATATTGATCCATCAGGCGCTAAGCCTACCGACCTCCCGGCGCCGCAACGCACTTCCGGCCCGACCGCGCGGGCCCGGGAAAGACTTTCCGCGGGCGGCAAGGCCAACGCCGCGGCGAACGACGCCATCGCGTTCTTCCAGGCTCGAAGCCCGTCGGATCGGATCGATGACCTGGCTATTCTGAAGGACGAAATCGAACAGGGGATCAGGACGGTCGAAGCGGCGGTTCAGGGTATCGAGTCGATCACCGATCTGGTCAACCGGATGAAGGGTATCGCGCGCTCGGCCAAATCCGGCAACGATGCCGCCAACCGGTCCAAGTCGGCGGTCCGGTTCAACGATCTGCGCACCGAACTCGATAGCCTGGCGAACGGCGCGGGCTACGAGGGCATCAACCTCATCGAGGGCTCCCCGGCCGACCTTCGGGTGACCTTCGGCGAGGACGGCGGCTCGGCCCTGACGGTGCCGGGCGCCCCGTCGGACGCATCCGGTCTGTCGATTGCGGCTGCGGCCGGCGACTGGGGCGCGGACGCGGACATCGACAACGCGATCGACGACCTCGACGGCGCGCTGACTGCTCTCCGGTCAACGGCGTCTAGCCTGGGCGCCGGCGCCGGCGTGCTGACCTTGCGGCTGGACTTCGCCCGGAACCTGATCGACTCGCTGGAAGAAGGTGCGGCCAAACTGGCCGATGCCGACGTGAACGAGAAATCGGCGAACCCGCCGGCCCTTCAGCCTCGCCGGCAGCCCGGTGCCATTGATCCGGGTATTGGGCGGCCGTCCGGACAGTCGATCTTGCGTCTGTTCTGATTTTCCGCGGTTTTGGCACGCAATTCGGCCAGTGATAGACTGGCAACCCAATCACCCCGGTCATCTTCGGTGACCGTCCAACAAGGCCGGACGCCTACATGCCCCTAAAGTTGACCCTGAAGCCCAACGAAAAAGTGCTTATCGGCACCGCCGTGATCATAAATGCCGGCCAGAAAAGCGAAATTATTATTCAAAATACTGTTCCCGTTCTTCGGGAGAAGGACATTATTACCGAGGAAAACGCCGATACCTTGGCCAAGAAGCTCTACTACATCATTCTCAGCATGTACGTGGATCAAACGAATGAGAACGAGTACCACAAGATTTACTTCAAGCTGGTCAATGAGCTTTTCGATGCCCTGCCCGACCCGCGCAATCTGGCAATGGTGATGGCCGTATCCCGGAAAATCCTCGAAGGGAATCATTACCAGGCCCTGAAGGAGTGCCGGAAACTGATCGAATTGGAAGCGGAGGCCTTGGCGAACGCCTCGAGATAAATCGGAGGCTGACGCCCAGACCGGAAAATCATCGATACCGCCGACTTAAATCAACAGCCCGAGTATGGCTGTTGCCCGGCCATAGATTCTCTGATTCGAGGGCCTGTCGAGTTCACTTCGAACAACTTCAACGCTCACGTGGCCCGGCCCCGTTGTGGTGTCCGCGGCTCGTTGCGCTGAACCGATCTACCGCCAAAAATCCTATGCGAAACAACGGTTTAAGGATTGGTATGGCCGGCGTCCGCCGGCGCAAAATCGCCTCGTTCACCGAGGGTATAGGGCACGCCCCTTGAACATGAAGCAGCCGCTCCCTATGGTTAACCAATTCCGATTCGGCGCCCAGAAGGGCTATTTGGGACGATCAGATGCGCGTGCTTCTCGTCGAAGACGATCCCACCACATCCAAGAGTATCGAAATGATGCTGACCTCGGCCGGCATGGTCCTGGACACGACGGACCTCGGCGAGGATGGGTTGGAAATTGGCCAACTCTATGACTACGACATCATCATTCTCGACCTGATGCTGCCGGATATGGACGGCTACGAGGTATTGCGCCGTCTGAGGGCGGCCAAAGTCGAGACGCCGGTGCTGATCCTGTCCGGATTGACGGACTCGGACCAGAAGGTCAAAGGCCTGGGAACCGGCGCCGACGACTATTTGACCAAGCCGTTCAACAAGGACGAATTGATCGCTCGAATTCATGCGATCGTGCGCCGGTCGAAGGGACATTCGGAATCCATCATCAGAACCGGCAAGATGGCGGTGAATCTGGACGCCCGGACGGTCGAGGCCGAAGGCAGATCCGTGCACCTGACCGGCAAGGAGTACGGCATTCTTGAACTGCTTTCCCTGCGCAAGGGTACGACCCTGACGAAGGACATGTTCCTGAACCACCTCTACAACGGGATGGACGAGCCGGAGCTGAAGATCATCGATGTTTTCGTCTGCAAGCTCCGCAAGAAACTGTCGACGGCCTGCGATGGCGACAACTACATCCACACGGTATGGGGCCGGGGATACGTCCTGCGTGACCCGGAAGAGGTCGACGAGGCGCCGAAGACGCCGGCCAAAAAGCGAGCAAAGGCAGCCGCCTAGCCGCGCATTCCCGTAAATTGGCCCATAAATTAGCCTGAAAGCCGTTCAGCCCGCCTGAAAGGGGGGTCCGGCTAGAAGGCCCGGAATTCCACCGTGTCGCTCCCGGAGACGGCGTGTGTGACCGTCAGGCCCTCGCTCTCCGCCAAGGCGCGGCAAAGATACGGCACCACATCCCGGGCTTCGAGAGCCTCCGCGGGCGTTTGGCCCGTCAGGCAGGCCGCCGCGGCGTCGGTCAGCCGGCAGCCCTCGCCGCTGGACCAAACCGAGATCGAATTCGCCGCTTCTTCCGGCGACGCATGAACCTCCCCTCCCCGAGGCAATGTCTCGGCGGCCAGGAGAACCAAGTTGAGCAACAGTTTGGCCCGGTATCGCGGCATTACGTTCGCCGGCATGGGCACCGGAGACGCCCAGGTGAGGGTAATTTTGGAACCCGCGAAAAAGTCCTCCGCCAATCCGGCGGCGTCTTCGGCGGTCATCGTTTCACCGTGACCGGCGCCGCCGAATGCCACGCGGAAAAACGACAGCCGCGCCGCCGCCTGCCTGCCGCTCTGTCCAATCAGGGCGACCGCCTCGTCCCACATGCTCCGGTCTTCCCCGAGCAGCTCCAGACCGTTGTTGATGGCTCCGACCGGGCTGATCAGGTCATGGCACAGTTTCGAACAAAGTAGCTCGGCAACGCGCCAGTCATATGAATCGGCCATAAGGAGCCTCCGTCAGTCCGCGCCGAACCTGCAATCGGCGAGATCGAAGAACAGGAGCCAAGCGCCGTCGCCACCGGCGTTTCAGGCAACGTTTGACGATCGTCAAACCGTTTAGAATACTTCTGCCAGATTCTCAGTGCGCCAGAAAGGACCTTGGGACAACGGGATTCCCGCTGAACCGGTTTCCCTGGGAAAGAGCCAAATAGACCCGTTATGGATGCGCCTCGAAACAAGAACGCCTATCCGAAAGGCCGTCAGGCCGATCGTGAATCCCGGGCCGAGGTTCGCTCGCTGATCGGGGATGCGCCCCGGAACCGCGATTTGCTGATCGAGTTCCTGCACCTGATCCAGGACAGGTACGGGCATTTGAGCGCCCGTCATCTGGCGGCGCTCGCCCAGGAAATGAAAATCTCCCAGGCCGAGGTCTACGAAACGGCATCCTTCTACCATCACTTCGACATCGTGAAGGAAGGGGAGACCGAGCCGGCGGAAATGATCGTCCGGGTTTGCGACGGGATAGCCTGTGAGATGGCCGGCGCGCAGCGGCTTTATGCCGAACTGTCGGACGATATCGGAAAGTCGGCCCGGGTGGTAAAGGTCCCGTGCGTCGGCGGGTGCTTCGCCGCGCCGGTTGCCGTCGTCGGCAAGAAACAGGTGCACGAGGCCGAAGCAGGCGCCGTCGCGAAGGCGCTGGCCGATGGCGATACGACGCCGGAATTGCCGGACGCGGTACCTTTGAACGAGTATCGGGCAGCCGGCGGTTATGGGGCGCTGGAGAAGCTCAGGAATGGCGGGCTCGGCGGCGCCGATCTGATCGGCGAACTCGAGGCGGCGGATCTCAGGGGAATGGGAGGAGCCGGATTTCCGACGGCGCGGAAATGGCGTTTCCTGGAGGGAACGGCCAAGCCGCGGGTGCTGGCGGTGAATGCCGACGAAGGAGAACCCGGGACGTTCAAGGACCGGTATTGCTTCGAGACGGCGCCCCACAAGGTTCTGGACGGCGCCCTGATCGCCGCCGCAATCATCGAAGCCGAAGACATCTATATCTATCTGAGGGACGAGTATCCCCATATCCATGCGCTGCTCGAACGGGAAATCGAAGCGGTGACGAAGGAAGGCCTCGCCGAAGGCGTCCGGATTCATCTGCGGCGCGGCGCCGGCGCCTATATCTGCGGCGAGGAAAGCGGCATGCTGGAGAGCATCGAGGGGAAGCGGGGCCTGCCTCGAAACCGGCCGCCCTACCCCGCCCAATCGGGACTTTTCGGGCGGCCCACCCTGATCAACAACGTGGAAACCCTCTACTGGGTTGCGGATATCGCCAGATTCGGGTCCCAGTGGTATCTGGACGAGGGACGCCCTCACCTGTTTTCGGTGTCCGGACGGGTCAGGCGGCCCGGCGTGGTCAGGGCGCCGTCAGGGGTGACCGTCCGCCAACTGATCGACGAACATTGCGGCGGCATGGCCGAGGGGCACGTGTTCAAAGCCTATCTGCCGGGCGGCGCGTCCGGAGGAATTTTGCCGGCGTCGAAAGACGGTCTGGCGCTGGATTTCGGGGTGCTGGAGGAGTTCGGCTGTTTCGTCGGGTCGGCCGCGGTGGTCATTTTCTCCGAGCAGGACCGAATCCGGGACGTGGTCCTCAACCTCCTCAGGTTTTTCGCCGACGAGAGCTGCGGTCAATGCACGCCGTGCCGCGTCGGTTGCGAGAAAATGGTAAAACTGCTCGAACAGGACCGCTGGGACCAGCCGCTGATGGATGATTTGAGCCTGGCCATGCGGGAGGCCTCGATCTGCGGATTGGGGCAGGCCGCGCCGAACCCCGTGCAATCGGCTTTTCGGTTTTTTGAGGGAGAGATCGAATGACGGAGGGTGTGAAGTTCCTTCTCGACGGGGCGGAAGTCGAGGCCCGCCCGGACGAAACCATCTGGCAGGTGGCGCACCGGCACGGCAACGAGCTTCCCCACCTTTGTTACCTGCATGAGCCGGGCTACCGCGGTGACGGCAATTGCCGCGCCTGCATGGTGGATATCGAGGGAGAGCGGGTGTTGTCGGCATCGTGCATCCGCAAACCCGAGCCGGGCATGCGGGTCTCGACGACCTCGGAGCGGGCAAGCAAGGCGCGGGAGATGGTGATCGAGCTGCTGCTCGCCGACCAGGACGAGCCGCAGGCCGAATTCAAGCGCTGGGCCGACGAGATGGGGGTCGTGGAAAGCCGCTTTCCGGCCGGCGAACCGGTCGCGCCCGACAGCTCGCATCCGGCGATTGCCGTCGATCTGGGCCGTTGCATCCACTGCAACCTGTGTGTCCGGGCCTGCCAGGAAGTCCAGGCCAACGACGTCATCGGCATGGCCCATCGGGGGTCCGATTCGGCCATCGTATTCGACATGGGAGACCCGATGGGGGACAGCTCCTGCGTCGCCTGCGGCGAATGCGTGCAGGTCTGTCCGACCAACGCGCTGCTTCCGGCCGGGGTCGAACTGGAAGACGGCGAGGTGGCGGCGGACAAGGTCGTCGACAGCGTCTGCCCCTATTGCGGCGTCGGCTGCCAGGTCAGATTTCACGTCAAGGACAACAGGATCGTCCAGGTGGACGGCCGCGACGGTCCGGCCAATCAAAACCGGCTATGCGTCAAGGGACGGTTCGGCATGGACTATGCCGGCCATCCCCACCGGCTGACCGTGCCGCTGATTCGCCGGGAGGCCGTGCCGAAAACCGCCGATCCCCGATTCGATCCCGAAAATCCCCTGGCCACCTTCCGGGAAGCGTCGTGGGACGAGGCCCTGGACCTGGCTGCTTCGGGATTGAAGAAAATTCTCGACGAACAGGGCCCGAAGGGGCTGGCGGGGTTCGGCTCGGCCAAGGGGTCCAACGAAGAAGCCTACCTGGTTCAGAAACTCGTCCGGACCGGCTTCAAGACCAACAGCGTCGATCATTGCACCCGCCTGTGCCATGCCTCCTCGGTCGCGGCGCTGCTCGAAACCATCGGCTCCGGCGCCGTGACGGCCCCGGTCGCCGAATGCCTCAATTCCGACCTGATCGTCGTTATCGGCGCGGATCCCACCGGCAATCACCCCGTTGCCGCGACGTTCATCAAGAACGCGGCGGCCAAGGGGGCCGAGCTGGTGGTCATCGATCCCAGGAAAAAGAACCTCGCCAATTACGCCTCCCACTACCTGCAATTCAACGCGGGATCGGATGTGGCGCTGCTCAATGCCTTGCTCAACGTCATCGTGACCGAGGAACTTTATGACCGGCAGTACGTGGAGGCGCACACCGAGGGGTTCGAGGAAATCGCCCGGCATGTGAAGGCGTTTCCGCCGGAGAAGATGGAGGGCATCTGCGGCATCGAGGCCGATACGTTGAGAACCGTCGCCCGGAAAATCGCCGGCGCGCGTGCGGCCATGATCTTCTGGGGAATGGGGATCGCGCAGCACGTTCACGGCACCGACAACGCACGGTGCCTGATCTCGCTGGCGCTGCTGTGCGGCCATGTGGGCCGCCCCGGCGCGGGCCTCCATCCGCTGCGCGGGCAGAACAACGTGCAGGGGGCGTCGGATGCGGGCCTCATCCCGATGATGTATCCGGACTACAAACTCGTGACCCAGGAGGACGCGCGAGAGAAGTTCGAGGACTTTTGGGATACCGAACTCAATCCCGACACGGGGCTCACCGTCGTCGAGATCACCGAAGCCATCCATGACGGAGACATTCGCGGCATCTATGTGATGGGAGAAAACCCGGCCATGTCGGACCCGGATTCCCGGCATACCCGCGCGGCGCTGGCGAAACTCGAGCACCTGGTCGTCCAGGACATCTTCATGACCGAGACCGCCGCCTTCGCGGATGTCATTCTCCCCGCCTCCGCGTGGCCCGAGAAGGACGGAACGGTGACCAATACGGACCGCCGCGTGCAAATGGGCCGCAAGGCGCTGGAGATGCCCGGCGATGCGCGCCAGGACTGGTGGATAATCCAGGAAATCGCGAACCGGCTCGGGCTGAACTGGACCTATGGCCATCCTCGCGACGTTCACGAGGAGATGCGCCACTGCATGCCGTCGATGGAGCATATTTCCTGGGAGAGGCTGGAACGGGAGGACGCCGTCACCTACCCGTGCGAAGCGGAGGACCTGCCCGGCCAGGAAGTGATCTTCGGCGATGGATTTCCAACCGAGTCCACCCGCGGCCGTTTCGTTCCCGCGGACGTCCTCCCGCCGGACGAGACGCCGGACGAGGATTATCCGCTGATATTGACCACCGGCCGGCTGCTCGAACATTGGCATACCGGCGCCATCACCCGGCGGGCGTCGAAGCTCGATGCCCTGGAACCGGAAGCGACCGTGCAAATCTCGCCGGAGGACATGGAGAGCCTGGGGATCGAGCCGGGAGGGCGTGTCCGGCTAACGACCCGAAGAGGCGCGGTCGAGCTGGCGGCGCGGCGCGAGCCCGGAATGCCCCGGGGACTTGTTTTCATGCCGTTCTGCTACCAGGAGGCGGCGGCCAATATTCTGACCAATTCAGCCTTGGATCCGTTCGGCAAAATCCCGGAATTGAAGTTTTCGGCGGTGCGGGTCGAACCGGCATAGGCGGCGCGGCGGCAAGGAGGCACCCAAATCAAATCCCCTCCCCCTTGAAGGGGGAGGTCGGTCATTTCCCACAGGGAATTGACCAAGGGTGGGGGTGATCCAGCTCTTCTCTGTGATCTCTGTGCTCTCAGTGGTGAAATCTTATTCCCCCTCACCCAGCTTCGGCTAAGGCTCGCAGGCTCGCCAAGTCGGTCAATCCCCGGAGGGGAATGACCTTATCTCCGCATCCCTCTC
>JAPPFK010000140.1:64968-71010 GCA_028823885.1 Rhodospirillales bacterium | reverse complement strand
CCCCAGACCCGGCCATCCACGTGTACCGCTACACCCAAGGCGTGAATGCCCGTGTCAAGCACGGGCATGACGGCTTCTCGAACCACAGAGACGGTGAGACAGTGAGATAGGAGGACTTAACCATTCCTTCTCTGTGTCCTCTGTGTCTCTGTGGTGAATATCCTGGATGGCCGGCCATGACCGCTTTGTGAGCCGATGCGGCTTGACAGCAAAGCGAAGCGCTGGCTTGATCCCCGGCGATTCCCGCCGGCGCCGGTCCCGTCCGGCCAAGGCGCGCAACATCGTCTGAAATTAAGGGCTTATCGGACAGCTTGTCCCGCGACTCCAAATCCTACGGCCTCTGGGATACGGCCAAGACCATCATCTACGCGGTCTTGATCGCGCTCGTCGTGCGCACGGTCGCCTTCGAGCCGTTCAATATCCCGTCCGGCTCCATGAAGCCGACCCTGCTGATCGGCGACTATTTGTTCGTCTCCAAATACTCCTATGGGTACAGCCGGTATTCGCTGCCCTTCGGCCTGCCGATCGTTCCGGACCGGCTCCTGTTCACCGAGCCCGAGCGGGGCGACGTGGCGGTGTTCAAGCTCCCCGCCGACAACAAGACCGACTACATCAAGCGGGTCATCGGCCTGCCGGGCGACAGGATCCAGGTGCGCCGCGGCATCCTGCATATCAACGGCGCGCCGGTGCGGCGGGAGCCCGCCGGGGTCGAACTCACCTTCAACCCGTACGGCCAGCCGCTCCGGGTGACCCACTATATGGAGACCCTGCCCGGCGGCCGCCGGCACTCCATCTACGAGAACAGCGACAACGAGCGCTACGACAATACGGACGTCTACACGGTGCCGCCCGGCCACTATTTCATGATGGGCGACAACCGGGACAACTCCGAGGACAGCCGGTCGATCGGCGCCGTCGGCTTCGTGCCGCGCGAGAACCTCGTCGGCCGGGCGGAGATTCTGTTCTTCTCCACCGACGGCTCATCGCCCTTCTGGCACGTCTGGCGCTGGCCGTGGGTGATCCGCTTCCACCGGTTCTTCCAGGACATCGTCTGAACCGATGACCGGGGATGCGGAGAGCCGGGCCGGTCTCGACGATCTGGCGGCGGCGCTCGGCCATGATTTCGCCGATCCCGGTTTGCTGCGCCGCGCGCTGGTCCATTCGAGCCTCGCCGGCGAGCGGGGCCGGAGCGCGGCCAACGAGCGCCTCGAATTCCTCGGCGACCGGGTGCTCGGCCTGGTGATCGCCGAGACCCTGCTGGACGCCCACCCGGCCGAGGACGAGGGCCAAATCGCCTACCGCCATTCGGCGCTGGTGCGCAAGGAGGCGCTGACCCGCGTCGCCCGGACCATCGGCCTCGGCGAATATTTGGAAATGACCGAGGGCGAGGAACGAAAAGGCGGGCGGGAAAACGCCGCCATTCTCGCCGATGCGTGCGAAGCGGTCATCGCGGCGATCTACCGGGACGGGGGCCTGGAAGCCGCCCGGTCGTTCATCCTCCGCCACTGGGCGCCGCTTCTCGCCGAAGAGGCGTCGCCGGAAAAGGACGCCAAGACCCGGCTCCAGGAATGGGCCCAGGCCCGCGATCTCGGCCTCCCCGAATACCGCCTCGTGGACCGCTCGGGCCCCGACCATGAACCGGAATTCACCGTCGAGGCGGCAATCGAGGGCCGGGGGGCCGCCCGGGCCGCGGGTTCCACGAAACGCGCCGCCGAGCAGGAAGCGGCGGCGCGGCTGCTCGGGCGGGTGTCCGGTGAGTGAGGCCGGGCGGGCTTGCGGGTTCGTCGCCCTCATCGGCGCGCCCAATGCGGGCAAGTCGACCCTGCTCAACCGGTTCGTCGGCGCCAAGGTGTCCATCGTCTCGCCCAAGGTCCAGACCACCCGCGCGCGGGTCCTGGGCATCCGCATCGAAGGCAAGACCCAGATCGTCTTCATCGACACGCCGGGCATCTTCCGGCCCAGGCGGCGTCTCGACCGGGCGATGGTCGCGGCCGCGTGGGGCGGCGCGGGCGACGCCGATCACATATGCCTGCTGGTCGATGCAACCCGTTTCCGCGGCGGCGAAGCGGACCCGGACACGAGGCGGATCGTCGGGCGGCTGAAGGAGACCGGTGGTCGGGCCGTGCTGGCCATCAACAAGATCGACGCGGTCGCCAAGCCCGCGCTGCTCGAGATGGCGGCGGTGCTGGACGGCGAGGGGGTGTTCTCCGAAACCTTCATGGTCTCGGCGGCGAAGGGCGGCGGAACGGCGGATTTGCTCTCGCACCTGACCGGCATGATGGCGCCGGGGCCGTGGCTGTTCCCCGAGGACCAGATTTCGGACATGCCGCAACGGCTGCTGGCGGCCGAGATCACCCGGGAGAAACTCTATCTCCAGCTTCACCAGGAGCTTCCCTATGCGGCGACGGTGGAAACCGACAGCTGGGAGGAGCAGGAGGACGGCTCGGCGCGGATCGAGCAGACCATCTATGTGGAGCGGGACAGCCAGAAGGCCATCGTGCTCGGCAAGGGGGGCGCCCGCATCAGGCAACTGGGCGCCGCGGCGCGTGCAGAGCTTCAGGAACTGCTCGACCGGCGCATCCACCTGTTCCTGTTCGTCAAGGTCAGGGACAATTGGGGCGACGATCCCGCCCGCTACCGGGACTGGGGGCTGGACTACAACGCCTGAGGTTATGAGCGGAGCGTTCGGCGGCGCCAACCGCACCGGCGCCGTGCAGACCACCGCCCTGGGCGCGAAGCAAGGGGGCGTCTTGAGCGCGATGACCCGACTATGAAGCGAAAGGGGATTCCCTTGGCTGGCTTGGCTGCTTCCTCGCCGCAGCATCAACACGAAATCCCCCTCACCCAGCTTCGGCTAGGCTCGGCGTTCGCCTCGCCAACCCTCCGCATCCCTCTCCCCCTGAAGAAGGGGGCGAGGGAATTTCGGTGTGTTCCCTCTCCCCCTGAAAGGGGGAGAGGGTTAGGGTGAGGGGGTCATAAGAGATGAGGCATGACGCGTGTTGTTAAAGTTCCCAAAGCGTCATGGCCGGGCCCGGACCCGGCCATCCACGTATAGCGCCGGCCGCCAAGCGTGGATCACCGGGTCAAGCCCGGTGACGACGACATTCGGACGGCGTAGGCCGGCTATGGCCCGTGGCGGAGGGGCCTGATGGAGTGGACGGACGAGGGCATCGTCCTGAGCGCGCGGAAGCACGGCGAGAGCGCGGCGATCGTCAACCTGCTGACCGAGGCGCACGGCCGCCATGCGGGCCTGGTCCGGGGCGGGGCCGGAAAGCGCGCGCGCGGCATCTACGAGCCCGGCAACCGGGTGCGGGCGACCTGGAAGGCGCGGCTGGAAGAGCACCTCGGGAGCTACACCTGCGAGCTTCTGCGGGCCGGCGCGGCGGACTGGCTGGACGATCCCATGCGGCTCGCGGGCCTGTCGGCGGTCTGCGCGGTGGCCGAGGCGGCGCTGCCCGAACGGGAGCCGCACCCCGAGACCTACGCCAGACTGTCGGCGTTCATCGACGGGCTCGACCGCGGCGACTGGCTGAAATCCTATGTCATGTGGGAGCGGGACCTGCTGGCCGACATGGGGTTCGGCCTCGATCTCTCCGAATGCGCGGGCGGCGGCGGCGCGGCGGACCTGGCTTACGTCTCGCCCAAATCGGGCCGCGCGGTTTCGCGGGCGGCGGGCGCGACCTACAAGGACAAGCTGCTGAGGTTGCCGGTGTTCCTGCTCGACGACCCGGCCCGGGGTGTGGAGAGGGGCGTGGCCCGGGGCGTAGAGAGCGAAAACCCGGCCACTGAGTTCGATGAGATCGCCGACATCGCCGACGGGCTGAAGCTCACCGGCTACTTCCTGGAGCGCCACGCCTTCATCCACGACGCCCGGGGCGTGCCGCCGGCGCGGACCCGGCTCGCGGCCAGGATCAGCCGCTTATGAACCCGAATTCCCTGTCGGAACCACAAGATATGGTATATTGAAGACACCACGCCTACTATAAACGGCACAAGAAACGCCGAACCAAGAAGAGCACCGCCATGGCAACCGACACCTTGCCCGCCGCGCCCGCCGGCGATATCCGCGATACCCGCCTCGCCGAGGCGATCTCCGAGCGGTACCTGAGCTACGCCCTGTCGATCATCATGTCCCGCTCCCTGCCGGACGTGCGCGACGGCCTGAAGCCGGTCCACCGGCGGCTGCTGTTCGCCATGCGCCAGCTCAGGCTCGATCCGGACCAGGGCTTCAAGAAGTGCGCCCGGGTGGTGGGCGACGTCATCGGCAAGTACCACCCCCACGGCGACACCGCCGTCTACGACGCGCTGGTGCGGCTGGCGCAGGGCTTCGCCGTCAGGTATCCGCTGATCGACGGGCAGGGGAATTTCGGCAACATCGACGGCGATAACGCGGCGGCCATGCGCTACACCGAGGCGCGGATGACCGACGTCGCCACCCTGATGATGGAGGGGCTCGACGAGGACGCGGCCGATTACCGGGAAACCTACGACGGCGAGGAGACGGAGCCGGCGGTCATGCCGGCGGGATTCCCGAACCTTCTGGCCAACGGCGCCGCCGGCATCGCCGTCGGCATGGCGACCAACATTCCGCCCCACAACGCGGACGAAATCTGCCGGGCGCTGCTTCACCTGATCAAGTTCCCGAAGGCCACCGTCGGCAAGCTGGTGGGCTTCATGCCCGGGCCCGACTTCCCGACCGGCGGCATTTTGGTGGAGGACCGGAAGACCGTCGAGGCGGCCTACAGGATCGGGCGGGGCTCGTTCCGAATCCGCGCCAAATGGAAGACCGAGAAGCTGGCCCGCGGCCAGTACCAGATCGTGGTCACCGAGATTCCCTACCAGGTGCAGAAGGCGCGGCTGGTGGAGCGCATCGCCGAGTTGATGGAGGCCAAGAAACTGCCGTTTCTCGAAGACGTGGTCGACGAAAGCACCGAGGACGTGCGCCTCGTGCTGATGCCCAAGAGCCGCTCGGTGGAGCCCGGCATGCTGATGGAGCAGCTGTTCAGGCAGACCGACCTGGAAACCCGGTTCGGGCTCAACATGAACGTGCTGGACGCGGACAAGACGCCGCGGGTGATGAACCTCCGCGAGGTTCTTCAGGCCTTCCTCGATCACCGCCACGAGGTGCTGAAACGGCGCACCAGCCACCGCTTGGGCCGGATCGCCGTCCGGCTCGAGGTGCTGGAGGGCTATCTCGCCGCCTATCTCAACCTCGACGAGGTGATCCGGATCATCCGCGAGACGGACGACGCCAAGGCCGAACTCATCAGGGCCTTCAAGCTGACCGAGGGCCAGGCGGACGCCATCCTCAACATGCGCCTCAGGAGCCTGCGCAAACTGGAGGAGGTGGAGATCAAGGGCGAACATTCGGCGCTGACCGGGGAGCGCGCCGAACTCGGCAAACTGCTCAAGGATCCCAAGCTCCGCTGGAAGGCCATCTCCGGCGAGATCGGCGATATCCGCAAGCGCTTCGGCGCCAAGACCGCGCTCGGCAGGCGCCGCACCGAAATCGGCGATGCGCCGGCGGCCGTCGACGTGCCGGCCGAGGCGCTGATCGAGAAGGAGCCGATCACCATCCTGTGTTCCGACAAGGGCTGGATCAAGGCCGCGCGGGGGCATCTGGACGACGTCGGCGAGGTCAAATACAAGGAAGGCGACAAGGGCAAGTTCGCGCTCAAGGCCGAAACCACCGACAAGCTGATCGTCTTCGCCACCAACGGGCGCTGCTACACCATCGCCTGCGACAAGCTGCCGGGCGGGCGGGGCTACGGCGAGCCCGTGCGGCTGATGATCGACCTCGGCAACGACCAGGACGTGGTCGCCCTGTTCATCCACCGGCCCGGGACCAAGCTGCTGGTGGCGTCGTCGACCGGGCGGGGGTTCGTGGTCCCGGTGGACGACGTGGTTGCCTCGACCAGGGGCGGCAAGCAGATCCTCAACGTCACCGGCGACGAAGAGGGGGCAGGCGCCTGCATCGTAGGCGGCGACACGGTCGCGGTGATCGGCGAGATGGCGCGGCGCGGTCGCCGCGTTATGTCGGTC
>JAPPFK010000140.1:0-64958 GCA_028823885.1 Rhodospirillales bacterium | reverse complement strand
GCGGACGTGCCGGAAATGGCGCGGGGGCGGGGCGTCTTTCTGCAGCGCTACAAGGACGGCGGCTTGTCGGACATCAAGACCTTCACCATGGCCGACGGGCTCACCTGGGTCACCGGCGCCGGGATGCGGACCGAAACCGGTCTCATGGACTGGCGGGGCAAGCGGGCGCAGGCCGGGCGTCTGCCGCCGAAGGGCTTCCCGCGCTCCAACCGGTTTTCGTAAACGGGCGCGGACATTGACTTGATCAGCCGCGATCACTAGAAGCCGGTTCAACACCGAACAGTTGGGGGAAACAATGGCGATCCACGACAACACGGTTCATCCCACCCTGGCCGGCGCCGCCTGGCCGCAGGCCACAGACAGCCGGCTCCGCATGGCGGTCCTCGCCATCGCGGGCACCGTGCTGCTGACCGTCTCGGCCAAGATCCAGGTGCCGTTCTATCCGGTCCCCATGACCATGCAGACCTTCGCCGTGCTGGTCATCGGCATGGCCTACGGCTGGAAGCTGGGCGGCGCCACGCTGCTGCTCTATCTCGCCGAGGGCGCGGTGGGCCTGCCGGTGTTCGCGGGCACGCCGGAGAAGGGCATCGGCCTCGCCTACATGGCCGGCCCGACGGGCGGCTATCTCGTCGGCTTCGTGCTCGCCGCCGGAATTGCCGGCTGGCTCGGCGAAAAGGGCTGGGACCGCTCGATCCCCATGACCCTTGCGGCCATGGTCATCGGCACGGCGATCATCTTCGTGCCCGGCTACGCCTGGCTCGCGGCGCTGATCGGCGGGGAGAAGGCCTGGGCCTTCGGCGTGCTGCCGTTCCTCTGGGGCGAAGTGTTCAAGATCGCCCTCGCCGCCGCGGTGCTGCCGGGCGCGTGGAAACTGATCGCAAGATTTAGGGCCTAGCCGAAAACCAGCTTGGGCAGCCACGTCGCGAGCCCGGGGAAGGCGGCGAGGACGCCGAGCCCGATCAACTGGATGGCGACGAAGGGCAGCACGCCCTTGTAGATGTGGGTCGTCTTGACCTCGGGCGGCGCGACACCCCGCAGGTAGAACAAGGCAAAGCCGAAGGGCGGCGTCAGGAACGACGTCTGCAGGTTCATCGCCATCATCACGCCGAGCCAGACGGGACTGATATCCGACTGCAGCAGCACCGGCGCGACGATCGGCACGACGACGAAGGTGATCTCGATGAAGTCGAGGAAGAAGCCGAGCACGAACATCACCAGCATGACCACGATCATGGCGCCGTAGATGCCGCCCGGAAGGTTGGTGAGAAACTCGTGCACCATGTCGTCGCCCCCGAGGCCGCGGAAGACCAGTGAGAACACCGACGCGCCGATGAGAATGACGAAGACCATGGCCGACACTTCGAGGGTCGAGCGCACCACCTGGGTCAGCACCGCGTCCTGGGTCACCCGGATGAGCGCCACCCCCATCCCCCAGGCGAGAACCGCCGAACAGATCAGCGCGGCGACGATGGCGGCCATGTCGCCGGTGGGAATTTCGTCCCGCAGCACCCGGAGATCCATGGTGTTGGTGAGAAACAGCATGATGATGAGAGCGATCCCCGCCAGGTAGATGGGGGTCGGCCTCTTGTCGGAAATCCGAACCGCCGCGAGCAGCAAGGCGCCCACGGAGCCGACCGCCGCCGCCTCGGTCGGGGTCGCGACGCCGGCAAGGATCGAGCCCAGCACCGCGACGATCAGCACCAGGGGCGGCACCAGGGCGCGCATCACCCGGCCGAACAGCGGCACGCCGTCATCGAGTTCCTCCTTCGGGATCGCCGGGGAGGCATCCGGCTTCAGAAACGCGACGATGAGCTGGTAGAGAATGTACATGCCGACCAGGGCGAGGCCGGGCAGCAGCGCGCCGGCGAACAGATCGCCGACCGAGACCGGCTCGGGGGAGAAATTCCCGACCGTGCGCTGAGCGTCCACATAGGCATTGGAGATCTGGTCGCCCAGCAGGACGAGAACGATGGACGGCGGGATGATCTGTCCCAACGTGCCGGCGGCGGCGATGGAGCCGCAGGCGAGGGAGGGGTCGTACTTGCGCCGCAGCATGGTCGGCAGGGACAGCAGGCCCATGGTCACCACCGTCGCGCCGACGATGCCGGTGGAGGCGGCCAGCAACGCGCCGACCACGGACACCGAAATGCCGAGACCGCCGCGCAAGGTGCCGAACAGCCGGCCCATGGTATCCAGCAATTCCTCGGCCACCTTGGAGCGCTCCAGCATCACGCCCATGAAGACGAACAGCGGCACCGCGATCAGCAGCTCGTTGGTCATCGCCCCGCCGAAGATCCTCGACGGCAGGGCGCCGAAGAGGGAGAAATCGAACACCCCGAAAATCCATCCGATCCCGGCGAAGATCAGCGCCGTGCCGGCGAGCGTGAACGCGACCGGAAATCCGGCCATCAGGAACAGACACACCACCACGAACATGATGATGGTCAGGATTTCGGAAAACGGCACCTCAGCGGGACCCCGGGCGACCGGCCGGTCTTTGGGTCCCGGGATCCGGCGTTACGACGCCGGCGAGCCTGAGCAGCCTGAGGAACGACCGGATGGCCATCGACACTCCCTGGATCGCCACAAGAAACGCGAATGCGAGAATGACGGACTTGAGAAGGAAGACGCCTTGGATTCCGCTGGTTTCCTTGGACCCCTCGAAAACCTTCCAGGAGTTTTCGACGTAGGGAAACGAAAACCACCAGACCAGCAGGCAGACCGGCAGGAGAAACACGAAGACGCCGGCAAGATCGATCCACGATTTCCAGCGATCGGACGCCTCCCGATAGAAGACGTCGACCCGGACATGACCCCCATGAAGCAACGTGTACCCGGCCCCGACCATGAACAGGAAGGCATGCAGGTAGACCACCGATTCCTGCATCATGATCGAACCCAGGCCGAACACATACCGCATGACCACCACGATGAACTGGATCAGCACCATGGCCAAGGCGGTCCACGCCGCGGCCTTGCCGACAACATCGTTGAAGCCGTCGATGCCTTGGGCGAGGCGCTGCAGGGAAGTCAAACGGCAGCCTCCTTCGAAAGAACGATGGCCCGCCTCATATCCGGGCGGGCCATCATGTCCAGGCGGTTAGCCCGCGTACTTGAACGGCAGCAGCCGCGCATTCCAGTAGGCCTGATCCGAGAGCTTGGACCAGGCAATGGACTGTTTGCGGAAATCGAGGAAGCTGTCGAGCACCTTCGCCGTGATGCCGCCCTCGGCGCGGACACCCCCGACGACCTCGCCCGATGCCTTGCCGATTTCGTTCAAGACCGGGTCCGGGAACTTCTTGACGGTGACCTTGTGCTTGCCGGTCAGCGTATTCAGCGCGCCGTTGTTGCGGGCATTGAACTCGGAGAGGCTGAGGTCGTTCTCCGCCGCCATCGCCGTGGTGATGATCGCCTTGTGGTCGGCGCTGAGGCCTTCCCATGTCTTGAGATTGACACCCGAACTCAAAGTCGTGCCCGGCTCATGGAAGCCCGGATAGTAGTAGAACTTGGTGACCTTGTAGAAACCGAAGGCCAGATCGTTCCACGGGCCGACCCATTCGGTGGCGTCGATGGCGCCCGACTGCAAGGCCGGGAAGATTTCACCACCCGGCAGCGAAACCGCCGCCGCCCCGATCCTGCGCAGGACTTCGCCGCCCAGGCCCGGCATGCGAATCTTCAGGCCCTTGTAATCCTCGAGCGAGTTGACTTCCTTGTTGAACCAGCCGCCCATCTGAACCCCGGTGTTGCCGGCCATGAAGGGCTTGATGCCGAATCCCTTGCTCAACTCGTCCCATAGCTGCTGGCCGCCGCCATGGTGGATCCACGCGGCCTGCTCGGTCGCGGTGAGCCCGAACGGAACCGCCGCATAGAAGTTGAAGGCCTTGGACTTGCCCTGCCAATAGTAGTCGGCGGCGTGGTACATGTCGGCGGTGCCGCTGGAAACGGCATCGAAGGATTCGAACGGCGGCACCAATTCGCCCGCCGCGAACACCTTTACCGTCAGCGAGCCGCCGCTCATCGCGGTGATGTTGCGCGCCAGCCGCTCCGCGCCGGTTCCCAGGCCCGGAAAGTTCTTCGGCCACGTGGTGACCATTTTCAGCTCTTTGGCCCCCTGGGCAATCGCCGGTTTCGGCAGCGTCGATGCGGCAACTGCGGCACCGGCACCGGCGACGGCTGCGCCCTTCATAAATTCACGGCGTTTCATGAGATTGTCTCCCTTCTCTCATTTGGAAATTGATCCTTTGGTGAAGCCTCGTAGTTGCTTGAAGTATATGCGCATTCCGGTAGCGCGCAACTATGAGAAATGTTCGTGAACCGGAATGGAACGCGGCCTAGCCAAGCGCCGGAAAGTCGTGCCGCTCGTCGAGCGAACGCCAGCCATCGCCGGCGTAATATTCAAGCGGCCTGAAACGTTCCTTGTAGGACATCTTCTGGCTGTCCTCGATCCAATAGCCGAGATAGACATAGGGAAGCCCGGCGTCCCGCGACCGCTCGATGAGCCGCAGTATCATGTAGGTTCCGAGACTGCGGCGCGGCTCGGCTGGATGGAAATAGCTGTAGACCGCGGAGAGGCCGTCGCCCATGCGGTCCGCGAGGCACGCCCCGACCAGCCGGCGGTCCGGGGTACGGTATTCGATCAACTCGGAATCGACCGGGGTCTCCTCGATCAGGGCCTGGTAGTCGTAAAAGTCCATTGTCGCCATGTCGCCGCCGTTGTGGCGGGAGTCCTGATACTGGGCGAACAATTCGAATTGCTCGGCGGTCGCCCGGACCGGCCTTACCGCTTCGATCAAATCCTCGTTCACCCGGGATACCCGGCGCTGCGAGGCGGACGGTTCGAATTCCGAAACGACGGTTCGGACGGCGAGACAGGCGTTGCAGCCCGAGCAGACCGGGGCATAGACCAGCCCGTGGCTGCGGCGAAACCCGACCCGGGACAGGGTGTCGTGAAGCGTGGGCGCCGTGGAGCCCGAAAGCTCGGCGACGATCCTGCGTTCGAGGTTGCCGGGAATGTAGGGGCAGGGAAGGGGGGCGGTTATGAAAAAGGCGGTGGGCCGACGGTTTATGTTGTGTTTCATCGCGCCGCTTCCGTTTTGGCTTCGGCCAGCTTAGGCATATTGGACGGGCCGCGGCAAGAGGCCTCTCGCAACTGCCCAGTCCCCCCAGGCGCGGCAACGGCGGTTTGTCCGGCGGCACGCGACAGTCTCGGAACTTCGAGAATCCTTGGGGCCGGATTACGATATAGAAGACAAGCCGGACCACATCCGCGTGGAGCATGACCCAAAATGATTGGTTGCTTTCCTTCGATGCTGGTGTCCAGACCCTTTCTGGCGTTCGCATTGGTCTTTGCGGTTATCGGCTACAGCCATGAGGCGCACGCCCAGAGTTGCCCGGAGTTCCAGAAGAGGGTGGCGGAGAGGACCGTCGGCGAGCACCAAGGGACACGGGACCTCATTGTCACCGCCGATTTCGATGGCAACGGTAAGCCCGACCGCGCGTTTTTCGTAACAAATGACGACAAGACTTCGCTCTTCATCTGTCTTCACGGCCAAGCCAGGGCCTTCGAAGCGGCCCGGGTTCATTCGATTGCGAGTGTTGGCATTCGACTGGCCGATCCCGGCGTATATGACAGCGCCTGCGCCAAGGGAATCGGCCCCGATTGCCGTCCCGGTGAAAAATTGAGATTGGAGGTGGATGGCCCTGCGATCCATCTTTTCCACTACGAGAGCTCCGCTAGTATTATTTATTGGGAGGGTGATCGCTTCGAAAGGTTCTGGCTGTCGTAGAATCCGATAATGTGTGACTTGGCCGATGCGGGGGACAACGTAATGATTGGCCGTTCATCTTCGATGCGAGTGTTTAGACTCATTCTAGTATTTGCATTGGTCTTTGCAGCCTTCGTTTACAGCGATGAGGCGCGGGCCCAGCGCTGCCCGGAGGTGTTCTCAAAAACAGTGGCGGAGAGGACCGTCGGCGAGCACCAAGGGACACGGGACCTCATTGTCACCGCCGATTTCGATGGCGACGGCGAACCCGACCGGGCGTTTTTTGCAAGAATCGGCGACGGAATTTCGCTCTTCGCCTGTCTTCACGGTCACGCCAGGGCATTCAAGTTGACCGAAGTTTCCTCGGTTTCGGGCCTCGGCATTCAACCAGCCGACCCCGGCGTATATCACCATCTCTGCCTTAGGGGAGTTGGTCCCGATTGTCGTCCCGGTCAAAAATTGAGATGGGAGTTGGAGAACCCTGCGGTCCATTTCATCACCTACGAGAAAGCCTCCAGTATTTTTTATTGGGAGGGTGATCGCTTCGAACGGTTCTGGACATCGGATTAGAATTCAATAGTTCGTTGCTTGGCCGGTGCGGGCGATAACGCGGGGCGGGCTTTCCGGTTCGGTTCGATCGGCGGGCTCAATCCAACGCCGTCCGCAGATCGGCGATCAAATCCTCGGCGTCCTCGATGCCGACGGACAGCCTGACGAGGCCGTCGGCGATACCGACCTCTTCGCGAACCGCCTTGGGAACCGAGGCATGGGTCATGATCGCCGGATGCTCGATCAAACTCTCCACGCCGCCCAGACTTTCGGCCAGGGTAAATACCCGGCACCGTTCCAGGAACCGGACCGTCCCCGCCAAATCCCGGTCCAGAACGGCGGTCACCATGCCGCCGCCGCGCCCGTTCATTTGTGTCCGGCAAATCTCGTGGCCGGGATGAGAGCTGAGGCCCGGATAGAGAACGCGGCTGAATTCCGGGCGGTCTTCCAGCCACCGGGCGATCTTCAAGGCGTTGGCGCAATGACGTTCCATGCGGACAGACAGGGTCTTCAATCCGCGCAGGACAAGAAAGGAATCGAACGGGCCGGCGATGCCGCCGGTGGCGTTCTGGAGAAAACCCAGGCGCTCCGCGAGGTCATCGTCGCCAACCACGACGGCACCGCCGATCACGTCGGAATGGCCGTTGAGGTACTTCGTCGCCGAATGCACGACGATGTCGATCCCCAGTTCCAGGGGCCGCTGCGCCCATGGCGTGGCGAAGGTATTGTCGACCGCCGTCAAGATACCCCGTGACCTCGCAACCGATGCGACGGCGGCCAGATCCACGAGGTTCAACATGGGATTGCTGGGGGTTTCCAGCCAGATCAGCCGGGTGTCCGGATGAATGGCGCCGTCCAGCGCCCCGGCATCGCCGACGTCCGCGTAATCGAAAACCAACCCCGCCGTCCGTTTGCGGACCTGCTCGAACAGGCGGGTCGTGCCGCCATAAAGGTCCCGGAGCGCCAGAACCCGGTCGCCGGCATCGAGCAGATCGATGACCGCCGTGGTCGCCGCCATCCCCGACGCGAAGGCAAATCCGTGGGCGCCGCTTTCGAGATCGGCGATGCAGGCCTCGTAGGCGTCCCGGGTCGGGTTGGCGCTCCGGGCGTACTCGTAGCCCTTGGTCTTGCCCGGGCTTTCCTGGGCAAAGGTCGCGGTGGCGTAGATGGGCGTCACCACCGAACCGGTTCCGGCATCCGGCGCCTGTCCGGCGTGGATTACCCGCGTGTCGAATGACTTCCGGTCCGGGCCGCTCATGGTTCCGCGCCTCCAATCATTGCCGAGGCCGGAAAGTATGGCGGCGGGCCGCCGATTGTTCCAGTTGCCGTTTGGTCTTGTCGAGGGTCACGTGCCCGCCGGACGCCCACAGCGGCAGAAAGTCGCGATAGTGCGGAGAGAACGGGTTTCCCGACTGCCCCGTGGCGATGACAAACCGGGACCGGGAGAGATCGGCGAGATCATAGACGCCGCGATATCCCGCGCCGTGAATGTGGTCGTGCGGCGCGCGGGGATTGCGCATCCGGGTCGTCCCCCGGTTGACCGTGAAGTTTCCCCCGGATGTCGGGGTGCTCAGATCGGTGAGCATGCGGACGACCGGCACATGCTGGAAAAATTGATGGCGGAACCGGGCGACGTGGTGATCGCCCCAGCGCCAGCGCGCCGGGTTCGAGGTGCCGGTGGCCTCGGCGAGTTCCGCCAGCGCCGCCGTGAGCGAGGCCTCCAGCGCCGCGGCGCAGGTTTCGGGCGCCCGGGTGGCGACATCGTCGCACCACGAGGGCGATACGCCCGTCAGAACGTTCCGGATGAACAGGGGCCGCCTCCGCCAGAACTCGCCGAATGCGCCGCCGAAGTCGTCGGCATACAGTTCCCGGTTCAACGACCGGAGCCAGCGGTCGAAAATCAGCGGTTCGGGACGATCGATGTTCATGCCGCCGTCCCACCGGCGCAGCAGGCCCATCACCTTTTGGAGTTCGCCATCCCGGGTTTGAAAATCGAGCATCAAGGGAAGGAGATCCCGTGCGGCCAGGGAGACCGAATCCATCTGCAGGCCGGACATCCGGCCGGCGGTGGCTTTTTCGAGGTTTCTCAGGGTCTCGACAATTCGCCGGGCCCGGTAGGGCGCCGTCCAGTCCACCGTCACGAAGTAGGGGTAGCCCTCCGGCGTCACCTTGTTGTTGGCGTTGGCGACGAACCCCTCGGCGGGGTTTTCGGACTGGGGCAGTTCGTCGAACGGAATGACGCCCGTCCAGTCCGCCTCGCCGGAGGCGCCGTCTGCGGGAACGAATCCGCGCCCGGATTTGCGGATCGGCACGGTGCCGGCTGAAATGAAACCGAATACGCCGCCGGTGTCGGCGTAAATGACGTTCTGCTGAGGCGCCTTGAAATCCCTGAGGGCGGCCCGCAGCTCCCCCGCATTTTGCGCGCGATTGAGTTTGAGAACGGACTGGGCCGTCGTATCGGCCCCGCGCAGGAACACGGCCTGCAGGGAAACGGTCAGATTTTCGCCGGGCTCCAGATCCGAGATGACCGGCCCGCGATGGGTCGAGCGAACCGTGAAGGTCACGGGCTCGCCGCCGCGCACTTCCAATGTTTCGACCCGGGTTTCGAACGGACGAGGGCCGTCCGGGGTGAGGTAATGATCGGGCCGCCCGGGATCGAGGGTCTCCACGAAAAGGTCCTGGAGATCGGTCTGGGTCGTCGTCAGGCCCCAGGCGAGACCGTCGGTATGACCCAGAACATGCAGCGGCACGCCCGGAACCGTCGCCCCGGTCAATTTCCCCTCGGGCGTGACGATCTTGGCGAGATACCACAATATCGGCGCGCCGAACCCGAGGTGGGGATCGTTCGCCAGCAGCGGCTTGCCGCTTCGGGTCCGGGCGCCGCCGATCGCCCAGGAATTCGACGCGCCGCGGAAACGCGGGACGGCATCGGCCGTCGATGCCGTCAGACGACCGATGTAACCGGGGTCCGCTTCCGCCCGCCGTCCCCAGCCGGTGACCGGCCCGTCGCCCGGATAGTCCGGCCATAATTCCTTCAGGCGCTCCAGGTCATGGCCGGCATTCATCGCCCGCAGCCGCTGCAGTTCGTCCTGGAAGTTGCCGCTGAGCCTGAGGGCCATCAGTTTGCCCCATACCAGCGAGTCCGCGGGCCGCCAACTCTCGGGCTCATGACGCAAAGCCACGAACTCGGGCGGCAGGGCGCCCGAGCGGGTTTCGAGCCAGCGGTTCACACCCGCGGCGTAGGCTTCGAACGTGGCCTTGGTTGCGGGTTCGAGCCCGGCGAACGAAGCCTCGGCGGATCGGTAAAGACCCAAGGTCCGCATGAAACGGTCGATGCGAACCGTGCGGGCGCCCAGGACTTCCGAGAGCCGTCCCGCCGCCAGCCGGCGCTGGGATTCCATCTGCCAAAGCCGGTTCTCCGCATGGGCGAAGCCCAAGGCAAACGCGGCGTCCCGGCGATTTTCCGCGAAGATGTAAGGGACATCCTTTTCGTCGAACAATACCTCGACCGTTCCCCGAAGCAGCGGGTCGGAGACCGCGCGCTCCGCCGGGGGGAGGGAGGTCCGCAGCCACAGGATGCCGCCGGCGGCGATCACCACCACCAACGCCAGCAGGTAAGCCGCATATTTCAGAACTCGTTTCATCCGCGTCGAACGCCACACCCGGGAACTAACCGGATTTCAGAAGCTTCGCCGCCTCGACCGCCAGATAGGTGAGGATGCCGTCGGCGCCCGCGCGCTTGAACGCCATCAGGCTTTCCAGCACCACCTTGTCATTGTCCAGCCAGCCGTTCCGGACCGCGCCCTTCAGCATCGCGTACTCGCCCGACACCTGATAGGCGAACGTCGGGACGCCGAACTCGGTCTTCACCCGCCGCACGATATCCAGATAGGGCAACCCGGGCTTGACCATGACCATGTCGGCCCCCTCGGCGAGGTCCAGGGCAACCTCGCGAATCGCCTCATCGGAATTGGCCGGGTCCATCTGGTAGGTCTTCTTGTCGCCTTTCAGGGCCGCCTTGGACCCGATGGCGTCGCGGAACGGCCCGTAAAACGCCGAGGCGTATTTCGCCGCATAGGACATGATCCGCACGCCCCCGTGCCCGGCTTCGTCGAGGGCCTTGCGGATGGCGCCCACGCGGCCGTCCATCATGTCCGACGGCGCGATCACCTCGCAGCCGGCGTCGGCCTGGACAACCGACTGGCGGCAAAGCACCTCGACGGATTCGTCATTGAGGATTTCCCCGTCGCGGACGATGCCGTCGTGACCATCGCTGTTGAACGGATCGAGGGCCGCGTCGCAAACGATGCCCATGTCCGGGTGCCCGGACTTCACCGCCCGGATGGCCCGGCAGACCAGGTTTTCCGGGTTGACCGCCTCGGCCGCGTCCGGCGTCTTCAGCGCGGGATCGACCTCGGGGAATATGGCGATCGCCGGGATCCGAAGACCCAACGCTTCACCAACGGCGTCCACCAGCAAATCGCAGGACAACCGGTCGATCCCCGGCATGGAGGCGACGGGCTCCCGCCTGTTTTCACCCTCGACGACGAATACCGGAAGGATGAGGTCCTCGGGCCCCAGCCGGCTCTCGGCGACCAGGCGGCGATTCCAGTCGTCGCGCCGGTTGCGGCGGAGCCGGGTGGTGGGAAAACTGCCGGGAACGATCATCGGACGAGACCGGATCAGGTTGCCGCCAACGCCTGGTCGAGATCGGCGATGATATCGTCGATGTGCTCGATGCCGACCGACAGGCGCACATAGCCGGGTGTCACGCCGGTCTGCTCCTGCTCCTCGGCGCTGAGCTGCGAGTGGGTGGTGGTCGCCGGATGGATGGCGAGGGAACGGGCATCCCCGATATTGGCCACATGGTAAAACATGTTCAGGGAATCGATGAACTTGGCCCCGGCCTCCTTGCCGCCGGCGAGCTCGAACCCGACAAGCGCGCCATAACCGCCATTCATGTAGGCGTCCGCGCGGCGGCGCATTTCACCGTCCTGCTGGTTCGGATAGATCACCGTCTCGACCTTGTCGTGTCCAACCAGGTAATCGGCGACCTTGACCGCGTTCTCGCAGTGGGCGCGCATCCTGAGCGGCAGCGTCTCCAGCCCTTGAATGGTCTGGAAGGAGTTGTACGGACTGGGCGCGGCGCCGACGTCGCGAAGCAGGACGACCCGCGCACGCAGAATGAAGGCAATCGGCCCAAGCGGCTTGACCGCCTCCGTCCAGACCGCGCCGTGATAGCTCGGGTCCGGTTCGTTGAGGGTGGGGAAGCGCTCCTTGTGGGCCTCCCAGTCGAAATTGCCGCCGTCGACGAGCAGCCCGCCGATGGACGTCCCGTGACCGCCGAGATACTTGGTGGTCGAGTACATCACCACCGCGGCGCCATGATCGAAGGGGCGGCAGATGATGGGGCAGGCCGTGTTGTCCATAATCAACGGAACGCCGAGCCCGCGGCCGATATCGGCCACTTCCTTGATGGGGAAGACGTGGAGCTTCGGATTGGGCAGCGTCTCGGCGTAATAGCACCGGGTCCTGTCGTCCGTCGCCTTGGCGAAATCCTCCGGATCGGCCGGGTCGACGAAGCGGGCCTCGACGCCGAAGTCCTTGAGCGTATTGGCGAACAGGTTCCATGTTCCCCCGTACAGGTCCGTGGAACTGACGAAGTTGTCGCCGGCGCGGCAAAGGTTCATCACCGCGTACATGGACGCCGCCTGGCCCGAACTCAGGGCAAGCGCCGCGACGCCGCCTTCGAGCGCGGCAAGACGCTGCTCCAGCACGTCGGCCGTCGGGTTCATGATTCGGGTGTAGATGTTCCCAAGCTCCTTCAGCGCGAACAGGTTCTCCGCGTGCTGGGCGTCATTGAACTGGTAAGAGGTGGTCTGATAGATCGGCACCGCGACCGCGCCGGTCACCGGATCATTGCGGTATCCGCCGTGCAGGACGATGGTTTCTGGATTGGTGGTGTCTGCGGCCATTTTTTCTCTGGTCCTCTTCCTTGATGGTCAATGACGCGGATTTACCCTGCGCCAGCGAAACGGCAGGCTGATTTGCTGCCCGATGAGCAGCCAATGACCACGGCGGTTCATCATGTGTCAAGACACCACTGCCGCAGGCATTGGATGGGACGACAGGAACGACGCGCCGGACCGCGGGAAAAAAATTGGCCCTCCTCGCTCGTCATATTGCTGATCAATTGGATGCCCAGCCGTTGTCGGGCGTTGCACCCCGTTCACGCCCCGAGTAGAGTTTTTCTGTCATGACCCATGAAACCCATGAATCGTTAGGAGGAAACATGGTTCAAATTTCACGCATGGCCGGTATCGCGTTGGTCGCCGTTGCGGTGGCTGCCGGACCGGCAACCCAGGCTCAGGCCGAGGGCCTGAAACTGGGCGCGCTCATGCCTATGACCGGCGGCCTGCAGGCCTATGGCGGGGCGTCGCTCAACGGCGTCAAACTGGCCGTCGACGAAATGAATGCCGCGGGCGGCGTCAATGGCGGCAAGGTGGCGCTCAGCGTCGGCGATACCCAGACTTCGCCGCAGGCCGGCGTCGACGCGGCCAAGCGATTGGTGTCCGTGGACAAGGTCCAGGCGGTCATCGGCGCATTGTCCAGCGGCGTCACCATCCCGATCGCCAGTTCGGTCACCAGCAAGTCGGGCGTGACGCAAATATCGAGCGCCTCCACGTCGCCGGTCATCACCGGCCTGGCCGATAACGACTTCCTGTTCCGGACCGTTCCGACGGACGCCGTGCAAGGCATCGCGCTGGCCCAGGTGGCGGCCGAGAAGAACCTGAAATCGGTCAGCATCATCTACGTCAACAATGACTACGGCAAAGGCCTGGCCGAGGCGTTCTCCAAGAACTTCAAGGGCAAGGTGGTCGCGTCCATCGGCTATGAAGAGAAACAGGCATCCTACCGGGGCGAAATCCAAAAAGCGGCGAAGGGCAAGCCGGAGCGCCTGCTGTTGATCGCCTACCCCGAAGACGGCATTCCGATCATCAAACAGAGCCTCGAAGGCGGCTTCTTCGACAAGTTCGTCTTCACCGACGGGATGAAGCACGAGAAGCTGATCGAGGCGATCGGCGCCCGGTTCCTGAACGGCACCTACGCCACGGCGCCGGAATCCAAAAGCGCGGCCCAGGACAACTTCCGAAAATTGTACGAGAAGAAGTACGGAGAACTGCCGCCGCGGCCGTTCATCGACAGCGCCTATGACGCCACAATTCTTGCCGGCCTCGCGGCCGTCAAGGCGGGCACCAACGACCCCAAGGCGATCCGCGATGCGCTGCGCTCGGTCGCCAACCCGCCCGGCAAGAAGGTGGGTCCGGGCCAGTTCGCCGAAGCGGTGAAGGCCATCAAGGCGGGCGAGGATATCGACTATGTCGGCGCCTCCGGGCCCCAGAACATCGACAAGAACGGCGACGTTGCGGGCACCTACGGCCACTGGGAGATCGAAGGCGGCAAGATCGTCACGAAGAAGGTGTTCGAGCCCAAATAAATCCCGGATAAGCCCCGGATAAATCCATGTCGGGCGAACAATGAAAGCGGTCCGCTTCGGCGGGCCGCTTTTATTTTGTGCGGTCGGCGGTCTCTTCGGGCAACAGGCCGTCCGGCCGGACCAGCAGGATCACCTGCACCAATATCCCGATCATCAGGAGCCTGAGGGCGCCGGCCTGGGTCACGTATTCGGGCGGCGCCATGCTGGTGAGGAACTCGGTGCCGGTCCAGACCAGCCAGATGATCAATGCCCCGAGGACCGCGCCCTTGTTGTTGCCGCTCCCGCCGGCGATCAGCATCACCCAGACGAGGAAGGTCGCGAATTCCGGCGTGAAGGCCTCGGGACTGATAAAGCCCACGAAGTGCGCGAAAAGGGCGCCGCCGAGGCCCATGATCATGGAGCCGACGACAAACGCTTCGAGGCGGAACCGCTCGATGTGTTTGCCGGCCGCGCGCACGCCGTCCTCGTTCTCGCGGATGGCCCGCAACACCCGCCCCCACGGGGAGCGCCGTGCCGCCTCGAGGGCGAGGTAGACCATCAGGATCAGCACCACGACGACCAGCAGGAACACCCCATCGCTCTGCCCGAGGGTCTCGGCGAAGGGGCGGGGGATTCCGGGGATGCCCCGGACCCCGTTGGTCAGCCATTCCTCGTTTTTCAGCCCCAGGCGAATGATCTCGGCGATGCCGATGGTGGCGATGGCCAGATAGTCGGTCCTGAGGCGGACCGTCAGCAGGCCCACGAGCACGGCGACCAGCCCGGCCAACACCATGGCGAAGACGAGCCCGACAGCCAGGGGCATGCCGAAGCCGCCGAGATGATGGGGGCTCGGCGCCGTGGTCAGGATGGCGCTGGTATAGGCGCCGACGGCGAAAAAGCCGGCGATGCCGATATTGAACTGGCCCGTCAGGCCCCATTGCAGGTTGAGCCCGAGGCTGAGAAGGGCGTAGATCCCGACAAAACTCAGGAAAAACAGGCCGTATTCGATGATGCCGCCGAGTTCCATCAGTTCATGCCCCTCACCAGTCCCTGGGGCCGCAAAATCAGCACCAGCACCATCAGGGTGAACGCCACCGCCGGCTTATAGGCCGGCAGGAGAACCGCCGTGGAGAGTTCGGTCGCGATGCCGATGAACATGCCGCCGGCGATGGCGCCGTAGACCCGGCCGATGCCGCCGACGATGGTCGCCGCGAAGATGGGAAGCAGGACGTTCCAGCCAAGCTGTGGATTGAGCCGCGTATCGAGCGCCAGCAAGACGCCCGCCGCCGCGGCCAGCGCGCCGCCGATGACCCAGGTCCAGATCACCACCCGCTCGCTGTCGATGCCGCTGACCCGTGCCAGATCGACGTTGTCGCTCATCGCCCGCATGGCTTTGCCCATGCGCGTCATCTTGAGGAACAGGTGGAACGCGAACACCAGGATGACCGAGGCGCCGACGATCACCAGATGGTCCGGCTTGATGCGGATGTCGAAGACCACGTAAGGCACGTTGATGCCCGGCTGATAGACCTGGTTGTCCGTGCCCCAGATGAGCTGCGCCGCGGCGCGGAGCAGCAGCGCCATGCCGAAGGACGAAATCAGCAGGATCACCGGCGCGGTGCGCCGTAACCTCCGGTAAACCGACTGGTCGATCAGGATCGCGAGGACTGCCGCGCCGATCATCGCCGCCGGCAGCGCCATGTAGATGGGCCAGCCTGCCTGCACGACGAAAACCAGGGCGAAGTAGGCGCCGACCGTCATCATGTCGCCGTGGGCGAAATGAGCGAAGCGGAGGATCCCGAAGATCAGCGACACGCCGATGGCGCCGAGAGTCAGGATGCTGCCGAACACGATCCCGAAGACCAGGAGCTGAAGGAGATCGGTCAATTTCGCTCATCCCCCCAAATACATTTCGGCCACCTCCCGGTTGGCCAGAAGTTCCGGTCCCGGCGCCTCGAACCGGTTTTCGCCCATCACCAGCACGACGCCGCGATCGGCATGCTCCAGCGCCTGACGGGCGTTCTGCTCGACCATCAGGATGGTGATGCCGAGAGCGTTGATTTCCCTGATCCGCTCGAAGGTCTCGGCGGCATAGCGGGGTGACAGCGCCGCCGTCGGTTCGTCCAGCAGCAGGAGTTTCGGATCGAGCATCAGCGCCCGGCCCATGGCGAGCATCTGCCGTTCGCCGCCCGACAGCGTGCCGGCCTGTTGCCGGCGGCGTTCCCTGAGGGGCGGGAAAAGCTCGTAGATCCGCTCGATCTGAGGTCCGAAATCATCGTCCCGGAGATAAGCGCCCATCTCCAGGTTCTCGTTTACCGTCAGAGAGGCGAAGACATTGCGCTCCTGAGGCACGTAGCTCATTCCCAGTTTGGCGACCTGGTCCGCCCGCATGCCGGTGATGGCCCGGTCAAAAAAAGAGACGCTGCCGGACCGGATCGTGGCCAGCCCGAACACGGCTTTCATGAGGGTGGACTTGCCGGCCCCGTTCGGCCCGATGATGACGACGATTTCCCCTTCGTCGAGCTTGAGGTCGGTTCCGTTGAGAATGTCGGCGCCGCCATAGCCGCCGCGGACATCGGCAACCTTCAGGACCACCGTCATCGGCCGCCAACTTTCGCGTTTCCGAAATAGGCTTCGACCACCGCCTGATTGGAACGGATGTCCTCCATGGCGCCGGATGCCAGGATCTCGCCCCGAACCATGGCGATGACCGGATAGCAGAGGCGCTCGACCAGATCCATGTCGTGCTCGATGATACAGAAGGTGTAGCCGCGTTCCTCCTTCAGGCGTTCGATGGCCTCGGTCAGGTGCGCCAGCAGCGAGCGGTTGACCCCGGCGCCGGGCTCGTCGAGAAGCACCATTTTGGCATCGGTCATCATCGTGCGGCCGAGTTCCAGCAGTTTTTTCTGGCCGCCGGAAAGACCGCCCGCGAGTTCCGCGCCGACATGGTCCAAATTGAGAAACGCCAGGACATCCTCGACCTTGGCGGCGACCTCCTCTTCCTGCCGCCGCACCGCGCGCCGGCTGAACCAAGCGGCCGCGAGGCTCTCGCCCATCTGACCGGACGGAACCACCATCAGGTTCTCCCGGACGGTCATGCGCGAGAATTCGTTGGGAACCTGAAAGGTGCGGACGATACCCCGGCGGAACAGCCGGTGGGTCCCAAGGCCCGTGATATCGGCCCCCTCGAACAGGACTTGTCCGGAGTCGGGTTTGAACGCGCCCGCGACGATATTGAACAGCGTGGTCTTGCCGGCGCCGTTGGGACCGATCAGGCCGGTAATCGTCCCGGGTTCAACGGTAAGGGAGCAATCGCGAAGCGCGGTGAGGCCGCCGAAGGTCTTGGTGATGTCGCGAACCTCAATACTCACGAATACATGCCCCGCCGCAATTAGCCCGACAACCGGACCATCACCTTAGCACGGGTCGGCTTTATGCGCTTTTTCGGGATTTGGGGCGGCCGGATTTCCTGCCGAGACCGATGTTCTTGGCGAACTCCGAACGCTGCTTGGCATAGTTGGGCGCGACCATCGGGTAGTCGTGCGGCAGCTTCCATTTGGCCCGATATTCCTCGGGCGTCATTCCGTATGTCGTCCGGAGGTGCCGCTTGAGCATCTTCAGCCTTTTGCCGTCTTCCAGGCAAATGATGTAGTCGGGTGTGATCGAGCGCCGTACGGCGACCGCTGGTTTGGAGACTTCCTGGTCCTCGCGGCCGTCCGGGTTCGCCAGACCCGCCATCGAACGGTAAACCGTGTTGATGAGTTCGGGAATTTGGTCCCCGGCGATCTGATTGCGGCCGACGTAGGACGAGACCACTTCAACCGCCATCCGCAGAATTTCGCCGCGATCGACGTCCCGCGAGTCACTGTCGCTCATCGTTTCCGCTCCAGAGCAATTTATAATTTATCTGACTGTTCCCGACGACGTTAGCGGCAGTTCGATCGCGAAACAACAAAAACCACGGTGTATTAGTGCAATAGAATACAATAATCGCTGGCAGGCGGCTGGTAATGCTCCATCGACAATCGTCTCATATAATTGCCTGTCTTTTGGTCTCCCGCCGGTCGGTCTCTGTGTCCCTTGGCATCCCTGGCCAACTCCGGCGCGCCGTGACCTTCGAATTTTCGAATATTGCCCCAATCGGCAAAATATTGGCTTCCCCGCGACCCCTAGTGTTCGGTTGGCAAGGCCTTCCGATATATGGTATTGCATGGCGCCATTTTGGGCCTGTGTTCACAGGATTCACCGCTGAATAGCCGAGGAAGGATTTCACTGGATGACCGTAGCGAGCGCCAATTCGGCCGCCTCCCGGATGACGGCGTTTTTCGGGGAGGGGATCGGTGACAGCGATCCGGATGTATTCAACTCGGTTCGGGCAGAGCTTGCGCGCCAACAGGACCGGATAGAGTTGATCGCGTCCGAAAACATTGTCTCCCGTGCGGTTCTGGAGGCCCAAGGGTCGGTTCTGACGAACAAGTATGCCGAAGGCTACCCCGGCCGCCGCTACTACGGCGGCTGCGAGCATGTGGATGTGGCCGAGGAAATTGCCATCGAGCGCGCGGCAAAATTGTTCGGCTGCGCCTTTGCCAACGTCCAGCCGCACTCGGGCAGCCAGGCAAATCAAGGCGTGATGCTGGCGCTCCTGCAGCCGGGCGATACCATCCTCGGTATGTCGCTGGCGGCGGGCGGGCATCTGACCCATGGCGCGAAACCCAATCTGTCGGGCAAATGGTTCGATGCCGTCCAGTATGGCGTCAGGAAGCAGGACGCCCTGATCGATTTCGACGAGGTCGAGGCGCTGGCCAAAGAGCATCGGCCGAAGATGATTCTGGCCGGCGGCTCGGCCTATCCGCGGATCATCGATTTCGAGCGCTTTCGCGCGATCGCCGACGAGGCCGGCGCCCTGTTGATGGTCGACATGGCCCATTTCGCCGGCCTGGTCGCGGCCGGCGTTCATCCGAGCCCGTTTCCCCACGCCCATATCGCCACCACGACCACCCACAAGACGCTGCGGGGGCCTCGCGGCGGCATGATCCTGACCAACGACGCCGACATCATCAAAAAGATCAACTCGGCTATCTTCCCGGGCCTGCAGGGCGGGCCGCTGATGCATGTGATCGCGGCCAAGGCCGTCGCCTTTGGCGAGGCCCTGCGTCCCGACTTCAAGAGCTACGCCCAGGCCGTTGTCGAGAACGCCAAGACACTGGCGTCCGTCCTGTCCGAGCGGGGATGCGACATCGTCTCCGGCGGCACCGATACGCACCTGATGCTGGTGGATTTGCGGCCCAAGGGGCTGACCGGCGACATCACCGAAGACAGTCTCGGACGGGCAGGGATTACCTGCAACAAAAACGCCATTCCCTTCGACCCGGAGAAGCCGATGGTCACCTCGGGCATACGGCTGGGGGCACCGGCCGGAACAACCCGCGGGTTTGGTCCCGGCGAGTTCCGCCAGGTCGGTGAACTCATCGCCGAGGTTCTCGACGGACTTGCCGGGAACGGACCCGAAGGAAACGAAGCCGTCGAGAAGCGGGTCCGGGCCGAGGTTTCCGAACTGTGCGCCCGTTTCCCGATTTATCCGGGCCTCTAACCGTTAGCGCTTAGGCCTTCAGGGGGTTTTGAATCATGCGTTGCCCATTTTGCGGTCATAACGACACCCAGGTGAAGGACTCCCGTCCCACCGAGGACAACTCGGTAATCCGCCGGAGACGATCGTGCCCTGAATGCGGCGCCCGGTGGACGACAATGGAGCGCGTTCAGCTGCGCGAGATCAGCGTGATCAAAAAGGACGGCAAAAAAGAACTCTTCGATCGCGAGAAGCTCACGCGGTCCCTGCGGGTCGCGCTGCAAAAACGCCCTGTTGACGAGGATCAGATCGAACGCATCGTCAATTCCATCCAGCGGCGGCTGGAAAGCCTGGGAGAGACCGAAGTGCCGTCCAAGGTCATCGGCGAGATCGTCATGGACGTTCTGGCCGACTTGGATCAGGTGGCCTACGTCAGGTTCGCCTCGGTCTATCGGAACTTCCGCGAAGCAAAGGATTTCGAGGATTTCGTCGGAACATTGGGCGACGACTAAACCGGGAAATCGCGCCTTTACCTCCCAAGACGTTTCGTACATGCGGGCCGCTCTTTCGCTGGCCCGGCGGGGACTGGGCAACGTTTGGCCCAATCCCGCCGTCGGGTGCGTCATCGTCAAGGATGGTCTGGCCGTCGGCCGCGGCTGGACCCAGCCGGGCGGCCGGCCGCACGCGGAAACCGAGGCGCTGCGGCGCGCCGGGCCCGCCGCCAAGGGCGCGACGGCCTACGTGACGCTGGAACCCTGTGCGCATCACGGCGGGACGCCCCCCTGTGCGGAAGCGTTGATCGATGCCGGAATTTCACGCGTCGTAGCGGCAATCGGCGACCCGGATGCCCGGGTCGACGGCGGCGGCCATGAACGCCTGCGGGAGGCCGGCATATCGGTCGAGGAGGGGTGCTGTGCGCAATTGGCGGCCGATCTGAACGCCGGGTACTTGCTGGCCCGGACGCGGTCGCGTCCATTGTTTACGCTCAAGTCCGCGACCAGCATCGACGGTCGGATCGCCCTGGCGTCGGGGCAAAGCAAGTGGATCACCGGCGAGGACTCCCGCGCGGCCGCACACCAAATGCGGCTCGATCACGACGCGACGCTGGTCGGCATCGGAACCGTGCTCGCCGACGATCCCCGATTGACCTGCCGGCTGCCCGGCGCGCAGGCCGGACGCCAGGCGCGCATCGTCCTCGATTCGAACCTGCGGACACCCCTCGACTGCAATCTGGTTCGAGGCACGCCGGAAGCGCCGTTGTGGATCATGACAGGGGACGGCAAATCCGAGGCGGAACTGGCGCCGTACGGGGAACGTGGCGCTGTAGTGATACAGGTGCCTCGGTCCGGTTCCGGCTCGGGGGTCGATCCCTGGTCGGCGGCCGAGGCTCTCGCGGCGCGGGGACTGACACGGGTGCTGATCGAGGGCGGCGCCGGTGTTGCGGCATTGTTTCTCGACGCCGGCCTTGTCGACCGCCTGGTGGTGTTCCGAGGCCCGACGGCGATGGGCGGAGACGCATTGGCCCAATTCGGGCCCCTCGGGCTGGAGGACATGACCCGCGCGCCTTGCTTCGAGCTGATTGACGTCGAGGCCGTCGGGAAGGACGTCAAGGAAACCTATGCCGCGCCGGTCGGCGGCGCGGCAGCCGACTAGGATAACTGCATGTTTACCGGCATCGTGACCGATCTTGGCAAAGTGCGTTCCGTGGAGGCCGGCGAAGACGCCCGGTTCGAGTTCGAAACCGGCTACGACATGACCGCCGTCGAGATCGGAGCCTCCATCGCCTGCTCCGGCGCGTGCCTGACGGTAACCGAAAAGGGCGAGGGCTGGTTTGCCGCGACCGTTTCGGGCGAGACGCTTCGGGTTACCACGCTCGGCCGCTGGACCGAGGGAACGCCGGTCAACTTCGAACGGCCATTGCGGGCCGACGACGAGCTGGGCGGCCATATGGTGCTCGGCCACGTGGACGGGGTCGGTGAAATTCTCTCGGTCACGCCGGTCTCCGACTCGGCCTGTTTTCGTATTCGAGTGCCGGACGGCCTGAAGCGCTACGTTGCGCAAAAAGGCTCGGTCACCGTCGACGGGGTTTCATTGACCGTCAATGAAGCCGGCGGCGATTGGTTCGAGGTGAACATTATCCCCCACACCCGGTCCGTAACCACCTTCGGGACCCGGAAAAAGGGCGATCTCGTGAACCTGGAAATCGACCTTTTGGCACGCTATGTTGCCCGCCTCCTGGGAAAGGAATAGCCCCGTGTCCGACACCGAGTACCTGTCTTCGATCGAGGAGATCATCGAGGACGCCCGCAACGGCAAAATGTTCATCCTGACCGATGACGAGGAGCGGGAGAACGAAGGCGATCTCATTGTCCCGGCGCAAATGGCGACGCCCGACGCGATCAACTTCATGGCGACCCACGGCCGGGGGCTGATCTGTCTCGCCATGACCGCCGATCGGGTGCGGGATCTGGGTCTGCCGTTGATGACCAGTGACAATCTGTCCCGGCATCAGACGGCATTCACCGTATCCATCGAGGCCCGGGACGGGATCAGCACGGGAATTTCGGCGCCGGACCGGGCCCGGACCATTGCCACGGCCATCGACTCGGCGAAAGGGAAGGACGACATCGTCAGCCCCGGGCACATCTTCCCGCTTATGGCGCGCGACGGCGGCGTTCTGGCGCGCGCCGGCCATACGGAGGCGGCCATCGATGTCGCGCGGCTCGCCGGACTGACGCCGTCGGGGGTGGTTTGCGAGATCATGCGGGAAGACGGCACCATGGCGCGGATGCCCGATCTGGTGCCGTTCGCCCAGCGCCACGGGCTCAAAATCGCCACCATCGCCGACCTCATTGCCTACCGGCTGAAGCATGACCGCATCGTCAAGCCGGGTATCGAGGCGCCGCTGAAGACGATCTCCGGCCATGAATTCCGCACCATTGTCTACCGGGATACCGCCAACGACGTGGAGCAGCTGGCGCTGGTCAAGGGCGATCCGTCGACGCCCGGCCCGGTCATGGTCCGGATGCATGCCTTCAACGTGTTCGATGACATCTTCAGCGCCGAGAAGACCCTGGAGCTCCACCTCGCCATGGAGATGATCGAGGCGGAGGGGCGGGGGGTCATCGTGATGATCCGAAATGCCAGCAATACCGTCCTTTCGGACCGCATACGCACCACCCTGGAAACCCAGTCGCCCTCGTCGCCGACCTTGCGTGACTACGGCATCGGCGCGCAGATCCTCCTGGACCTGGGGGTCAGGGAAATGGTGCTGCTGTCCAACTCCCAGCGGACCATCATCGGGCTGGATGGCTTCGGTTTGACGGTGGTCGGCCGGCAACCGCTGAAAATCAGCATCAGCGAGGGTATCCCGGTCGGGGAAGACTTTTATGGCAGCTGAGGCCGGCCGGGTTCTGATCGTCGAGGCGCGCTTCTACGCCGATATTGCCGATGCGCTGACCGCCGGCGCGGAGGCCGAACTCGGCAAGGCCGGGATCGCCTCGGAACGGATCGACGTTCCCGGGGTATTCGAAATCCCCGCCGCCATGCAGATGGCCTACGACGCCGATCCGGATTATTTGGGATTTCTCTCTCTCGGCTGCGTCATCCGGGGCGAGACGGATCACTACGATCACATCTGCCGGGAGGTGAGCCGCGCGCTGATGGATTTCAGCACGCTGGAACGGGTTGCCCACGGGTTCGGCATCCTGACCTGCGAAAACCGGGACCAGGCGTGGGAACGTGCCGATCCCGGCCAGCGGGATATCGGCGGCCGGGCGGCCGCCGCGTGCCTCCGGATGGCCGAAATCAAACGCACCCATCCGCCGGCCGTCCCGTAAGGTCAAGAGGCTGGACCGCCAGATGACCGCATCCGCACCCCCCCGCAACAAGGCTGGACAAGGTACCGGGGCAACCCAGGCCGCCCGTCTGGCCGCCGTTCAGGCCCTTTACGAGATGGAAATCTCGCACGCCAGGCTCGACGACGTGGTCCTCGACGTGGTGAGCAATCGATGGATTGAAATCCCCGAAGCCGGCGCCAGCGCCCAACCGGACAAGCCGAAGTTCAAGAAAATCGTCCGCGGCGTCTCGGGCGATGCGGCGAAACTCGACGAGATGATTGCCGGTTCATTGGACGGAGGGCGGACGCCCGACAGCCTCGACATCTTGCTCCGCAACCTCCTCCGCGCGGCGGCGTTCGAGCTCTTCCAAATGCCGGAGGTCCCCGCAAAGGTCGTGGTCAACGAATACCTCAACATGGCCCACGCATTTTTCAGCGAGGGAGAACCCGCGCTGGTCAACGGCGTGCTCGACCGGCTTGCGCGGGTGTTGCGGGGCGCCGAAATGGACGCAAAGTGACATGAACGGCCGGCCGGACGAGTTCGACCTTATCCGCCGCTATTTCGCGCCCCTGGCCGACGGCGAACCGGGCGCCTTGGGCCTGGGTGACGATGCCGCCGTAATCAAACCGGCGGACGGGCATTCATTCGTCGTGACGGCCGACACCATTGCCGAGGGTGTCCACTTCCTCCCCGATGACCCGCCGGACCAAATCGCCAGGAAGGCCCTGCGGGTCAATCTCTCCGATCTCGCCGCCATGGGAGCCGCTCCCCGCGCCTACACGCTGGCGCTGGCGCTGGGCCGGGACCGGGATGAAAATTGGCTGGCGGCCTTCGCGTCGGGCCTCGCCGAGGATCAGCAGCGCTTCGGCGTGACGCTGATCGGCGGCGACACCGTGGCCGCGCCGGGGGCAACGACCCTCAGCGTTACGGCCGTCGGCGAAGTCGGCGAGGGAAGGCAACTGACCCGGGGAGGCGCCCGTGCCGGTGACGACATCTGGGTGTCCGGCGCCATCGGCGATGCCGGCCTTGGACTTCGGGTACTCCGGGGTGAGCTGTCGATCGGCGACGATTCGCTCGAAGCGGCCGCCATATCCGCCTATCGGCTGCCCGAGCCGCGCATCGCCCTCGGGAACGCGCTCTTTGGGCTGGCCACCGGCGCCATTGACGTTTCGGATGGCCTGGCCGCCGACCTCGGCCATATATGCGAGCAATCCTCGACCGGCGCCGTAATCGAATTGCCGGCCGTCCCGCTGTCGGAAACCGGGGTCCGGCTGGCGGCGGATGATCCGGCATGGCCGGCCCGGCTGATCACCGGCGGTGACGATTACGAACTCCTGTTCTCCGCGCCACCCGCGGCGGAGAGCGAAATCGGCGCGCTCGCCGAACGATTGGCGCTCCCAATAACCCGGATCGGCGCCATCAAACCCGGGAGCGAGCTTCGCGTACTCGATCATGCCGGCAACAGCATCGGGATCGGGTCCGCCGGATTTCGGCATTTCTAGCTTGACCGGCCCGTCCGGCAGGGCCCAATTTCGCGCTCGATCGGCCAAACTTGATCCGTTCCGGACCGCTGTTGCCTTCCGAGGGCGGTTCTGGCATTTTCCCCCCGCTTTTCAGGCTGCCCCGTTCGGAGGACGCGATTTTGACGGGCGCGCCGACCCGAGCCAATCCCAAGAGTTACGCATCACACAAAGGTTGACCCGACCATGTCTCAAGTATCCATGTTGATTGTCGCCTGCGGCGTTCTGGCGCTGCTCTACGGCGTCTATGCAATCCGCTCGGTTCTCGCCGCCCCGGCCGGAACGGAGCGCATGCAGGAAATCGCCGCCGCCGTTCAGGAGGGCGCGAACGCCTACCTCAACAGACAGTACACCGCAATCGCCATCGCCGGCGTCGTCATCGGCGTGGGGCTTGGACTTCTCCTCGGGCTGACCGTGGCCATCGGGTTCTTCATCGGCGCCATTCTCTCGGGCGCCGCCGGGTATATCGGCATGAACGTCTCGGTCCGCGCCAACGTGCGGACCGCGGAAGCTGCCCGATCGTCGGGCCTCGGCGCCGGTCTCGGCATCGCCTTCAAGTCGGGGGCGATCACCGGCATGCTCGTCGCGGGCCTGGCGCTGCTCGGTGTCGCCGTCTATTGGATGATTCTTCAAGATCATTACGATGTCTCGACCGCCGGCGGTATGCGGCACGCCCTCGAGGCGCTGGTTGCTCTCGGCTTCGGCGCTTCGCTGATTTCCATTTTCGCGCGTCTCGGCGGCGGCATCTTTACCAAGGGCGCCGACGTGGGTTCCGATCTGGTGGGCAAGATCGAGGCCGGCATTCCCGAAGACGATCCGAGAAATGCCGGCGTCATCGCCGACAACGTGGGCGACAATGTCGGCGACTGCGCCGGCATGGCCGCCGACCTGTTCGAGACCTATGCCGTTACGGTGGTGGCCACCATGCTGCTGGGCGCGGCATTCTTCACCGGCGAGGCCCGGGAAGCGATGATGACTTTGCCGCTGCTGGTCGGCGCCGTGTGCATCGTCGGCTCGGTGATCGCGACCTTTTTTGTCCGGCTGGGCGCCAGCGAGAGCATCATGGGCGCGCTCTACAAGGGCTTCTTCGCCAGCGCCATCATCTCGGCCATCCTGATAATCGGCGCCGTCGAGTGGCAGTTCGGTCTCGGCGCCTCCTTCAATTCCTCGGAGGGCGGTTCCATCACCGGGTGGGATCTGGTGATTTCCACCTTTGTCGGCCTGGCCGTCACGGCCTTGATCGTGTGGATCACCGAATACTACACCGGCACGGGATTCCGGCCGGTCAAAAGCGTGGCCAAGGCGTCCGAAACCGGTCATGCCACCAACATCATTCAGGGTCTCGCCGTCTCCATGGAGGCGACGGCGCTCCCGGTGATCGTGATCTGTGCCGGTATCATCGTCGCATTCAATGTCGCCGGCCTCTACGGTCTGGCGGTCGCCGCGACCTCCATGCTGGCGCTCGCCGGCATGGTGGTGGCCCTCGACGCCTTCGGCCCGGTGACCGACAATGCCGGCGGCATCGCCGAAATGGCCGATCTGCCGGATGACGTCCGCAACACCACCGACGCCCTCGACGCGGTCGGAAATACCACCAAGGCCGTGACCAAGGGCTACGCCATCGGCTCCGCCGGCTTGGCGGCGTTGGTGCTGTTTGCCGCCTACACGCAGGACCTCGGGCTCTTGTTCCCGGACCTCAAGGTGTCATTCGCCTTGAGTGATCCCTACGTTGTGGTCGGCCTGTTCGGCGGCGGCCTGATCCCCTTCCTGTTCGGCGCCCTCGGCATGATGGCCGTGGGCCGCGCGGGCGGCGCGGTGGTCGAGGAGGTTCGGCGCCAGTTCAAGGAAATCCCCGGCATCATGGAAGGCACCGCCAAGCCCGAATACGGCCGCTGCGTCGACCTGCTGACCAAGGCGGCGATCAAGGAGATGGTCATCCCGTCGCTGCTGCCGATCGTCGCGCCGTTCGTGATTTACTTCGTGATCAACGTGATCGCCGGCCAAGAGGCCGCCTTCGCGGCGCTCGGCGCGTCGTTGATGGGGGTTATCGTCACCGGGTTGTTCGTCGCGCTGTCGATGACCTCGGGCGGCGGCGCCTGGGACAACGCCAAGAAGTACATCGAGGACGGCAATCACGGCGGTAAAGGCTCCGAAGCCCATCACGCTGCCGTCACCGGCGATACGGTCGGCGATCCCTACAAGGATACGGCCGGTCCGGCGGTCAACCCACTGATCAAGATCATGAACATCGTGGCCATTCTTCTGCTGGCGATTATCGCCGGTTAGCCCGCCGCAGCCGAACGACCCAAAGGCCGTGGGGCGGCAGCCTCACGGCCTTTTTTTTTCGAAATCGTCCAGCGTTTGGCGTCAGGCTATTTGCCGCCGGGGACACGGGCCGCCCCCGGGGCATCGCCGCTGCTCTCGAATCGCCCGAGGTTGCCAAACAGCTGCTGCAGGAAGGTGATCTCGTGACCGGCGGTCGGTGTTTTGCGTTCCACCAGCTCGATGATCCGGCCGTCCTCGAGGCCGAGCGAGGCGAAGTCGCGGACAACCCCTTTGTCATTGAAGCTGATCACCACGATTTTGCGGTCGACCACTTCAGGCGCATAGAAGGCGGTCGTCTCGGTCCGTTCACTGATGTAGTACCAGTTCTCGCTGCCGAAGGTGGAAACGCTGGAGGGCGACCCGAACATCTCCTCGACCTGCTGTTTATTGAGAGCACCGATTTCGAGTTCCGCCAGCAAATCCGGGTCCGGCAGGTTGCCGCGGATGTCGATCCGCGGGGCGCACGCGGCGAGGAGGGCGGCGGCTGTCAGCACAATCAGCATCCGCTTGCCCGAAAAATATTTCTGTTTCACAAGAGCCATTCTCAATAAGTGTGGCAATTCACCTGCCACAAGCGTATTTGGAAGACCACATCCCCGGACGCGCCAGAAGAAGGCGAACATCCTCGCATATATCGTGTAAACCAAAGGCCCCCAGACATTCAATGGGAATTCTCGACCTCTTCACAACGCGCGCCAAGGAGAAGGATGCCGTCCACGGGCTTTACGGCGTCATCGTTGCCCATGCCCGCAACCCGGTTTTCTACGTCGAGTACGGCGTTCCGGATACCGTTGAGGGACGGTTCGACATGATTTCGCTGCTTGCCTTCATCGTCCTCCGACGCCTGCGCACCGGAGCCAGGCAAGGCACGCGGCTGGGCCAGATGCTGTTCGACCTCATGTTCGCCGATATGGACGGGAATCTTCGCGAGATGGGGGTCGGCGACCTGCGTGTCGGCAAAAAGGTCAAGGAACTTGCAAGCCTGTTCTACGGACGTATCGCGGCCTACGAGGAGGCCCGCGGCGACCAGGCGCGGATGGCCGCGGCGTTGAAAAGAAACCTTTACCGCAGCGAGGACGTGCGGCCTGCTCTTGCCGAAGCGATGGCCGCGTACGTGCTCGCCGAGATTTCCCGATCCGAGGAATGGCCGCTCGACGACCTTTATGCCGGCGCACTGGCATTCTCGCCCGCCGATTCGGAGAATTCGAGCGGTGACGGCTGAAGGAAAGCCCGTCACCGAGTTTTCGCGGCCTATCCAGGTGACGTCGTTGGAGGCCGGCGACAACCGGTTTCGGATCGCACCCGACAGCGACGAGCGGGCGGCGCTGGCCCGCCGCTTCGATCTGAACGAGCTGGTGCGATTTTCTGCCGAGTTCGTGTTGAAGCCGGTGGCCGGCAACGTGCAAGTCCACGTGGAAGGCCGGATCGAGGCCGAAGTCGAACAGCCCTGCGTGGTAACCCTGGAACCGGTCCATGACTCCATAAATCACCGGTTTCATTGCACTTTTTCGACCGAGGCTGGCACTGAAGAAGAGGCGGAATTGGACGTGGGATGGGACGAAGACGACCCCGACGAGCCGATCATTGACGGGATCATCGATATCGGCGAAGTCGCCGCGGAGCGGCTGGGGCTGGAGATAAACCCGTTCCCCAGGGCGCCCGACGCCGAGTTCAACGGCTATACCTCTTCGGAGGGCGCCGAACCGGCGGAGTCCGTCACCGCCAAACCGTTTGCCGCGCTCAAAAACATGCTCGACCGCAAAAACTGACACCGGAGCCGTTTTTGCGGCTAGAATGGGGGATTATGCCGCTTGCCCCGGGCGGTGAATTTGTATATGAAGCGCGCTCCTGATCGGAAAGATCAATTGATCCAAGAATTGCATCACGAGAGTCGTAACCATGGCGGTTCCGAAAAAGAAGGTGTCCCGGTCGCGCAGAAACATGCGACGCGCCCACGATCGGCTGACCTCCCAGGCGCGGGGCGAGTGCCCCAACTGCGGCGAACTGAAGCGGCCGCATCACGTGTGCCCTTCCTGCGGCTACTACGATGGACGCGAAGTCGTCGATATCGATTCCGTAGCTTAGCTCCGGTCATGCCGCCGGAGGCCCTCCGTGCCTGACGCCATCATTGTCGCTGTCGACGGCATGGGAGGGGACAATGCTCCCGGCATGATCGTCGAAGGCCTGTCGCTGGCCCGCCGGCGGATGCCCGACGTAGAATTTCTCGTCTTTGGCGATGAATCGCAGCTAAGGCCGCTCATCGAAGCGGACGCCGAGACGGCTCGCGCCTGCACGATCCGCCACACGTCGGAGGCGGTCAGTATGGACGACAAACCAACCACCGCCTTGCGGACCGGAAAAAACTCGAGCATGAGGTTGGCGATCGACGCGGTCGACGCGGGTGAGGCGCATGCGGTCGTTTCCGCGGGAAATACCGGCGCGCTGATGGCAATGGCGACCATCGTGCTGAGGACGCTCCCCGGCATTGCGCGGCCGGCCATCGCGACCGCATTTCCGACACTCCGCGGACAGACCGTGATGCTCGACCTCGGCGCAAATATCGAGTGCGACGCGGACAACCTCGTTCAATTCGCGGTCATGGGTGAAGTATTTGCCAGAAACGAACTGGGCCTCAAGCAGCCGTCCATCGGCATTCTCAACGTCGGAGTCGAGGGACTCAAAGGCAATGAGCACGTCAAGAAAGCTTCGGCGATCCTGGCCGCCTCACCGCTACCGATAAAATTTCACGGCTTCGTGGAAGGCGACGATCTGAGCGCCGGCACGGTGGACGTCATCGTAACCGACGGTTTCACGGGAAACATCGCGCTCAAAACGGCCGAAGGGGCTGTCCAGCTGTTCGGTCACTACCTGAAGGAATCGCTTCTGAGTTCGTTCCGCACGCGGCTCGGCGCCTTGATCGCGCGGCCCGCCCTCCAAACAATGCGGGACCGGTTTGATCCCCGGCAGTATAACGGTGCCATGTTGGTGGGCCTGAACGGAATCTGTATAAAGAGCCACGGCGGCACTGATGGTGTAGGGTTCGCCAATGCCGTTGTCGCGGCCGTCAATTTGGTGCGCCGGGAATTCAACGAGCGCATACGCGAGGATCTGGAAGAATTGATCGCAGCGGAAGCAACCATGGAGGAGGCGGCGGTCCAATGAGTATTCATTCACGATTGGTGGGCAGCGGCTCATATCTTCCGCAAAAAATCGTCACCAATGACGAGTTGTCCGAACGGGTCGACACCTCCGATGAGTGGATCGCCGCCCGGACCGGTATCCGCCAGCGCCGCGTTGCGGCGGAAAACGAACACACCTCGGATATGGCCTACGAGGCGGCCAGGCGGGCCCTGGACGACGCGGGCGTGGATGCCTCCGAGGTGGATTTGATAATCGTCGGGACCACTACTCCCGACCGGACCTTTCCCGCGACCGCGGTCCAGGTACAGGCCAAACTCGACCTGAACGGCGGCGCCGCGTTCGATGTCCAGGCCGTGTGCTCCGGGTTCATTTACGGCATGTCCGTGGCCGACGGACTCATCAAATCGGGCCAATCCAAAACCGCCCTGGTGATCGGTGCGGACACGCTCTCCCGCCTGCTCGACTGGGATGACCGGGCGACCTGTGTGCTGTTCGGCGACGGCGCCGGTGCGGTGGTGATGAAAGGTGTGGAGCTGGAGAACGGTCTCGGCACGGAAAGCGGCCTTCTGTCTACCCATCTCCACTCCGACGGGCGCCTGGCGGAGCTGCTTTATTGCGACGGCGGCCCATCGACCACCGGTCAGTCCGGCTTCATCCGCATGCAGGGGAAGGAAGTCTTCAAGCACGCAGTGACCAATCTGGCGAACGTCGTGACCGAGGCGTTGGACGAGAACGGGCTGGACTCGTCGGCAATCGATTGGCTCGTACCCCATCAGGCCAACAAGCGGATCATCGATTCGACCGCGAGGAAATTGGGCATGGAAACCGACAAGATAGTGCTGACGGTGCAGGATCACGCCAATACCTCGGCGGCCTCCATCCCCTTGGCGCTCGACGCCGCCCGCCGCGATGGCCGGATCAAGGAGGGCGATCTCATCCTGATGGAAGCGATGGGCGGCGGGTTGACCTGGGGAGCGGCCCTGGTTCGATGGTAAAATAGCGACAGCCGTCGCTTGTTTCACCCATTATCCGTTTCTGCCATCCCTCTGATATTGACGGCATAATCGGGCCGGTTTAGGTTTCCTACAGGGGATGGGCAAAGGATGGCCTGATGGCTGGAGAGACGATTACCCGTCAGCAATTGAGCGAGGCGGTCTACCAAGAAGTCGGTCTGTCGCGGAACGAATCGGCGGATCTTCTCGAATTGGTTCTAGCGAAAATTTCAGAAACTCTTGCCAATGGCGATTCGGTGAAGATTTCGTCGTTCGGCAGCTTCACGATCCGCAACAAGGGTCAGCGCATTGGCCGCAACCCAAAAACCGGTGAGGAGGTCCCGATCCTGCCGCGCCGGGTGCTTGTTTTCCGTCCGTCCCAGGTGTTGAAGGCTCGCATCGGCGGCGCCGGACCTGACCCACTCGATTAAGGGCCGAACCATTGTCGGCAGAAGCACCGCCCGCGCGGCGGTCCAACAAATCCGCAAGTGCGTTCCGGACCATCAGCGAGGTGGCGGCCGAGCTCGATTTGCCGCAACACGTTCTCCGATTCTGGGAAGGCAAATTTTCGCAGATCAGACCGCTGAAGCGGGGCGGGGGCAGACGCTATTACCGGCCCGAGGATATCGATCTTCTGAGGCGTATCCGCGGACTGCTCTATGACGACGGCTACACCATCAAGGGTGTGCAGAAACTGCTGAAACAGGAATCGGGCCGGGGCGCCGATGGAGCCGAAAAGGCGTCGCCACGGGTTGCCGACGGCGGCCTCGGCGATAGCGAAAAAGCGGCGTTGCGGCAAATCCTCGCCGAACTCGAGGACATCAGGAAACTCGTTTAATTCGGCACCGGCGCATTGCCCTTGGGCGGGCCGCTGAGTATAGTTCGCGCCCCTTCAAGGGACCTGTCGGGGAGTGGCGCAGCCTGGTAGCGCATTCGACTGGGGGTCGAAAGGTCGCAGGTTCAAATCCTGTCTCCCCGACCAACATTGACGGGGCCTCGCCGGCGGCGGGGCCCCGAGTTCATTTGCGGGCCGGGGCCGCCGCGGTTTCCATCGCTGATTTCGGTTGCAATTTGACCGGTGGAACGGCAAACGGTTGCCGGAATCAAAATCACAGTCCGGAAACGCCCGATGGCTGAACAAACGCTGATGCGGCTGGACGAACTGGCAGACGGTGCCGCGAAGGCCCTGGTCGCCCGCGTCGACGGCAAACAACGAAACATCTTCGTCGTCCACAAGGACGGCGAGGTATTCGCCTATTTGAACTGGTGCCCGCACGCCCAGGACTTCATCGACCAGATCCCCGGGCAATTTTTCAACGGCACCAATACGCTGATCCGTTGCGGCAAACATGGCGCCTTGTTCGCCATCGACGATGGCCGCTGTGTCGGCGGCCCGGCCGAAGGTCAAAGCCTGGTCAAGCTTTCGGTAAGTCTGCGCCACGGCGAGATCATCCTCGACGCCTGAGCTTCGCCGAATTAGCCGCGTCCCCGATAGGGCGCGACCCCCTGGTCCGGCAGCCAAACGTCCCCGGGCAGTTCGCCCAGTTGATAAAACACGTCGATCGGCATTCCGCCCCGGGGATACCAATAGCCGCCGATACGCAGCCATCGCGGTTCGATTTCGGCCTGCAGCCGCTTGGCGATGCCGACGGTGCAATCCTCGTGGAAGGCGGCGTGATTGCGGAACGAGCCCAGGTAGAGCTTCAGCGACTTGCTTTCCACCAGTGACGGCCCGGGCACGTAATCGATCACCAGGTGCGCGAAATCGGGCTGGCCCGTCACCGGACAGACGGACGTGAATTCGGGGCAGGTGAAGCGGACGACGTAGGCGTCCCCCGGATGGGGGTTGGGAACTTTTTCCAACACCGCCGCCTCGGGCGATTCGGGCAGCGCCGCATGGCGGCCCAGCTGGTCGAGCCCGGTATATTCTTCCCCTGACATTCAGTGGTCAGCGGCGCACGGCCCGGCGGCCCTGTTCGGTCAGTTTACAGACCATCCAATCCTTTTTGAGCGGATTGTCGAACCACGATTCGGCCCAGCCCTGCTTGATGCAGCTTTCCACCGTCCGCCGGGAAACCTTCTGTCCCTCGGAATCGAACAGCGGCAGCTTGCCCCCCGCCTGATCGAGCCCGCGTTCAAGCCAGCGGCGCTGCGCCGCGCTCGGCCGCACGCCGGACGCGGAGACCGTTTGTTCACGCCCGTTTCGGGCATGGAGTTCCATGGCGGTTCCTCCCTGAGCCATGACGAACGGCCCATCCTAGATTAGATTAACCTCGGTTCCAAGGAGGGCCCGGAAATGACTGTTTCGCTGATCTATATGACCGCCGCCAGCCGCGATGAAGCGGAGAAGATCGGAACTGCCCTGGTCAAGGAGCGTTTGGCGGCGTGCGCCAATATTCTGGGTGAAATGACATCCATCTACCGATGGGAGGGCGCGGTTCAACGGGAACCGGAGGTGGCAATGATCGTCAAGACACGGAGCGAACGGGTCGGCGACGTGATCGCGAGGATCGGGCAGCTTCATTCCTACGACACGCCTTGCGCCATCGAGATCGGCATCGGGCGGGGGGCCGGGAAATTTCTTAACTGGATTGTCGAAGAAACATCGTAATTATTTGATTTATCACAATTTAATCGTGGCCACTGCTTGGGCCGCTATGCCCTCTTCGCGCCCGGCAAACCCGAGCCGCTCGGTTGTCGTCCCCTTGATGTTCACGGCGCTCTCGTCGACGTTCAGAATTTCGGCCACCCGTGCGCGCATTTGCTCGCGGTAGGGACCGATCCTCGGTTTCTCGCAAACGATCGTGATGTCGGCATTTACCACCGATCCGCCCCGCTCGGCGATCATGCCGGCCGCGTGAGAGAGGAAAATGTGAGAAGGCGCGTCGCGCCACCGTTCATCCGACGGCGGAAAGAACGTGCCGATATCGCCAAATCCGGCGGCGCCCAGAAGCGCATCGGTCAAGGCATGCAACCCGACATCCGCATCGGAATGACCCTCCAATGCCGCGCTGTGCGGGATTTCGATGCCGCAAAGGATCACCCGGTCCCCTTGGGTGAACCGGTGCACATCGTACCCGGTTCCGACCCGGGTGGCTGGTTCCGCGCCAATCATGCTGCGAACTCTCTCCAGATCCTCCTGCGTGGTGATTTTGAGGTTTTCCTCGGCCCCTTCAACCATTTCGACCCGCAATCCGGCTGCCTCGGCCACGGCGGCATCATCGGTCAGCGCATTACCGGCAGCCGCTTCGTGAGCGGACAAAATCTCCTGGAACACAAAGCCTTGCGGCGTCTGTGCGCGCCACAACGCGGATCGGTCGACGGTCCCGGTAACGGTCCCGTCGACGGCGCGTTTCAACGTGTCGGTCACAGGCAAGGCCGGCAGTGCCGCAACGCCGGGCCCGACCGCGGCAACGACGCGATCGATCAGTCCGGCCGGCACCAAGGGCCGGACGGCGTCGTGAATCAAGACCACGTCAGGCCGCGCCTCGGCGAGTTCCTGCAGACCGAGACGCACCGAATCCTGCCGCTCGGGTCCGCCGAAGATCGGCGGCGGAACGTCGATCCGGTTCAGCGCGGCCTCGTACAGCTCTGCATCGTCCGGGTGGATGACGGCGCGAACCTGGGTTACCGACGGATGCCCCAGGAACGCCTCGATGCTGCGCGCCAACACGGATTTCGGCCCCAACGGCAGATATTGCTTGGGCGTCTCGCCGCCGAAACGATGCCCGCGCCCGGCAGAGACGATCAGCGCGGCGATGTGACGTGGGTTCGGCAAATTCGTCGTCCGATGGTCAGGGGTATCGTTTCAACGTAGAATGCGCAGGGCGGCTTGCCAAGGAGCGGGCGAGGGCGTAGGTCTCTGCCGGAATATATGCAAGCCGGGACCCGGGCCGTAACTTCGATATGTCGACAAGTTTCATTCTCAACCTCGCGGCGCTTCTGGCGCTTGTCCCGGCAGCCATCGTGGCGCTCCGGAAGGCGCCCGCGCGGGACGGGGTGTACTGGGCCGTGATGGCGGTGGCCATCGTCGGGCCGGCCCTTTGGGTCTACGTCCGCCAGGCCGAGGGATGGCAAACCGGCCTCTCCACGGCGCTTTGGCTGACCGTCGTTACCTGTCTGGTGATCTATGCATTTGTCGCCCTCGTATCCCGACAAGGGTGGCGTTTGACGCCGCTGTTGGTGCCCTACCTGATCCTCCTCGCCGTGCTGGCGACCATCTGGGGTCAGGCGCCGTCACGGCCGCTCGCCGGCGGCGCCCCGTTGGCCTGGATCGGCACCCACATCGCGGTTTCCGTCGCGACCTACGGTTTGGTGACCCTGGCGGCCATCGCCGCCCTTGCGGCGATGCTCCAGGAACGCTCGCTCAAACGCCGGCAGGCCACCGGCCTGTCACGCCGGCTTCCATCGGTTGCCGATAGCGAGCGCCTTGCCGTGCGGCTTCTGATGGCCGGCGAAGCGGTTCTCGCCGCCGGTTTGGCAACGGGAATGGCCACCCTCTACTCGACATCCGGCCGGTTGATCGCGTTTGACCACAAGACGGTGCTCACCCTCGGGGTATTCGTCGTCGTCGGACTTCTGCTGTTTCTGCACTTTCGCACAGGCATCCGGGGACGCTCGGCAGCCCGGCTGGTCCTGTTGGCCTATCTGTTGCTCACCCTCGGTTATCCGGGAGTGAAACTGGTAACCGACATTCTGCTCGCATAAAAAAACGCCTTTTCGGCCCAGCAAATCGTTGCTTTCTTGGCAAAAATGCTCAATTTATGGGCAAATTTCGGCGAGTCATTCCATGCCCATTGAAATCGGCCCGATCCGGCTGACCTCCCGTGTGTTGCTGGCGCCCATGTCGGGCGTAACCGACATGCCGTACCGGCGCCTGGTCAAACGTCACGGCGCCGGGCTGGTGATCTCCGAGATGATCGCCAGCATGGCGATGATTTATGCCAACAAGAAGACCATGAAGATGGCCAGCAACTGCGCCGAGGAGTTTCCGATGGCGGTCCAGCTGGCCGGCTGCGAGCCGGAACCCATGGCCGAGGCGGCGCGGCTCAATGCGGACCGCGGGGCGGCGATCATCGATATCAACATGGGATGTCCGGTCAAGAAGGTGACGAATGGCCACGCCGGCTCGGCGCTGATGCGCGACGAGGCGCTTGCCGGCAAACTCATCGAAGCCGTGGTGAACGCGGTCGATCTCCCGGTCACCCTCAAGATGCGCACCGGCTGGGACGATTCGTCGCGCAATGCGCCCCGGCTGGCGAGGATTGCCGAGGCGGCGGGCGTCAAGATGCTGACGGTCCATGGCCGGACCCGCTGCCAATTCTACAAGGGACATGCCGACTGGGCGTTTATCCGCAAGGTCAAGGAGGCGGTCGGCATTCCGGTCATCGGAAACGGCGACGTCAATTCGGTCGAAGACGCAGGCGCGCTGCTCGAACAATCCGGCGCCGACGGGGTCATGGTCGGCCGCGGCTCCTATGGCCGGCCGTGGTTTCTTGGCCAGATCGAGCACTATCTCGAAACAGGCAAGAGACTGCCGGACCCGGATATTTCCGTCCAACACCGGACATTGCTGGGCCACTACGACGACATTCTCTCCCATTACGGCACCGAGCGCGGTGCGCGCATCGCCCGGAAACACATCGGCTGGTATAGCCGGGGGCTGCACAATTCGGCCGGCTTCCGCGACAACGTCATGCGGATGACCGACCCGGCGGCGGTCAAGGCGGCCATAAACGGCTTCTACGAGCCGCTGGCGGAGCGGTGCGCCGCGTGAACCAGGACCTCGCCATATCGGTACCGCCGCCAACACCCATAGATGTTGACGGGATCCTGAACGCGCTGGAATCGGCGGTCGTCGTCGTCGACTCATCCAACCGGATCGTCTTTCTCAACAGCCGGGGCGAACAGTTTCTTTCGGCCAGTGCCGGACAGCTTTTCGGGACGCCGCTCCATACCCTGTTGCCCGAGGACAGTCCGGTATTCACCATCATCGATCTGGTCCGCGAAGTCGGCGCGGCCGTGTCGGAATACGGTCTGACCCTGGAATCCCCCCGGATCAACAAGCATTTCGTCAATGTGCAGGCGGGGCGGCTGGGCGACCAGCCGGATCATGTGGTGCTGGCGTTTTTCGAGCGGTCCATTGCCGACAAGATCGAGCGCCAATTGACCCACCGCAACTCGGCGCGCTCGGTGACCGCGATGGCCGCCATGCTGGCCCACGAGGTGAAGAACCCGCTCTCCGGCATCCGCGGCGCGGCACAGCTCCTGGAACAGAATTCCGAGCCCGAGGACAAGACGCTTACCCGCCTGATTTGCGACGAAACCGACAGGATCACGGCGCTCGTCGATCGCATGGAGGTGTTTTCCGACCAGCGCCCCCTGGAGCGGACCGCGGTAAACATCCACCAGGTATTGGAGCGGGTCATCACGCTGGCCCGCACCGGCTTCGCGAGCCATGTGCGGATCCGTGAAATATATGATCCGTCCCTGCCGGCGGTGGACGGCGATTTCGACCAGCTGGTTCAGATTTTTCTGAATTTGGTCAAGAACGCCGCCGAAGCGACGCCGGAAAAAGGGGGCGAAATAACGATTGCCACGGCCTACCAGCACAGCGTGAGGTTCGCCGTCCCCGGACTATCCACCCGCACCAACCTTCCGCTTGTCGTTTCGGTGCAGGATAACGGAGACGGCATTCCGGAAGACTTGCGGGATCACCTGTTCGACCCCTTCGTGACCGGGAAACCCAAGGGCAGCGGTCTTGGGCTCGCACTGGTCGCCAAGATGGTCGACGACCACGGCGGCGTCATCGAGTTCGATAGTGTCCCGGGCCGGACGATGTTCAAGGTGATGCTTGCGGTCGCCCAGCAACCTCAGGAAGAAATCGATGACTAATTCCACCATACTCGTCGCGGACGACGACGGCGCCATCCGCACGGTGGTCAGCCAGGCGCTGGGCCGCGTCGGCTACGAGGTCCGGACGACCGGAAACGCGGCCACCCTGTGGAAGTGGGTTAACGACGGCGAGGGCAACGTGGTCGTTACCGACGTCGTGATGCCCGACGAGAACGGCCTCGACCTCATACCCCGGATCAAGAAAATTCGCCCGGAACTTCGCGTCATCGTGATGAGCGCCCAAAATACGATGATGACCGCGGTCAACGCCACCCAACGGGGCGCCTTCGAGTATCTCCCCAAGCCGTTCGACCTCAACGAACTGATCAGCGTCGTGCGGCGGGCATTGGAGACCACACCCGAGCCCCAGGATGCGCCGAAGCAGGGCGGCGGCGAATCGCTGCCCCTGATCGGCCGCTCGGCGGCCATGCAGGAGGTGTATCGCTCCCTTGCGCGGCTGATGGGCACGGACCTCACGGTCCTGATTTCCGGCGAGTCGGGCACCGGCAAGGAACTGGCCGCCCGCGCGCTGCACGACTACGGCAAGCGCAAGCATCACCCGTTCATTGCCCTCAACATGGCGGCGATCCCCCGCGAACTCATCGAGAGCGAATTGTTCGGTCACGAAAAGGGATCATTCACCGGCGCGACCGCGCGAGCATCCGGCAGCTTCGAGCAGGCCGAGGGCGGCACCCTGTTCCTCGATGAAATCGGGGACATGCCCGCCGAAGCTCAGACCCGTTTGCTCCGGGTCCTGCAGGGAGGCGAATACACGACGGTCGGCGGGCGGACGCCCATCAAGGCCAATGTCCGGATTATCGCCGCCACGCACCGTGATCTGACCCAGCTCATTCGCCAGGGTTTGTTTCGTGAAGACCTGTATTACCGGCTGAACGTGGTGCCGATCAGAATGCCTGCATTGCGCGAGCGCCGGGAGGACATTCCGGAGCTGGTCAGCCATTTCCTAGGCCAATGCGCCGACGAGGGCTTGCCGTGGAAGAGCATCGACGAATCGGCCCTCGATCGAATGCAGGCCTATCATTGGCCGGGCAATGTGCGCGAGATGGAAAACTTGGTCCGCCGGCTCGCCGCGCTTTATTCGGAGGAAACGATCGGCATCCAGGCGATCGAGGCCGAGCTGGCCGAATCGCCGCCGCCGGAACCGGCCAACCGCGCCGGCAACGGTATCGGCGACGCCGTCGAGATTCATTTGAGAGACTACTTTGCGGCGCACGGCAATGTCATGCCCCCGGCCGGGCTCTATGACCGGGTGCTGAAAGAGGTCGAGCGGCCGCTTATCTCGCTGTCGCTGGAAGCGACGCGGGGCAACCAGCTGCGCGCCGCCAAGTTGCTGGGATTGAATCGGAACACGCTCAGGAAGAAAATTCGCGAACTCAACATCCCTGTCCTGAGAAGTCCGAAATAGGGGAGGGAGTGAATCACCGGCGGCGCCCGTCACCGGGTGTCTGCGGGGAACAGGCCATATCATGGCGAACACGACGAGCTACAAGATCAGACGCATCCGGGTCCGACTTCGCCGGATGCATGTGAATCGCGTTCTGGCGGTGATTTTGGTCGTGGCCCTGGGCGTGTCCGGGATCGCCACCGTGATCGCCATGCGCGATCTCGGCCCGCTCGAGACCGATTTCACCACGGTGATCATTCTACTGAACCTGGATGTCATTCTGGCCCTGGCGCTCGGCGTGCTGATCGCCCGGAGGATCGTCCGCAATTGGTCCCGCCGGACCGCCGGCGGCGCCGCAACCCGTTTGCATATCCGGCTGGTGGTCTTGTTCAGCCTGGTGGCGGTCATCCCGGCCATCCTGGTGGCCGTGTTCTCCGGCCTGTTTCTCAACTACGGCATCGAGTCGTGGTTCAGCGATCGCGTGCGGACGGCGATCAACGAGTCTCAGGCGGTGGCGACGGCCTATCTGCGCGAGCACCAGCGGAATATCCGCGGCGACGCGCTGGCGATGGCCAACGACCTCAACCGCGCGGCGCCCCGGATTCGCGTCGATCAACGATTCTTCCGTCAGCTGATGCAAACCCAAGCGCTCATCCGGGGCCTTCCCGAGGCGGCGGTGGTTGACGGCGCGGGCAACACCCTGATGTCGGCGGGCCTCAGCGTGTCTCTCGGGTTCGATGTGGCCGGACAGGATCTGCTCGGCAAAATATTTACCCAAACCCGACCCGGCGAGGTGCAGATACTGTCCAGCGACTCCGACGACCGGGTGCGCGCCGGAATTCGTTTGGAGGCCTTCCCGGACGCGTACCTGCTGGTCGGCCGCCTCGTTGAACCGCAGGTCCTCGACCACCTGTCCATGACCCGCGGCGCCGCAACCCAGTACCAGCAATTGGAGGACAGCCGGGAAGAGTTGCAGATCCGTTTTCTGGCCGTGTTTGCGCTGGTGGCGCTGCTGCTGCTTTTGGCCGCGGTCTGGACGGGTTGGACAGTGGCCAACCAATTGGCGACACCCATTGGCAAACTCATCGACGCCGCCGAACGGATCCGGTCCGGCGATCTTTCGGCCCGCGTCCAAACCGAGGGCAGCGGCAGTCCGAGCGACGAAATCGGTATGCTGAGCCGGGCCTTCAACCGCATGACCGAGCAGATCAACACCCAGCAGGAAGGGCTGGTCGCCGCCAACCGTCAACTGGATGAGCGGCGCCAATTTACCGAGACCGTTCTCGGCGGTGTCTCGGCCGGCGTGATCGGCATGGACGCCGACGGCGGCATCAATCTGCCCAACCGGCGTGCATCCGAGTTGCTCGAGACCGACCTCGACAATGCGCTGGGTCGGCCCCTGGTCGAGGTGGTTCCGGAAATGGCGGAGCTGTTTGCCGGCGCAGCGGCCGCCCCTGGAAAGCCCGCAAACGCCGAATTGACGATTGAACGGGGCGGCCGCCAGCGAACCCTGGTTGTCAGCATTGCGGCCGAACGGCTCGACGGCAAGGCGATCGGCTTCGTCGTTACGTTCGATGACGTGACCGAGCTGGTTTCGGCACAGCGAAAAGCCGCCTGGGCGGATATCGCGCGGCGCATCGCCCATGAAATCAAAAATCCCCTGACCCCCATCCAACTCTCGGCGGAGCGATTGCGCCGCAAGTATCGGAACGAAGTGGTCAGCGATCCGGAAGTTTTCACCAGTTGCACCGAGACGATCGTACGGCAGGTCGAGGACATTGGCCGGATGGTCGATGAGTTCTCGGCCTTCGCACGGATGCCGCAGCCGGACCGCAAGCCTCAAAACCTCACCGAACTATGCCGCGAAGCCGTCTTCCTCGAGCGCAATCGATGCCCGGAGATCAGCTATCAAGCGGAACTCCCCGAAGAACCGCTGCGGCTCAATTGCGACCGTCAACAAATCTCGCGGGCATTGACCAACGTTCTCAAGAATGCAGCTGAAGCGATCCGCGCCAAATTCGGCGAATCCGAATCAGCCTCGAACGGCGTCATCTCCGTGACCATCAATGACACCGCGCGCCATGTTATCGTCCAAATCGAGGATAACGGGAGCGGGCTCCCCAACCAATTAATCGACCGGCTTGCAGAGCCTTACGTCACGACCCGCTCAAAGGGGACGGGGCTGGGGCTGGCGATCGTGAAGAAAATTATGGAAGATCACCAAGGTGATCTAGTATTGCAGGACCGAGATGAGGGCGGAGCCCGTATCTCATTGATGTTCGGGCGGGAAGCCGTTGCGGACAACGGCACCAACCCGGATCCGGACGAATCCACGGAGAACACGACCGTAGCCCATGGCGCATGACATTCTAATCGTCGACGACGAGGCAGACATCCGAATGCTGACCGCTGGGATCCTCGAAGACGAGGGGCACCAGACGAGGGAAGCGCATGATTCCGACAGCGCGATGGCGATGATCGAAATCCGCCGGCCAAGCCTGATGCTGCTGGATATTTGGCTCGAAGGGAGCAAGCTGGACGGGATGCAGATCCTCGAAGCGGTTCGTCAATCGCACCCCTCGCTGCCGGTCGTGATGATGAGCGGGCACGGAAATATCGAAACCGCCGTCACCTCGATCAATCTCGGCGCCTACGATTTCATCGAGAAGCCTTTTACGGCCGACCGGATGATTATGGTCGTCAATCGTGCGGTCGAGGCCGCAACCTTGAAGCGCGAGAACGAAGAGCTCCGGCGCCGCGCCGGGGGCGACATCGAGTTGGTCGGCAATTCGCCCGCCATCACCCAACTTCGGCAATCCATCGCCCGGGTCGCGCCGGCCAACAGCCGGGTCCTGATCACCGGCCCGGCGGGCGCAGGCAAGGACGTGGTCGCCCGCCTGCTGCACGCCAACTCCAACCGGTCGGCGGGCCCGTTTATCTCGGTCAATTGCGCCACCCTGCAGGCCGATGGGTTCGAGCTCAGCCTGTTCGGCCGCGAGGGCGGAACCGGGGACGGGGGCGAAAACCAGCATCTGATCGGTACTTTCGAACAAGCGCACAACGGGACCCTGTTTCTCGACGAAGTCGCCGATATGCCCATCGAAACGCAGGGCAAGATCGTTCGGGCGCTGCAGGAGCAGACGTTTCAGCGGGTGGGCGGCACGACCCGCGTCGAGGTGGACGTCCGGGTCATGGCGGCGTCGACCAAGGACCTGAGCCAACTGATGAGCGAAGGCAGGTTCCGCGAGGATCTGTTTTACCGCCTCAGGGTGGTGCCGCTGGAAGTCCCGCCGCTCAGGGAATGCCGGGAAGATATCCCCGCCCTGGCCAGGTTTTTCATGGAACGGACGGCGGAAAATGTCGGTAACCCGCCCCGCGAATTCGCCGAAGACGCCATTGCGACGCTGCAGGCCTACGAATGGCCCGGCAACGTGCGCGAACTTAAGAATGTGGTCGAACGTCTCCTGATCATGGCGCCCGGCGAGAGCGACGACCCGATCCGCTCCGACATGGTTCCCAATGAGATCCGTTCCGGCGCGTCGGCGGTCGAGCTCGGCAATGACAATTCGGAAATCATGGGTCTGCCGCTGCGCGAGGCGCGTGAAATTTTTGAGCGGGAATACCTGATGGCGCAAGTCACCCGGTTCGGCGGCAATATCTCCCGCACCGCCGTTTTTGTCGGCATGGAGCGCTCGGCACTCCATCGAAAACTCAAATCGCTGGGCGTCCAGTCCGAAGACCGGGCGCGCAGCGCCGGCAACTGACCGCCGGGCCGGGCATTAACGGAACTGGATAGATGAAGGTTATCGTCTGCGGCGCCGGGCAGGTCGGCTTCAATATCACCCGCTACCTCGCTCAGGAAGACAACGACATCACAGTTGTCGATCAGTCGCCCGAACTCATTCGAAAGATTTCCGATACGCTCGATGTGAAAGCGATCACCGGCTTCGCCTCGCACCCGGAAATCCTCGCCCGGGCCGGCGCCGCGGACGCTGATCTGTTGATTGCCGTCACCCAGGCCGATGAAGTCAACATGGTGGCCTGCCAGGTCGCCCACTCGTTGTTCGACGTGACCACCAAGATCGCCCGTATCCGCCAACAGGGCTATCTCAACCCCATGTGGGCGAATCTGTACAGCCGCGATCACATGCCCATCGACGTGGTGATCTCGCCGGAGCGCGAGGTTGCGGAAGCCATCGGCCGCCGCCTCGAGGTCCCCGGCGTCTTCGACATGATCCCGCTGGCCGACGGCAGGGTGAAACTTATCGGCGTCCGATGCGAGGAGGACTGCCCGATCGTCAATACGCCGCTGCGTCAGCTCACCCAGCTGTTCCCCGATCTCAACGTGGTGATCATCGGCCTGGCGCGGGACAACGAGGCGTGGATTCCGTCGGCCGACGACGAAATGTTGCCGGGAGACGAGGTTTACTTCGTCGCCGAGAGTGACCATGTGCCGCGCGCAATGGCCGCCTTCGGGCATGAAGAAGCCGAGGCGCGCCGTCTGGTCATATTCGGCGGCGGAAACATCGGCCAGTTCCTGGCCCAGGCGATCGAAGAGAACAATCCTTCGGTGAATCTCAAGGTGATCGAAGCGGACAAGGTGCGCGCCGAGGCGGCGGCGCGGACGCTGAAGCGGTCCGTGGTGCTCGAAGGCGATGTCCTCGAGGCCGATATCCTGGAAGAGGCCAATGTGGGAACCGCGGAAGCCGTGGTCGCCGTGACGAACGACGACGAGACCAACATTCTGGCTTCGCTGCTGGCCAAACGGCTGGGCAGCGGCCGCGCCATTACCTTGGTCAACAGCGGCGCCTACACGCCGTTGATCTCATCCCTCGGGGTCGATGTCGCGGTCAGCCCCCGCAACATCACGGTCTCCACGATCCTTCAGCATGTCCGGCGCGGCCGTATTCATTCGGTAAACACGTTGCGGGACGGGTTCGGCGAATTGATCGAGGCCGAAGCCATGGATACATCGGGCCTGATCGGCAAACCGCTGCGCGAGGCCGAACTGCCCGACGATGTCATTTTGGGCTCGGTTGTCAGGGAGAACGAGGTTATTTTGCCCCGCGGCTCGACCGTGGTGGAAGTCGGCGACCGGATTGTCTTGTTCGCGCGAAGCGAGGCGGTTAAGGAAGTCGAGAAGATGTTCTCCGTCCGCCTGGAGTTTTTCTAGCCGCGCCATGCCGAGAATTACCTACGTCAACGGCCAGTACCTGCCGCACCGGGAGGCGGCGGTCCATGTCGAAGACCGCGGATACCAGTTCGCCGACGGCGTTTACGAGGTGATCGCGGTGCGGGGCGGGGGCCTGGTCGACGAAGACCATCATCTCGACCGGCTGGACCGGTCGCTCGGGGAACTGAGGCTCGCCGCGCCGGTTTCCGGGCAGCCCCTCAAGTTCATCATGCGCGAGATCATCCGCCGTAATCGTGTCCGGGACGGCAAGGTGTACCTCCAGATCACCCGGGGCGTTGCGCCCCGCGATCATCCCTTTCCGGCCGGGGCGGAGAGCTCCCTCGTGGTCTATGCGTTGCCCGTCCGTCAGCCTGATCCCGAGACCGGACTCAAGGGAATTTCGGTGGTCACGGTTCCCGATATTCGCTGGCGGCGGTGCGACATCAAATCCATATCGCTGCTGCCGAACGTCCTGGCCAAACAGTCGGCACTGGATTCCGGCGCCGGCGACGCCTGGCTGGTCGACGACGACGGCGTCATTACCGAGGGGTCCGCGGCGAACGCCTGGATCGTCACCAAGGACGGCGACCTGATCACCCGCCATCTCGACAACTTCATCCTCGGCGGGATCACCCGCATCGCGGTCATCGAACTGGCGGAAAAAGCCGGCGTCCGGCTGGTCGAGCGGGCTTTCAGCGTGGAGGAAGCCAAGCAGGCAAAGGAAGCCTTTCTCACCAGCTCGACGTCTTACGTGAAGCCGGTGGTGGCCATCGATGATACGGTCATCGGCAACGGCGAGGCCGGGGAGGTCACCCGCGGCCTCTATCACGCCTACGAAGCCCATATGGACGCTCAGGGCGCGAATGGCGCGGCCGATTGAATATGCTGCCGACGGAACCCCCCGAAGCGATCATTTTTGACTGGGACGGAACGCTGGTCGACTGCTGGCCATCGATCCACAACGCCATGAACGCGACCCTCGAAGCCATGGGGCACGATACCTGGACCTATGAGGAGATGTTGGCGCGGGTCCGGAAATCCATGCGGGATGCGTTCCCGGAAATGTTCGGCGACCGATGGGAAGAGGCCGGACGAATATTCTACGAACACGTGGAGGCCCACCATCTGGAGGGGACCACCGTCCTGGGAGGCGCCGAGGACGCGCTCGCGGCCGCCAACGCAGCCGCGCCTCATGTCGGCGTGGTCAGCAACAAGCAGGGCCCCCTGCTGCGGGCCGAGATCGATCACCTGGACTGGAGAGGGTACATCGTTAGGGCCGTGGGCGCGGGCGATGCGGCGGAGGACAAACCAGCGCGCGCGGCGATGGATCTGGTGCTTGAAGAGACCGGGATAAGGCCGGGCGTGAAAGTCTGGTACATCGGAGATACCGGAATCGATATGAGATTCGCCACGGCCTGCGGCTGCACAGGGGTGCTGATTGGCGAAAAAGCGTTTAATGCCAACGAATTAGGCGGAATCACCTATGCCGCGCATTTCGCCGATCTCGCGGCGTTCACATCCGTTATAGCCGCACAATAAGAAAGGGCTTCCCGCAAAGGGGGAGTCGTGTAGGATAGGCGCCTGAAAGTGGGCTTTTGGCCCACAAGGGCGAAGCTTGCCGTCTGAGCGGCGAAGCCCGGTAATCTGACGTCTGAGATCAGGGGGGCAAAAAAGTGGCGGCCGAAAAATCTCAAAATGTGCAGGACGTGTTCCTCAACTACGTCCGCAAAAACAAGACACCGGTGACCGTATTTCTGGTCAATGGCGTGAAACTGCAAGGCATTATTACGTGGTTCGATAATTTCTCGGTACTCCTGCGCCGGGACGGACACACGCAGCTGGTCTACAAACACGCAATATCGACAGTCATGCCGTCGGGTCCGATCCAGCTGTTCGAGGCCGACCGCGACGAGGGCGCCGCCGCCGCGGCACCGCCCGCCGAGTCGGCGCCCGCCGAGGAGTAATCAGGACTGAGTTCCGGCGACGAGCAACGACCGGCCAGCGGCCGTTGCCTGGTTGTTCATCCTTTTCTGAAGGAGCGACCGGCGCGGGCCCGGACACCCGAGGCACGGCTGGACGAGTGTGTCGGCCTTGCCCAGGCCATCGATTTGATCGTTGCGGCATCCGAAATCGTCGGTGTGACGAAGGTCCGCCCGTCGACGCTGTTCGGCAAGGGGACCGTCGAGCGGATCGGGGATCAGGTGCGCGCCGACCACATCGACGTGGCGGTAGTCGACGCCGCGCTGACACCGGGTCAGCAGCGCAATCTGGAACGGGCATGGTCGTGCAAGGTCATCGACCGCACCGGCCTGATTCTTGAAATCTTCGGCGCCCGCGCGCGGACCCGGGAAGGCACGTTGCAGGTGGAACTGGCGGCACTCAGCTATCAGAGAAGCCGCCTGGTTCGCTCCTGGACCCACTTGGAACGCCAGCGGGGCGGGTTCGGGTTCATGGGCGGTCCCGGCGAAACCCAGATCGAGGCCGACCGCCGGATGATCGACGATCGAATCACCCGCCTCAAGAAAGACCTCGCCGAAGTCCGCCGGACCCGCGGGCTGCACCGGGAATCGCGCCGGCGCGTGCCGTACCCGGTGATCGCGCTGGTCGGCTATACCAACGCCGGCAAATCGACCCTGTTCAACACGCTCACGTCGGCAAAGGTGGCATCGAAGGACCGGCTCTTCGCCACATTGGATCCGACCATGCGGGAAATGGTGCTGCCGTCGGGCCGGGCGGCCATCCTTTCCGATACGGTGGGGTTCGTGTCGGACCTGCCGCACGAGCTGGTGGACGCCTTCCGCGCCACGCTGGAGGAAGTCACCGAAGCGGATATCCTGATCCATGTCCGCGATATCGTGCACCCCGATACCGAGGCGCAAAAGGACGATGTCCTCGAAGTGCTGGATGATCTGGGTGCCGGCGAACAAAGCGACCGGCCATTGGTCGAGGTCCTGAACAAGGCGGACCGCCTGGACGACGAGGGCCGGGCCGCGCTCGGCAACCGCGCCGTACGGAGCAACAACCCGATTATTCTGCTCTCGGCGATGACCGGGGAGGGGTGCGACGACCTGCGCCGGACCCTCGATGACACCCTGTCGGCGCAACGCCGGGAGGTCAGCCTCCGCCTGCCGTGGGCGGACGGCAAGACGCTTTCCTGGCTCTACAAGAAGGGAGAGGTGATCAGCCGGACCGATGGCGAAGACAGCGTCGAATTGACGGTGCGGCTGGACCCGTCCGACGCGGACAGGCTGGAACAGCGGCGGACCGGCGATTGAGCCTGGAATTCCCGGCTTGCATCGGGCCGATTTCGGGTTAGTCTACTAGTAGAAAATAATCCACCAGGTCAGGAACCCACAGGAGGTTGCATGGCAACCGTCGAAGCCCAGCGCAAGTGGCGGCGAAAGAACCGCTTCGTCAAGCGCCAACTCAACATCATGGCCCGCAAGCAAATCCACGAATATCTGGCGGAGCTCTCCGAAGATCACGGACTGCGCGGCAAGGGCGAAGCCGTCACCTTCGCCGTTTACGTGACCAAGGCGCTGATGCAGCACGCCGACTTCAATGACGAGGCGGCGCGGCTGCATTCGGCATTTACCGACGCTTACCACCAGGACCGGGAAATCTACGCCCCCTGAGGCGCGGCCCCACGATGACAGACCTGCCGCCCTTCGAGACGGTGGCCGACCTCATCCGCGAGGTCTGCGCCGCCGAGATCATGCCGCTGTTCAACCGGCTCGAGAGCCATCATCTGTCGGACAAGCAGTCCGGCGAACTGGTGACAGCGGCGGATCTGGCATCCGAAGCGCGGTTCACGGAAGCGCTCTCCCGGATGGCGCCCGGGACCGTCGTCGTCGGCGAGGAAGCCGTCTCCGCCGACCTTGCGGTGCTCGACCGGCTCGCCGGAGATGTCCCGGCGTGGATCGTCGATCCGCTGGACGGCACCCGCAACTTCGCCCATGGGCTTCATTGTTTCGCCGTGATCATCGCACTCGCGGACAAGGGTGAAACGGTGCGCGGATGGATCTACGATCCGCTGAACGATGTGATGCTGATGGCGGCCAGGGGAGAGGGCGCCTGGACCGGGGAGGGACAAGTCCGCATCCCGCAAGACACGTCCGTCGGCAACATGACCGGCTCAATGAACAAGCGGCGGCGGGAACGCCTTCACCGGCACGGCGAAACCGCCGAACCCGGTGCGGTCCCCGCCCGCGTTACCCGATACGGATGCACGGGCCGCGAATATATGGACCTCGCCCTCGGCAGGCTCCATTTCGCCGAATACGCCATGCTCAAGCCCTGGGACCATGCCGCGGGCATTCTCATTCACGGGGAAGCCGGCGGCTGCAGCCGGTTTGTCGAGGACGGATCGGCGTACAGGCCCATGGGCATCCAGCACGAGCGACTTCTGCTGGCGCCGGACAACGCCGGCTGGAACGAACTCGACCGGCTGCTGAAGGCGATCTAGGGCCGGAGGCAACCAGCCCCGGAGCCGGATCGTCGGTGGAATCGATCCGCCGGGCGCGAGGGGTTCCGCGCTATTCGGCGGCCTTTGCCTGCCGCCACTCGGCTTCCATTTCATCGAGTCCGGCCCCGTTCAGGTCCCGGCCGGCCGATTTCAGCCGCCGCTCCATGATCCTGAACCGGCGCTCGAATTTGGCGTTGCCGTGACGCAGCGCCGCTTCGGGGTCCATGCCCAGCTTTCGGGCCAGATTCACCACCGAAAACAGGACATCGCCCAGCTCGTCGGCCAGTTTCTCCTTGTCGGCGCCCGGGCGGCGGACCTCTTGCGAAAGCTCATCGATTTCCTCGCGAAGTTTGGCCAGCGCTCCCTCCGCGCCGGGCCAGTCGAAACCGACCCGCGCCGCCCGCTTCTGCAGTTTGAGCGCGCGGAGCAGGGCAGGGAGACCCTTGGCCACGCCGTCAAGCGCGCTGTGGTCCGGATCGTCGGCCGCCCTGGCCTTGCGCTCGCGGGCCTTGGTTTCTTCCCACGCCCGGGTCTGCGCCTCGGCATCGCCCACATGTTCATCTTCGAACACGTGGGGGTGCCGGCGGACCATTTTGTCGGAAATGGTCTCCGTTACGTCGTCGAAGTCGAAGACCCGCCGCTCATCGGCCATCTGGGAATGAAAAATCACCTGCAACAGCAAATCGCCGAGTTCGTCCTTCAAGGCCTCCATATCGCCTGCCTCGATCGCGTCCGCCACCTCATATGCCTCTTCGATGGTGTAGGGCGCGATGGAGGCGAAGTTCTGCTCCACATCCCATGGGCAGCCGGTCTCCGGGTCACGCAGCCGGGCCATAATCCATTTGAGGCGATCTATCGTGTGTTCGGTCATGGGAACAATTCCTGTGCGAGAGCCAACCCCCTTAGTACATCAATCCCGGCGCCGGGCAAGCCCGCGTCCGCGTGACACGAAATATCGGGGCACAAACCCGGGCTGCGCCGGTTTACCGGGCAAAATACCAGTACTTTCGAGGAAAGTCCTTCAATGCCGCTGGACCTCGGGAGAGTGCGGCATTTTTGGGAATTTTTCCCGGATTCCAGCCTAGTGAACTCGATCGAAAGGCGCGATCAACGCCGATCCCGGCTTCCTGGCATTTTGCCGCGAACCGCCGGGGGAGAGACCCTTGCCCGACCGGCCCGGACCTGATGTGCCGCATCAACCCACACCCAATTGTCGCATAATATATATTATGTATTTTATATGCGACAAATCTTAAACTTATTAATTATCAATGGGTTGATTATCGTCGTTACGGCGATAAATAAGGAATTGTTCTAGCTTATTTCAAGCACCATCCCGTCATAGGCCGGCTCGATATTCGGCGGCAATGATGCCGCCAATTTGGCGTAATCCAGGCGGTGTGACATGTGGCTGATGACGCCGCAGCGCGGCCCTGCCCGTTCGATCCACGCGACCGCCTTGTCCACGTGGGCATGGGTCGGATGCTCAGCGCTGCCCAGCGCGCCGACCACCCAGGTATCGAGACCCCTTAAGGCATCGAAAGCCTCATCCGGCAGTTCGACCGCGTCCGTGGTGTATGCAAAGCCGCCGATCCGAAACCCGAGGGTCCGGCCGGCCACGCCGTGATCCTGGTCGAAACACGTGATTTCGATCCCGTTGACGGCGAATGTATCGCCGGCGCGAATCAAATTGGGCGCCAGGACGGGCTTGAAATAGAAATCCGTGCCGTCCGGCAGCGGCGTGAGCACGTAGCCGAACCGGGTCTCGATTTCGCGCAGCGTCGGTGCGTCCAGATAGATGGGAATATCGGTGCTGTGGGCCCGATTGATGGCCCGCAGATCGTCAATCCCGTGCAGATGGTCGGCATGGGCGTGGGTATAGAGAACCGCATCCAGGCGCTGAACATCCGCGCGGAGCAACTGCTCCCGCAAATCCGGCGACGTATCCACCAGAATGACCGTTTCGTCCTGTTCGATGAGGATGGAGGGCCGCGTCCGGCGGTTTCTGGGGTTTTCCGGAGCGCAATCGCCCCAGCCGACGCCGATCAGCGGCGTTCCGCCTGAACTGCCGGCGCCGAGAATGGTGACCCGCACGGAATTGCGCCTCAGGCCGCCGCTTTGGAAAACAGCCGGAAGAAGTTGTCCGTGGTCGCTCGTTCCAGCTCGGCAAACGGAATTCCCAGCAAATCCGCCGCAAATTCGGCCGTATGCCGGACGAAGGACGGCTCGTTGCGCTTGCCGCGTTTGGGCACCGGCGCCAGGAACGGCGCATCGGTTTCGACCAGCAACCGGTCGAGGGGCAGATCCTTGACGATATCCCGCAGTTCGTCCGAGTTCTTGAACGTCAGGATGCCCGACAGCGAGATGTACATGCCGTGCCGGATGGCCGCCTCGGCAACCCCGCGGCCCACCGAAAAACAGTGGATAAGGCCCGGAAACGCACCCTTTTCCTGCTCCTGGTCGAGGATTTCGATGGTCTTGTCGTCGGCGTCCCGGGTGTGAATGATCAGCGGCAGGCCGGTTTCCCGGGCAGCCCCGATATGAATGCGGAAGCTGGCTTCCTGGTCGTCCCGGGGGCTGTTGTCATAGTAGAAATCGAGCCCGGTTTCGCCGATGCCCACCACTTTCGGGTGGCCGGTCAGTTCGACCAGTTCCCGAACCGTGGTTCGAGGCTCTTTTCCGGCGTCATGGGGATGAATACCGACCGAGCAGTAGATGTTGTCGTGGGCCTCGGCGACCGCCTTGACCCCGTCGAACTTGGACAATTGGGTGCAGATGGTCACCATATGCCCGACGCCGGCGGCCTTGGCGCGCTCAAGCACGGCGGGCAGTTCTTCGGCGAAGTCGGGATAGTCCAGATGGCAATGGCTGTCGACGAGCATGAAGCCCCCTACCCGGCCTTCGCGGCCTCTTCGACGTAGCGCGGGAAAATACCCGACGGTTTGGGCAACGCGGTACCGGCGGCGAGCGCGTCATCCGGGCCCAAGGCGGCGAAATCCCGCTTGTCCGCGGCAATCTCCAGTTGGTCCAGCAGACGTGCCGAGGAATCCGGCATGTACGGCTGACACAGGATACCCAGATGCCGGATCACCTCGGCCAGCACGTAGAGCACGGTCGCCATCCGTTCCGGATCGGTCTTTCTGAGTTCCCAGGGCGCCTGACGGTCCACATAGGCGTTGGCCGCCCGGACGATCTTCCATATGACCTCGAGCGCCTCATGGAAGGCCTGCACCTCGAAATGAGACCGTGCCGCTTCCAGCGCACCGTGGGCCTGCTCCAGCAGGGCCCGATCCTCGCCGGTGAACTCGCCGGGCGCCGGCACCGCCGCATCGCAGTAGTTGTTGATCATCGACAGCACCCGCTGGGCGAGATTGCCGAGATCGTTGGCGAGATCGCTGTTGATCCGCTGAATGATGCCTTCGCGCGAGAACGAGCCGTCGTTGCCGTAGGGCACCTCGCGAAGCAGGAAATAGCGGATCTGGTCGAGACCGAACTCGCCGACCAGGGCATCGGGCGACAGCACGTTGCCGAGGGACTTGGACATTTTCTCCCCCTCGATATTGAGGAAGCCGTGCCCGAACACCCGCTTCGGCAGGGGGATTCCGGCGCTCATCAGGAACGCCGGCCAATAGACCGCGTGGAAGCGGACGATATCCTTGCCGATGACGTGCAGGTCCGCCGGCCAGTGGGTGGCGAACATCCCGTCCCGGCCCGGGAAACCCAGACCGGTGATGTAGTTGGTCAGCGCATCCAGCCACACATACATGATGTGGTCTGCGTCGCCCGGCACCGGCACGCCCCACTTGAACGTGGTCCGCGATATGGAGAGATCGCGCAGCCCCTGGCTGACGAAGCTCACCACCTCGTTGCGGCGCGTCGCGGGCAGAATGAAGTCCGGATTGGCCTCGTAATGGTCCAACAGGGGCTGGGTATATTCCGAAAGCTTAAAGAAGTAGCTGGGCTCCTCCACCCACTCGACCGGCGCGCCCGAGGGCGCCAGTTTGCCGTCCGGCCCGTCGGTCAGTTCGCTCTCGTCGAAATAGGCCTCGTCGCGCACCGAATACCAGCCCTCGTACTTGCCGAGATAGATGTCGCCCGCATCGTCCAGCAGCTTCCAGATCCCCTGGCTTGCCGCATAGTGCCGGGGCTCGGTGGTGCGGATGAAATCATCGTTGGAGACGTTGAGCATGGCGTCCATGTCCCGGACGGCGCCGGCGATTTCATCGCAGAAGCTCTTTGTGTCCTTGCCCGCCGCGATGGCCGATTTCTCGACCTTCTGGCCGTGCTCGTCGGTGCCGGTCAGGAAATGCACGTCATATCCGTCCAGACGCTTGAAGCGCGCCATCACGTCCGTCGAGATCGCCTCATAGGCATGCCCGAGGTGGGGCGGCCCGTTGACGTAGGCTATCGCCGTGGTGATGTAATAGGGCGTCTTGTCGGCCACGAATATTCTCCCGGAAAGGCCAGTGGGCCCGAGGGTCTCTACGATGATGAATGGGCGGCGTCAATGGCCGCAAAGGCGTTCAATATCACTTGTTTATGGTCGAGGTTCACGCTGTCGGCCCGCTCGAACAAGCGGTTGTTCTTTTCCCATACCTCAAACCAGCGATCAAGACCGGCGGCGGAAGCCGAAACGGAACCGCGAACCTGGCCGTCGATGGTTCGGTGAACCCACCATCGCATGAGGTCGCCGACGGTCTGGAAGGCCTCGCCGGTTTTGTCCCGGGCAACGCCGTCGGCCAATTTGTGGACACCCGCCACGTCGAGGCCCGGCAGGTTTTCCAACAAGGCGACCGCGTCGCGATAGAGGCCCAACCCGCCCCCCTTCGAATAGCCGAGCGCGCGGCCGATACTGCCGTCGGCGGTTTGCACCAGGATTTGCTGGTCCTCGATGCTCATCTCCGGGCGCAGCCGGACCAGCAGTTCGACCAGATCTTCCTCGCCCAGGGGCTTGGCCGGCAGCCGGCGGCAGCGGGAGATGATGGTCGGCAGCAAGCGGCCCGGATTGTGGGCCAGCAACAGCAACATTGCACGGGACGGCGGCTCCTCGAGAATCTTCAAAACGGCGTTGGCCGCGTTGGTGTTCATCTGATCCGCGCTGTCGATGACCACCACCCGCCAACCGCCCTCGGCCGGGGTCTTGGAAAGGAACTCGCGGACGCCCCGGACATCGTCGACGGTAATCTCGGCCCGGCGCTTGACCGGATTCTCGTCCTTGTCCCGCTCAACGACCGCCCGCTCGACGACCAGGAGATCGGCGTGTCCGCCCGACGCGACCCGCCGGAAAAGCGCGGCCTCGGGATCATGGGCGTCGGGCGCCTCACCGGACAGGATGGTCCGGGCGAGACGAAAGGCGAGCGTCGCCTTGCCAATTCCTTGGCGGCCGGTGATCAGCCAGGCGTGCGCCGGACGGCCGGTATCGAAAGCGTGCAGAAACTCGCGCTCAGCCTCCGCCTGACCGAGGAGAATATGGGTTTCCCGGGGTTCGGGAACGGGTTCCTCTTCGTCGGCCATCAGATTTCCAGCCTGTCCTCGACGGCGCTCTTGATCCGCGCGGCAACGGTCTCCATATCGCCGTCGGCGTCGACGACCATGCAGCGTTCCGGCTCGTTGGCGGCGATCTCCAGGAACGCCGCCCGGAGCCGCCGATGAAAATCCAACCCCATCCGTTCGTAACGGTCCTCGCCCTCACCCCGGGCCTGAGAACGGGCCTGAGAACGGGCCTGAGCGCGGGCCAGTCCCGCCTCCGGCGGCAGATCCAGGATCAGCGTGAGATCAGGGGTCAAATCACCGGCCACCTGGGCATGAATCTCCGAAATAAAATCCTTGTCCACGCCGCCGACATACCCCTGGTAGGCCAGGGTCGAATCGGCAAACCGGTCACAGACCACCCATTCTCCGCGGGCCAATGCCGGCCGTATGGTGTCCGTGAGGTGGTTTCGGCGCGCGGCGTAATGCAAAAGCGTTTCGGCCGCGGCGTCCCAACGCCCGGGATCGCCGGTTACCAGCAGCTCCCGAATGGCCTCGGCGCCGGGCGCCCCGCCCGGCTCGCGGGTAATGCACACGGTATGACCCGCGCTTTCCAAGTGGGCGGCAAGCCGCGGCGCCTGAGTGGACTTGCCCGCCCCCTCACCGCCTTCGAGTGTGATGAATTTTCCGGCCATGGGATGTTCTCCGTCACAGGGTCGGAGGTTGGCCGGTTCCGGTCAACCGGATTCGCCCCACAGGACGAATTTGAAAGCGGCGCCGAGGCGGGAGAACATGCCAAGGCGGGGAACGCTGGAGCCCGCGAACAGGGGATACTTGACCGGTTCCTGCCCTGCCGCGTCGATTTTCAGCGTCGCCAGCGGCGTACCCTGGGCCACGGGCGCCGCAAACGGACCATCGTAGAGAACGCTCACTTTCATGCCCCGCCGGGCCTTGCGGGACAGGGTCAGCAGGACGTCCTGCTTGATGACCAACGGCACACTGCCGGCGGCACCCATCCAAACCTCGGCATCGGCGACCGTCTCGCCGGATTTGAACAAGGCGTAATTGTTGAACTCCCGGAAGCCCCAATCGAACATGCGCTCGGATTCGATGGCCCGGGCCTTTTTGCTCGGCAGACCGTTGACGACCAGAATCAGCCGCCGGCCATTACGAACCGCGCTGGCGGCAAGGCCGTAGCCCGCTTCTTCCGTGTGACCCGTTTTCAGACCGTCGGAGCCGATGTTCCGGTAGAGCGTGGGGTTCCGATTGGGCTGGCGGATGCCGCTATAGGTGAACGCCTTTTCGGCATAGTAGTGGTAGTACTCGGGGAAATTCTCGATTGTCGCCTGAGAGAGCCTGGCGAGATCCCGGGCGGTGGTGCGATGCTCGGGATCCGGCCAGCCGCTGGAATTGACGAAATGCGAATTGGTCATTCCGAGTTCCTTGGCCGTGCGGTTGAGTTCCTCCGCGAATGCCCCTTCGCTGCCCGAGAGCCCCTCGGCGACGACGATGCTGGCGTCATTCCCCGATTGCACGACGATCCCCCGGATCAGGTCCTCGACCTTCACCCGGGAATTCACCCGCACGAACATCTTGGAGCCTTGCTTCCGCCACGCTTTCTCGGAGACGACGAACCTGTCGTCCAGGGACAACCGGCCATCCTTCAAATATTCGAAGACCTTGTAGACGGTCATGATTTTACCCATCGACGACGGCGGCATGGGCTGATCGGCGTTCTTCTCGAACAAGACGGCGCCGGTGGTCGTATCGAGCAGTATCGCCTGTCTGGCCGAGGTTTCGATGGTGCCCGCCGCCTGAACGGCGGTGACGCTCAGAGTCAGAGCCGCCACGGCGGCAACGGCAAATTTGTTGATCCGCACGCTTGTCATTCCTTCCCGCCTCACGCCTTAATCGACGATAATTTGCGCGTTGTCGTAGCCCAGATGAATCATGATTTCCAGCACTCTATCGGCCTCGGCCACATGGCGATGCGGCCCCGACCGGACTCTAAAAAATTCTTTTCCGCCAATAATATACGATGTGATCTTCACATCACGGATTTGAAACAACCTGTGCTTGACCCGGTTGGCATTGTCCCATCGGACAAATGCCCCGGCCTGAACATAGATATCCGTGTCCGCCACACTTTCAACGGTCACCAGACCATCAGGCTGAGGCGGTGCGACGGTCACCCTCTCCTGGCGGACGGCAACCCGGCGCCGCGGAGCAGCTTCCACCGGCGCGTTCGAGACGGCGCCCGGCGGCGGCGCCAGGGTTTGCGACGCCACGCCGGGTTTGGCGACCTGCACATCCGAGCGGATCGGCAGGTTGGCCCGGGCCACCTGCGTCCCGGAGCCGGTGAGCCGTTGCGCGATCGCCCGGCTTTCGGCGCCCAGGACCCGCACCCGGACACGCGCCGTGCCCTTGCGTTCAAAACCCAGGAGTTGCGCGGCGCGGCGGGATACATCGATTATTCGCCCGTGAGCAAACGGACCCCGGTCGTTGACCCGAAGCTTCAGCGACCGGCCGTTCTCCAGGTTCGTCACCTGGACGAACGACGGCATTTGCAGCGTCCGGTGCGCCGCCGTCAGCTCGTTCATGTCGAAAACTTCGCCGTTAGCGGTTTTCTTCAAGTGGAATTTGCGCCCATACCAGGAGGCGATCCCGGTCTCGACGTGATCGAAGCTCTCCTTGGGGTAATACCAAACACCCTTGATTTGGTATGGATTGCCGACCTTGTATTTGCCGAACACCGAACTCCGCGGTTCCGGTTTGGACATCCGCTTGGCGGTGTGGGCGATAAGCTGGGTTTCGGCACATGCGGAAAGCAGAAACAACGCCCCGAGGCTCAAAATCAGCGGTTTGATCCGATTGGCCGCCATCGCCTCAACTCCCGCCTATGCGGTCGGCAAGGGAGCCGATCGCCACGGCAAAAAACGAAGACCGGTTCCATCGCAAAATCACCCGGTAATTGTTGTAGGCCAGGAATGCGCGGCCCTTGGTCTTTTCGGGCAGAACGACCGAGGACTGAAGATTTCGCGTCGGCAGGTCGGTTCCGTCGGCCCGGCGGACGCCCAGGGCCTGCCAATCCCTGATACCCTTGCGGACCTTGAGACCGGCCAATCTCATGTCGAACCCCGCCGGCAATCTGACCTCGCGTCCCCAGGTCTGGTCCGGCTTCCAGCCCGATTTGGAGAGGTAGTTCGCGGCGGAAGCGAATGCATCCCGCCGGTTGCGCCAGATATCCCGGCGCCCGTCTCCGTCATAGTCGACGGCAAATCTCTCGAAACTCGAAGGCATGAATTGGAATTGACCCATGGCGCCCGCCCACGAACCCTTCATGTTGGTGTGGGCGATGTGACCCTGGTCGACGATTCTGAGCGAACGGATAAGTTCGCCGCGGAAGAACTTGGACCGGCGGCCGTCATGGGCCAAGGTCGCCAGCGCCGAAATCACGGGAAAGCCTCCATCCAGACGGCCGAAATCCGTTTCCACGCCCCAAAACGCAACAATAAAGCGCGGCTGAACGCCGAATTTGCGCCCGATTTCTGTCAACAATGTGGCATTTTCCCGGAATTTCGAACGGCCCTTTTTGACTCTCGAATTGGGCACCACCCGGTCCATGTATTGTTGCAGGGTCAGCGTGAATTCGGGCTGCCGGCGATCCAATTCGATCACCCGCGGGATGGGTTTGACGGTCGGGATTACCGCGTCGAGGGTCTTGGCCCGGATGCCCTTCCGCGCCGCCTCGGCCTTCAACTCGTCAAGCCACGGCCCGAATGGTTTTGAAGCCTCCCGGGCAATCGCCCCGCCGTCAACGCCAACGGCGGCCAAGCCTCCCAACAGGCCAAACGCCAAGGTCCTAAAGCAGGTTTTCATTCACACCAACTCCACCCAATTGACAACGAGCAGTACAACATCCGCCTTTTAAGCGCGAGAGATTAACGAAAGACTGCCGGGTCATGGTTTCTCCATCCCCGCGGCCGGGAAAAATGCATCGGTACGATCCGTGAAGCGATAGGCAACCAATCCTATCCACTCCCGAAGCGACGCCCCGAAGACGATAAACCCGGCCGTAAAGCTGCCGGTCAAACGAAACCCCTGATCGGGTTCCGTCGAATAGTCGACGGGATAAGGGATAACCGACCAGCCGGCACGCCGAAAAGCGCCAAGCGCCCGCGGCATGTGAAACGCCGATGTCACCAGTATCCACGTTTCTTCCGTCGCCGGCTCGACCAGTTCTCTGGTCAGAGTTGCGTTTTCCGCGGTGTTCCGGGATTGATCCTCGATTATCAAACGGGACGACTTCACGCCGAGCTGAGCGAATATGGGCTTGATATAGTTTGCTTCCTTCAACTCCTGCCGCCCCAGCACCCCGGACCCGCCGGAATAGACGATGCGGGCGTCGGGATATTGCGCGGCGAGCCGGGCGCTCACGGTGACCCGCTCGACCGCGCCGCCGATGGCGGTCTGTCCCCTCGCTTCGCTGAGAAACTGATCGACCACGCCGCCGAGGACAACAATACCATCTACCCTGTCCGGCAAACTCCGCGGAACGGGTATCCGGTTCTCCAACGCCGCCCGCATGGTCTTGCCGACGGGCAGGAAACCGATGACCAAGGCGTAGCCGACAAGCAGGAACAACAGGGTCCGGAAGGTCCTGCGCCATCGCAGCAACAGCGCGGCGGTCACCAGCAGCAGACCGATGACAATGTGATTTCCCGGATCGGCAAGGAACCAGAGAACCTTTGAGAGGAAAAAAAACATTTACGCCCTAACCGCCACGCCGGCAGCGCCGGGACCGTCCCGAAACCGTTTGCCGGTGTTCCGGCGATCGCCTATTAAATCCGATTCGTGAGTACCGAAACACCTATTAAGCCGCCTCAGAGGGGAATGCGCCGTGGCCACAAAAACCCGGAAGAAACTCGAAGACCTTCGCAGCCAACGGTGGTACGGGCCGAGCGACATGCGTTCCGTCAGCCACCGCGCGCGCTCCCGCCAAATGGGCTATTCGGGCGAAGACTTCACCGGCAAGCCCAAGATCGGCATCATCAATACGTGGAGCGACATGAACACCTGTCACTCCCACTTCAAGCAGCGGGCCGAGGAGATCAAACGGGGCGTCTACGAGGCCGGCGGCTTCCCCATCGAATTGCCCGCCATGTCCTTGGGCGAAATCATGGTCAAGCCGTCGACCATGCTTTACCGCAACTTCCTGGCCATGGAGGCGGAGGAACTGATCCGCTGCCATCCCGTCGACGGCGTCGTCCTGATGGGCGGCTGCGACAAGACCACCCCTGCCCTCCTCATGGCGGCGCTGACCATGGACCTGCCGGCGATCTACGTGCCCGCCGGCCCCATGCTGCGCGGCTTCTTCGCCGGAGAGACCCTGGGCAGCGGCACCGACGTGCTCCGCTATTGGGCCGACCGGCGGGCCGGCCTGATCGACGACGAGACGATGGAGAATGTCGTCGGCGGTCTCTCCCGTTCCGCCGGCACCTGCATGGTCATGGGCACCGCCGCGACCATGATGTCCATTGCCGAGACCCTGGGAATGACCCTGCCGGGCGCCTCATCGATTCCCGCGGTCGATTCCAGCCACGCGCTGATGGCCGCGGCCAGCGGCCGGCGGATCGTCGACATGGTGTGGGAAGACCTGAAACCCTCCGACATCCTCACCCGGGCTTCCTTCGACAACGCCACGGTCATCGATATGGCCCTCGGCGGTTCGACCAATGCCATGATCCATCTGATCGCCGTCGCCGGGCGGGCCGGGATCGAACTCACGCTGGAGCGCTTCGACGAGATCTCCAAGAAGACCCCGGTCATTCTCGATATCAAACCCTCGGGCAAATACCTGATGGAGGACTTCTACTACGCGGGCGGACTGCGCGGGCTGATGACCCGGCTGACCGGCCAGCTCGATCTGACCCAGAAAACGGTCACCGGGGGAACGCTCGCCGACAACCTCGAGGGCGCCGAGGTCTATCTCGACGAGGTCATCCGCCCCCTCGACAATCCGCTCTATCACGAAGGCGGTACGGCCATACTCAGGGGGAACATCGCCACCGACGGGTGTGTGATCAAGCAAACCGCGGCCGATCCCAGGTTCCATGTCCATCGGGGTCCGGCGGTGGTGTTCGAGGGCTACCAGGACCTCCACGACCGCATCGACGACCCCGGCCTGGACGTCACCGAGGACTCGGTGCTGGTGCTGAAATATGCGGGGCCCATCGGCGCGCCCGGCATGCCCGAATGGGGCATGCTGCCGATTCCCAAGAAGCTGCTGGAGAAGGGGGTGCGCGACATGGTGCGGATTTCCGACTGCCGGATGAGCGGCACCGCCTACGGCACCTGCATTCTGCACGTCGCCCCCGAGGCGCAGGTCGGCGGCAACCTGGCGCTCATCCAAACCGGCGACATGATCGATCTCGACATCCCCGGGCGCCGCTTGAACGCCGATATTCCGGACGACGAGATGGAAGCGCGCCGAAAGGCATGGACGCCCCGGCCGTTCCCGTATGAGCGGGGCTACACCGCGCTGTACGCCCGGCACGTGACCCAGGCGAACAAGGGGTGCGATCTCGACTTCCTGCACGCCGGCGCCGAAACGCCGGAACCTCCCATATTCTGACGCCCTGCGCCCCTCTCTGACCCTCCCCCGGCGAGCGGTTGGACCGCAAGCCGTCATCACCGGGCTTGACCCGGTGATCCACGCTTGGCGGCCGGCGCTACACGTGGATGGCCGGGCCACTTTGCCGGCTGGCCCGGCAAAGCCGGTCCAGTGGGCCCGGCCATGACGCGCTTTGGCGGTTTCGCAAAGCCTCGGCTCCCTCTTTCACCCTGTGGTATGGTTGACTTGGTATGCGGGACGGTTCAGAACCTCTCCCACAGACAAGAAATTCTTCGGCCTTTTGCGGTTTTCGAGCCGCAAAATCACGGCACTTATTCCAATTGGGAGCTCATCGATGAACGCACCGCAAAAACCGCCGATGGTTTACAACAACGCCCATTTCACGGTGAAACACTATGATTGGGATGTGTTCGCCGGACCGTCGGCGGGTGAACCGTATGTCGACGCCGCCTTGACGGATCTGGAGACCGGCGAACCGGTCAGGCTTTCGGACTTTTCCGGCAAGTGGGTGGTGATCGAGACCGGGTCCTCGACCTGCTCCATGTACACCAAGAACATTCCGGACATGAAGGCGATCCAGAACGATCACCCCGATGTGGTCTTCCTGCTGATCTATGTCCGCGAGGCCCACCCGGGCGAGCGCCTCGGCCCGCACCAGGACTTCGACGAGAAGGTCGAGGCGGCCAGGCTGGTGAAACCCCGCTACAACGAGCACCGCCGGGTCCTGGTGGACGACGTCGAGGGGAGCTTCCACAAGCAATACGGCATGATGCCCAACATCCTCTATGTGATCCGGCCCGACGGCACGATCCATTACCGGTGCAATTGGGCGACCGCCGACGATTTGCGGACGGCGCTCGAGCAGCGGGACCAGCTCCACACCTACGAGAACGCCGACGTCAAGAAACTAAAGGCCGCGCGCGGCCTCTACACCACCGTCCGCACCATGTGGACCGGCGGTTTCGTGGCGCTTTACGACTTCGTCAAGGCGAGCCCCGGCATGGCTCAGCGGCACCTGAAGGTGGACAAGTTCTATCGCGAGAACGGGGCGTTCAACAAGAAGCCCGGCCTGTTCTCCGAAGGCTCGGAAGCCATCGCCGAGTTCGAGGCATCCATGGAGACCCACGGCGGTCACGGCAAGGCCGCGCAGCCGGCCCAGGCCCAACAGCAAGCCCGGCAGCCGGGCGAATAACCGGGACGCCCGGATTGAGGCACAGGGGCGCTGCCGAACCATCCCGGGGGCACCATTGATTTCACTCGGCGGCATCGCCGCGCTTCTCGCGGCCGTCATCGGCACGTCCTTCATCAGCGGGGTGTTGAGCCTCGCCGGCGGCACCATCCTGATGGGCGTCTTCGTCTGGGTGCTGCCGGTCTCCGTGGCGATGATCCTCCACGGGGTCACCCAGATCGCCTCCAACGGCACGCGGGCCTGGATCTACCGGGAGCATATCCAGTGGAACATCCTGGGCGGCTACCTGACGGGGGCGGCGGCGTGCCTGTTCCTGTTCGCCGCCTTCGTTTTCGTCACCAATAAAATTCTCGTCTTTCTGCTGCTGGGCATTCTGCCGTTCGCCAATTTTCTGACGCCCAGGAACCTGGCGCTCGACATCACCAAGCCGTTCATGCCGGCGGTCTGCGGGTTCACCAACGTCGGCACCATGATGCTGGCCGGAGTGTCGGGTCCCCTGCTCGACGTGTTTTTCGTCAAGAGCCCGCTCGACCGGTTCCAGGTCCACGCCACCAAGGGCTTCACCCAGGTCCTCAGCCACACGGCCAAGGTGATCTATTTCGTTCTCATATTGCGCCTGGTGGAGGACGGCGACCTCATCCTGCCGCTGTGGGTCTTCGCCGCCGTGGTGCCCCTCGCCTATTTCGGCAACGTTCTCGCCCGCCGCGTGGTGGTCGCCATGTCCGACCATCAGTTCCGCTGGCTGACCCAGGGCGCCGCCATGGCGATCGGCGCCGTATTCCTTTACCGGGCGTTCAGCCTGATGTCGGCTTAGCGACCCGGATGGCAATGTCGCCGACGCCGTCGATATGGCCTTCCATGGTCTGGCCCGGTTCGACCGGACCGACCCCGTCCGGGGTTCCCATAAAGATCAGGTCGCCGGGCTCCAGGGTGACGTATTCGGACAGATGGGCGATGGTCTCGGCGACGTTCCAGATGTGCTTGTCCAGCGTGCTCTCCTGCTTCACCTCGCCGTCCACCTTGATCCAGATGGCGCCGTTGCCGGTGTCGGGATGGCCCACGTCGGCGGCCGGGCGGAGCGCCGTGCACGGCGCCGATTCGTCGAAGCCCTTTCCCATGTCCCAGGGACGCCCCATGTCCTTCGCCGCCTGCTGCACGTCCCGGCGGGTGAGATCGATGCCCACGCCGTAGCCCCAGACATGGTCCAGCGCGTCGCCTTCGGCGATGTTGCCGCCGCCGCGGCCGATGGCCGCGACCAGTTCGATTTCGTAGTGAAGATTCCCGGTCTTGGAGGGATACGAAATGGTCGCACCGTTCTGGACGATCGCGTCCGCCGGCTTCATGAAGAAAAACGGCGGCTCCCGGTCCGGGTCGGCGCCCATCTCGATGGCGTGGGCGCGGTAGTTTCGCCCGACACAGTAGATCCGGCGGATCGGAAACGTATCGCCGCTCCCCTCGATGGGAAGTTGGGGGCGGTCTTCGATAGGGATGACGTGAGCCATGGTCTTTCGGGTTCCTCTCTCACAAGAATTCGGAGGCGACTAAATCGGCTTCCGGGCGGCTTGTCAAAGCCCCGATCAGTCCGGGGAGTCCGGGGGGAAACCGGTTCCCCTGCCGGGGCCGAACACCCGGACCGCGTTCCGGTAGGCGATCTTCCGGGCGACCTCGTCCGGCAATCGCGAGAGCCAGGCGCGGTGCTCGTCCACCAGGGAGGCGTATTCATCCCAGCGCGGCGTGACATAGGTGTCGGAGCCGATCATGATCCGGTCCGCATGCTTGATCATCACCTCGCGCCACGCCGGGTCGATCCCGTCCGGGCCGCTGCCGATCTCGCCGCCGCGGAACGAGGTTTCGCTCAGCATATCGGGATAGGAATCCATCATCTCCATCACCACGTCCGCGGGCTCGGTCATGCCGAGATGGGCCCAGAGAATCTTGACCCGGGGGTCGATGGCGTAGAGCGCCCTGACCGGCGCGGCCCCCGAATGGACCTGCAGCCACAGGTCCTTCTCGACGGCCAGCTTGACCAGTCCCCGGACCTGGCGGGACCTGGCCTCCAGCGGATCGAACAGATGGAACTCGCCGACGCCGCGATAGATGCCGCTGGTCAGGCGTTCGGAGACGTAATCGAACACCTCCTGGTTGGCCGACCAGGAGCCGAGGTCGGCGCCGTCCCGGTAGGGCCGGAGGTTGGGCACCACCCGTTCCGGCATGTGCCTGAAGAGTTTCAGGGTTCCGTCATCGGGCGTCGAGGATACCAGCGCCCGCAGCACGCCCGCCTCGCGGAACAGCTCCTCGATCCGGGCCGGGGAATATTCGGACCACGCATCCCGGCTGTAGTGGACGTGGGTATCGAAAATGGGAAGCCTGTCCTCCGCGGCCGCCCCAAGGGCGTGAGAGGCCGCAGCCCACAGGCCGGCCGCAAGGATCAAAAACCCGAGGAATTTCATCGCGATTCCGGGCCCGGGGACCGGGTCCACTGGGCTGCGCGAGCCATGCGTTTTTTGCATAGCTGTAAGGTGTTGAAATATCATGATTTATAAATATATTCCAAG
>JAPPFK010000052.1 GCA_028823885.1 Rhodospirillales bacterium | reverse complement strand
TCTTATGACCCCCTCACCCTGACCCTCTCCCCCTGAAGAAGGGGGAGAGGGGACAAGCGCGGTCCTGCATTTCGAATTGCCCATCCGGCAATCGCCGCTAATCTAGCCCCGACCAACTCCGGGAAGGGTTTTGACAGGGGGACGGAATGGCCGATCTCGAAAGCGCCCTCGGCGCCATCGTCGGCGAGGCGGGCGTGCTCACCGCCGAGGCCGACAAGAAAAAGTACCTCACCGATTGGCCGGGGGCGAATACCGGCCGGGCGGCGGCGGTCGTCCGGCCCGCGTCCACCGCCGAGGTTTCCGGGGTGCTCAAATGGGCCAACGAAACCGGAACGCCGGTGTTTCCCCAGGGCGGAAACACGGCGACCTCCGGCGGCGCGGTGCCCGACGGCGCCGGCCATTCCATCGTCCTTTCCCTGGAGCGCATGAAGAGGGTGCGGGAGACCAGCGTATCGGCGCGCACCATCACCGTCGAAGCCGGCGTCGTGCTGCAGGAGATCCACCGGCTCGCCGAGGAACGGGACCTGTTCTTCCCCCTGAGCCTCGGCGCCCAGGGCTCGTGCATGATCGGCGGCAACCTCGCGACCAACGCCGGCGGCATCAACGTGGTCCGCTACGGCAACGCCCGGGAGCTGTGCCTGGGACTGGAAGCGGTGCTGCCCGACGGCCGGGTGATGGATGTGCTGACCGGGCTCCACAAGGACAATACGGGCTACGACCTCCGCGACCTGTTCATCGGCTCGGAAGGAACCCTCGGCGTGATCACCGCGGCGACCCTCAAGCTCTTCCCCCTGCCCAAGGCCCGGGCGACGGCCTTCGCCGCCGTGCCCGACATCAACCGCGCCCTCGAGCTGCTCAACCGGATGCAGGCCGAAACCGGCGGCGCCGTCGAGGCGTTCGAGATGATCCCGAAGCTGATGATGGAGCAGTACGAGAAGCACCTGCCCCACCTGAAGCGTCCCTTCGCCGATCCGCCCGACCTCTCGATCCTGATGGAGGTCGCGGCGACCTCGGACCGCGAGGCGGCGCCGGCCGACGACGGCACCGTTCCGGTGACCGCGCAGTTGGAGGCCATCCTGGGCGAAGCCTTCGAGACCGGCCACGTCACCGACGCGGTGATCGCCGCCGCCGAACAGCAGCGCCTGGAATTCTGGGAGCTTCGGGAATCGGCCTACGAGGCGGTGGTGAAATCGGGGCCGCGGATCGGCTTCGACATTTCCCTGCCCCTGGACCAGGTTCACGATTTCGTCGCCAATACGGAAGCCGCGGTCGAGGGGATTTTTCCCGGCGCCAAACTCTCCAGCGTCGGCCATCTGGGCGACGGCAACCTGCACTACACGGTCTATCCGCCGGACGGCGGGGCGGACCGGCTGGAGGAACTCAGGGCGGAGATCAAGCGGGCGGTCCTCGATTCGGTGGGCGGCTACCGGGGCTCGTTTTCGGCCGAGCACGGCATCGGGGATTCGAAACTCGCGGAAATGGCCGCCTACAAGGACCCGGTGGCCATCGAGGTGATGAAATCCATCAAGGCCGCACTGGACCCCAACGGCATCATGAACCCCGGCCGGGTGCTGCCGGCCTGAAACGCGGGAATATCCGGCGGCCGGTTGTGGATGCTTTGACCCTCTCCCCCTTCGAGGGGGAGGGCTAGGGAGGGGGGGATTTTCCGACGTCCCGCGCTGTCGGCGGGGCATGGCGCCGGGCGCGCGGATGCAGCGCCCTACTCGATGCCGACCAGTTCCAGGTCGATGACCAGGTCGTGGCCGGCCAGCGGATGATTGCCGTCGACGGTGACCTTCTCGTCATCGAAGGATAGGACGATCATCCGCACCTCGTCGCCCTCGTCGCTCCGGGCGGAGAGCATGGCGCCCGGTTCCAGCGTCACCTCGTCCGGGATATCGGCCCTCGGAATGTCGTAGACGAAGTCCTCGTTCCGCTCGCCGAAGGCGTCGGCCGACGAGAGGTTCAGCGTCTTTTTGTCGCCCTGTTCCATGCCGACGATGCCGTTCTCGACGGCGGGCATGATCTCGCCCTTGCCGAGCTGGATGCGCATGGGTTGGGCGTCAAGGGTGGATTCGAACTCCCGGCCGTCGCCGACCTTGCCGACGAAGTGGACGTGAACCGTATTTCCCAGTGCCGCGGCCATGGAGGGCTACCTTCCAAAAGCAAAGGGCGATCCGGCGCGCATACGGCCGTATCGCCCATTCCGCGAGGCAGTTCGGGGACGGCCGGTCACAGGGGGCGGCCGCCCCGTCTGCGGGCAAACGTCAGTCGAGCGCGTTCAGGTTGTCGGCGGCCGAGCGGCCATCCCGGCCGGGAACCACCTCGAACTCGACCTTTTGACCTTCGCGGAGACCGGTGAGACCGGCGCGCTCCACGGCGGAAACGTGCACGAACACGTCCTTTCCGCCGTCTTCGGGCTCGATGAACCCATAACCCTTCGTGGCATTGAACCACTTCACGGTACCAGTAGGCATTACACTTCCTTCTCGTTTCCAATTCATGCGGGCGCCGGCGCGGATCGGCGACGGCCACCCAAGTTACGGCGATACTGTTTCTGGAAGTGCCGTTTCGTGGAAAGAAAGGGATCACACCGGAAATTCAGAACGCGTCGCAATCATATTAACCTATTCCGGCGCCTTGGAACAGCCCGCAATGCAGGGAGGGGTTTCCGGCACGAATATGGCCGGAAAATCGGATGCGCCGCCCCTGACTCGGGCGTTCGGGACTGATAGCATTCCCCCCGGCAATTTTCCGGCAAAAAAGGGGGACCACCATGACTATTCTCGACGGCCAGCGGGTCATCGCCATCGAAGAGCACTATTACGACCTGGAACTGGTGGACTTGTACACCGGGGTCGACGCCAGGACCGGCGGCTGGGTGCGGGATGCCCTGGTCGACGTGGGCGAAGAGCGGATCAAGTCCATGGACGATGCCGGCATCGACGTTCAGGTTCTGTCCCATGGGGCGCCGTCAACCCAGCGCCTGGATGCCGAAACCGGCAGGAAGATGGCGAGCCTGGTGAACGACAACCTCAAGGCCGTTTGCGACGCGCACCCCGACAGGTTCGCCGGCTTCGCGGCCCTGCCGACCGCCGATCCGGAGGCGGCCGCGGACGAACTGGAGCGCGCGGTGAACGATCTGGGCATGAAAGGCGCCATGATCCACGGGCTGATCGGCGAGGAGCGGGCGTTCATCGACGACAAGCGCTTCTGGCCCATCTTCGAGCGCGCCGAAGCCCTCGACATGCCGCTCTACATCCACCCGGCCAACCCCCACCCGGCGGTGGTGGACGCCTATCTCAAGGACTACGTCGAAGACTTCCCGGGGATCGTCAACGCGGGCTGGGGCTTCACCATGGAGACGGCGACCATCGGCATCCGCATCGTCCTGTCGGGCGTCCTGGAGAAGTACCCGGGCGTGAAAATCATCCTGGGGCACCTGGGCGAGACCCTGCCGTTCCTCGCCTGGCGGATCAACATGGCCCTGCAGCGGCCGGGCAATGCCGCCTTCCCCTTCAAGGAGACGTTCTGCCGGAACTTCTACGTCACCACGTCCGGATTCTTCTCCGACCCGGCGCTGCTCTGCTGCATCCAGGAAATGGGCACCGATCACATCCTGTTCGCCATCGACTATCCGTTCGTCAGGAACGAGCCGGGGCCGCACTGGATGGAACGGCTGATGCTCAACACCGAGGACAAGGCCAAGATTCTCCACGGCAACGCCGAAGCCATATTGAAGATGTAGACGGATGGGCCGCCCATTGGGACGCAAATTCCGAATTTCGTGGCTATTTCTAGTACTGGCCATGAGCTTGATCTCACCGGCTCAAGCAAGTGGCGTAGAGGACGTGCGAAGCCCAGCCGATGCGTATGCCAAGGCCCGGCAAGCCTTGACCATCGCGCACGAATTCAAGGCGAATGGTCAAGACAAGGAGGCCGAGGCGAAAGTCGAGGTAGTGCTACGGCTCTTCGAGAGGGCAACGAAGGCAAGGAGCGGGGAGCAGCCGCTCAGCAATGACAATTTATCTAATCTCCATCTGATCAGAGGGGGCCTATTCCTTGACCTCAAGCGCCCCCAAGAGGCCATTAGCGATTTCACCGTACCGCTCGAACAGAAACTGGCGCCGGATCGACTAACCCGTGGATTCTTTCTGTACTTCAGGTCAAGAGCCTACCTCATGGCGCGGAATTTTGACGCCGCCCTTGGAGACATCCAGCAGGCATTGTCGATTGAGGGGTCCCGGCGGTACATTTACCAGCGTGCGCTCGTTTATGTGGGGCTCGAACGTACCGCAGAAGCCTTCGCCGACTTCGATCGATTGGTGGAGCTGGATCCCAATGACCCCAAATGGGTTGTCTTCAGGGGTGAGTATCAGGAATCCCTCGGGAATATGGAAGCCGCAAAGACCGATTATTTGAGAGCCTACAATCTCGGTCCGCAAGGGAAGGGAATGATTGAGAAGCTGAACAAAGGCCGGTTGATCGGGAAGAATAGAGAGTAGACGGGGCCAGCGATGAACCGCGCGGTACCAGCCGAACCAGGCTCGAAGAAGCAGCTGATGCTCAACACCGGGGACAAAGCCAAGATTCTCCACCGCAACGCCGAAGCGTTGCTGAAGATGTAGCGTGGCCGGGGTGGCTCAGGGCAGCAACCAACACGGCAATCACTCGGGGAATCATCGGCGGCTCAAGGACCGCGCCGATCTCTTCCAGCGCCAGGACAACACGGACGACCGGGCGTTCTATTCGTTCCCGCGCCTGGTCATCCACGTGGATGAGCAAGCGTCCGGCGTGTTGGCGGGATATCTCGCCGACCGCCTGCCGAGGGGCAGCGACGTGCTCGATCTGATGTCGGCGTGGCGCTCGCACATGGCCGAGGACCACGGTCTCGCCAGCCTTACCGGGCTCGGCATGAACGAGACGGAACTGGCCGATAACCCGGCCCTGACCTCCGGGCTCGTCCACGATCTCAACAAGCTGCCCGCCCTGCCGTTCGCCGACCGGGCGTTCGATGCCTGCCTGATCCTGTTCTCGCTCCAGTACCTGTTGAAGCCGGTCGACGTGATGACCGATATCGCCCGGGTGCTCAGGCCCGGCGGGATGCTCCACGTCGCCTATACCAACCGGCTGTTCCCGACCAAGGCGGTGGCCGTCTGGCGGCACTCGGGCGACGTGGAGCGCGCCCGCCTGATCGCCGCCTATCTGGACGAAACCGGCGCTTACGGCGAACCCGAGGCCCGGCGCCTGGTGGACGGGTCGGCCGGCGGCCCCCTCTATGTGGTGAGTGCGGCGAAGGCCTAGGCGTTGGATGCCCCGCCCCGGCGCCGAGGCCCGTACTCGATTTCAGGCGGGCAGCGCAAGGGTCTCGGGATCGATTCGCTCGACGGCATCGATCACCGCTCGGCAAATCCTGCTCACTTCCGGTTCGGTTATGATCAACGGCGGGGTGAGCACGATGGCGCCGGCGCGCAGCCCCAACAGAACGGCGTGCTCGCGCCGGATATAGCGCGGAAGTTCCTGATGCAGCGCCGGCGCGATATCGGATAGGGGCCGGCGGCTGTCCTTGTCGGTGACCAGTTCGACGCCGATCATCAGGCCCCGCCCGCGGATATTTCCAACCAACGGATGGGATGTCAGTTGCGACAGTTCTTCGAGAAACTGCGCGCCGCGGGCCCGGCTGTTTTCCAGGAGGTTCTCGCGCTCGATGATGTCCATATGGGCGGACGCAACGGCGCACCCCACATTATGCCCGGCATAGGAATTGCCCGGACCGAGACCGTTGACCGCATCCGCGAGTCGGCCGTCCAGCAGCAGGGCGGCCATGGGCACATAGCCGCTGGCGATACCCTTGGCCAAAACAATGATGTCGGGCTCCAGGCCGTAATCGTTGGACGTAAACCACGCCCCGGCGCGGCCGAATGCCGTCACGACCTCGTCCGCGACGAAGAGTATCCCGTGCCGTTTGAGGACGGCCGTCATTCGAGGCCAGTAGTCGTCGGGGAGCGGAATCATGCCGCCCGGGCCGATCACCAATTCACCGAACATGGCGGCAATGCTCTCCGGCCCGTGTTCGGCGATGACGGATTGCAACTCGTCGACGCAGAAGTCCGTCATGTCGCGATTGCCATAGAGCTCCGGGTGGTAGGGACGGGGCGCGGTGAGCCGTATCACCTCCTCCGGCGTTCCGGCCACGCCCGGGACGCCGCCGGCAAGCTCCACGCCCCCGGACGTTCCGCCATGGTAGGCGCCCTGGTGGGTCAGCACCTTGCGCCGTTGGGGATCGCCGTTCCGATAATGATAAAGGCGCGCGAGCTGCAGCGCATGATCGTCCGCCTCGCCCCCGCCGCTCATGAACCGAACCCGCCGGATATTGCCGGGCGCCAATTCGATCAGTTTCTCGGCCAACGCCGTCGCCGGCATACTGGAATAGTCGAAGCCGATGGAGAAGTGAGCCAGCCGCGCCATCTGTTTCGCGGCGGTCACGGCGAGTTCGGTACGGCCATGGCCGACCAGGTTGAACCAGGCGCCTCCCTGGGCGTCCAGGTACTCCCGGCCGTCAACATCCCAAACCGTCGATCCCTTGCCGTGGCTGAGCACCACCGTGTCGGCGCCCCCGCCTCCGCCGGGATGCTGCACGGCGTTGCGGTCTCGTTCGATCCACTCTTCACCGATCGTCGGTTCGGGCATGGTCAGGTCCGCGGCCTCCGGCTCTACCAGGTCGAAAAGGTCTTGCTGACGATCTTCCAGACCCCGTCCCGTTTCAGCAAGTGCATGTAGTCGGTGAAGTTATGCTGTCCGAAGCCGGTTTCCCTCAAGACCACCGATGCCGCATTGTTGGTGATCGAGAGGTGCTCGATGTCGTATTCGGGGTCGAAACCGGACGATCCGAGGGGCGGGTTCGACCCGACCTGCCTGAAAAAAGGCTCGGGCGTTCCGGTGACGAGCCTGTCGCCCACATATCCGTTCATGACGGCATCGCTCGCGAATGCGCCGCGGAGAGCGGGAAGATCCGCGTTGACGTAACCCTCGATGTATCCCTCGATGACGGCAACGATATCCAACTCGTCCTTGGAGGTCTCAGCCATTCCGTCTCCTTCCGTATCCGCCGTTTATATCCGCTGGCGGCGGCCATGGCGAACCCCTCTATGCGGCCAAGTCCCGGAACAGCGAATAGAGCTCGTTCTGCCCTTCGAATCCGACGCCCGGCAATTGGGGCGCGGGAAGATAGCCGTCCCGGACCCGCGCGCCGTCCGCATAGCCGGAGAACGCGCCGAAGACGTGGGGGTAGGCCTCGCACATGCCCATGCCGAAACCGAGCGCGCAGGCAAGCGACATCTGATTGCCGCCGTGGGGAATGAACGAAGCCGGCGCCCAGCCGAAGGACCGGCCGGTCTCCAATATTTTCGCGCAGGTCCCGATCCCGTAGCTCTGCGGCACATCGATATTGACCAAATCGGTGCCGGGCCGGAACCCGGCGTAGCGGAACAGGTTGCGGAAATCCTCGACGCTGAACAGGTTTTCCCCGGCCGCCGCCGGATTGCCGTAGGCCGCGACGAACCCGGACATGGCGTCGAAATCCACGGGATGGACCGGCTCCTCGAACCAGCGGAGACCGAACGGCTTCAGGCGTTCCGCGTATTCGAGGGCGCGCGCCGGGCTCAGCCCGCAATTGGCGTCGACGGCCAGCTGGTGGCCGCCGTCGAGGACCGAGAGGATGGTCTCGATGCGGCGCACGTCATCGTCGATGGAGAGCCCGCCGACCTTGGCCTTCACCAGGGTATAGCCCTGGTCGAGATAGCCGCGCATTTCATCCTTCAGGCTTTCCGGCGTCTCGCCGGGCGAATACCACCCGCCGCCGACATAGCAGAAAACGCTGTCGGCAGATGTGCCGTCGCCGTAACGGTCGGCGATCAGCCGGTGGAGCGGCAGGCCCTCGATCTTCGCCATCGCGTCCCAGAGCGCCACCTCGATGGTGCCGATCCCCACCGAGCGCTCCAGATCGCCGGCCGGCTTCTCGCCGAACATCATGGCCCGCAGCACCGCATCCGGATCGAAGTTGCCCCGCGCCTCGTCCACCAGACTGTCCGGGTCCTGGCGCAAAATCCGGGGAATGAACCGGTCCCGCATCTGCGCGCCGCAGGCATAGCGCCCCGTGGAGTTGAAGGCGAATCCCGTCACCGGCACGCCGTCCCGGACGACGTCGGTGATCAGCGCGACGATGGACGTGGTCATGTCGTCGAACGCGAACACCGCGTTGCGGATATTCACATCCAGCTTGACCGCTTTCTCGCGAATTTCGGTGATGCGCACGGCTCTCCCGCCTCCCTGTTTGACCCGCCGAAACTGCCGCGATAATCATGCCCCGGCCGGGCCGCTGCCGGAACGGCAAATCGTATTTTCGCAAGGGAGAGATTTCAGTGCAGAACCGCGTTGTCATGCTTGCCGAACAGGGCGCGCCCTCGGTGATGTCCGTCGAGACCCAAGATATCGGCGAGCCCGGCCCCGATGAGGTGCGGATCAAGCAGAACGTCATCGGCTTCAATTTCATGGATATCTATCAGCGCTCGGGCCTCTATCCCCTCGAACTGCCGAGCGGCATCGGCCTCGAAGCGGCGGGCACGGTCTCGGCGGTCGGCGCGAACGTCACCGGGTTCGAGGCCGGCCAGCGGGTGGCGTACGCCACCGCGCCCTGCGGCGCCTACGCCGAGTACCGCAACTTCCCGGCGGTCCGCGTCGTGGCGCTGCCCGACGACATCTCCGACGAACAGTGCGCGGCGACCCTGTTCAAGGGCATGACCGTCGAGTACCTGTTGAACCGCTGCTACGACATCAAGAAGGACGAGAAGGTCCTGTTCCTGGGCTCCGGCGGCGGCGTCGGCACGCTCGCCGGCCAGTGGGGCGCCGCCAAGGGCGCCTATATGATCGGCGTCGACGGCGGGGACGAGAAATGCGACCTCGCCCGCGCCAACGGCTATTCGGAGGTCATCGACTTCACCACGGAGGACGTGGCGGGCCGGGTCAGGGAGATCACCGGCGGCGAGGGCGTGCCGGTGGCCTACGACCCCATCGGCGGCCCGACCTACGAGCAGACTCTCGACTGCCTGGGTCCCCGGGGCTTCTTCATCTCCTTCGGCACCACCGGCGGGCCCATGCCGGCGGTCGATCCGCCCATCCTGCAGAAACGGGATTCGCTCTACTTCACCCGGCCCACCGTCGCCACCTATACGGCCAAGCGCGAAGATCTGGTGATGTCGGCGAACTCGGTCTTCGACATGATCCGCTCCGGCGGCATCCGGGTGAATATCGGCCAGCGCTACGCCCTCGACGACGCGGTGCGGGCGCACGAGGACACGGAAGCCGGCAAGACCACCGGCTCGTCGATCCTGGTGCCCTAGAGCCGATCCAGGGCTTTCCGCCAAGCGGAAAATCGGCTGTTTGCCGTTTGCGGGTCTTCGGGGCCTGTCATATCCTCGGCCGGACAAACCAATAATTCCAGGGAGCGGCGGCATGCCTCGTATCCAACCTCTCGATCCGGACGCCAATGATTTCGTCAAGGACCTGATCGCCAAGACGACGGAAAACATGGGTTTTCCGGCCAACAGTTTCCTGACCATGGCCCATTGGCCGGAACTCGCCCAGGCCTTCCTGCAGCTCGCGCGGACGGTGAACTTCGGCGATACGGAACTGCCGGTGGGCATCAAGCGGCTGGTCAGCTATGTGGCCAGCGCCTCGGCCGGCTGCCAGTACTGCGCCGCCCATACGGGCTTTCAGGCGACCCGGTCGGGCGGCATTCCGGCCGAGAAGATCGAGGCGGCCTTCGACTACGAGACCAGCCCGCTGTTCACCGACGCCGAGCGGGCGGCGCTTCGGGTGGCCCAGTCCGCCGCCTCGGTGCCCAACATGGTCACCGACGAGGATATGGACGAACTCAAGAAACACTTTACCGACCGGCAGATCGTCGAGCTGGTCGGCCAGGTCGCCGTGTTCGGCTTTTTGAACAGGTGGAACGACACCATGGCGACGGAACTGGAAGCCCTCCCGATCAAGTACGGGGACGACCATCTGGCGCAAAACGGCTGGAGCGTGGGCAAGCACGCCGCCGAGTAGGACGCCGCCGGTTGAGGGGGGCAAAGCCCAATTCGTCATGGCCGGGCCCACTGGACCGGCTTTGCCGGGCCAGCCGGCAAAGTGGCC
>JAPPFK010000046.1:3636-10290 GCA_028823885.1 Rhodospirillales bacterium | reverse complement strand
CCAGCGAGTACTCGCGGAAGTCGCCGCGCAGCAGCCGCGACACGTCGGGCTGGGAGAGGCCGAGCAGCCGCGCGGCCTCGGTCTGAGTGATGCCGCGGTCGCGCACGATGTCGTCGATGCGGCAGACCAACTCGGCCTTCACGAGGTGGGCGTCAGCTTCGGGAAAGCCGAGATCGGCGAAGACGTTGCCGCTGCCGCGCTCCACGGCGGTATCTTTGGACTCCATGGCGTCAGTCTCCATGATGGGTTTCACGATAATGCTGCTCGGCGGCGCGCAGGCGGCGCCGGACCAGGTCGGGTTCCTGACCGGTTTCAACATGTCATTGCCAGCTTCGCACTATAGGGGTTTCGCCATACTCGGACAAGCGGGGCGGTTCGTCAGTGCCGGGGTTCGCTGAGCAGGTTAGCGGCCTTTCCCGCCAAGGGAGCCGCGGTGCGCCAGGTAGACTCCGAGCAGCACCACCAGCCCGCCCAGGCCCCGAAGACCGGTGACGGGTTCGGCAAACAGCGCCCACGCGATCAGCGCCGCCAATACCGGCTGGAACAAAAGCCCGACCGAGGAGAAGGCGGCCGGGAGCTTGGCGAGCGCGTAGGCGATCAGCCCCTGGCCGCCGGTATGGGACACGACCGCCAGGCCCAGCAGGACGGTCCAGCCGGCAACCCCCGCCGGCCACAGCGGGGTCTCGGTGATCAGGGCGGCCGGCAGCAGAATGACCGAGGTGGAAATACCGCTCCACCACATGACGGTGGCGGTGGAGAATTTGGCCCGCAGGCGGCTGACGGTCAGAATATAGGAAGCGTAGAACACTGCGGTCGCGATGCCGAGGCCGTCGCCGATCAGGTGCCTTTCGCTGGTGCCGGCGCTCACCCCGACCAGAATGGCGACGCCGGCGACGGCGCAGAACAGCCCGCCGAGAAACACCCGGTTGAACCGCTCCTTGAACAGAAGAAACGCCCCCAGCGTCACGAATATGGGGGCGAAGTTGGCGAACAAAGTCGCGTTGGCGACCGTCGTCAGATTGATCGACCAGTGCCAAAGCGCCAGATCGCCGGCAAAGAAAACCCCGGACAGCATGAGCAGGGCGTAATCCTTGGCGGTCGGCGGGCCCGCGGCGATCTCGCGCCGGCTCCGGTCGATCATGATCCAGACGAATACCACCGGCAGCGACAGGAAGACCCGGTGGAATCCGGTGGTGACCGGCCCGAGCTCGCTCAAGCGGACGAATATCGGCGACAGGGCGATGGCGGCCGCGCCGAGGAACAGCGCGGCCATCGCCCGGCGGTCGTGCGCGGACCCTGGATCTGACATGGCGCGCGGTTATAGCTACATGGTCCTGCCGGAACAAACGGTGAGTGATACCGGGGATTTGGTGGTCTATAGTCCGGCCATGGATTCCGAACCCCCGGGCGCCGCCGATCTGGCGGCCGCCTTGATTTCTCCGGACGACCCGGCGCCCTTCGAGCTTCTCAACCCCGAGGGCAGCGCGCCGGTGCTGCTGATCTGCGATCATGCGAGCCGCGAGATTCCGGGGAGCTTGGACGGGCTCGGCCTTACGCCGGAGACGCTTGATCTGCACGTCGCCTGGGATATCGGCGCCGCCAACGTCACGCGGCGGCTCGCGGCAAGGCTGGACGCCAGGGCCGTGCTCGCCGGCTATTCGCGATTGGTCATCGACAACAACCGCCAACCCGGCGATCCGACGGCGATCCCGAAGGTCAGCGACAATATCGTCATTCCCGGCAACCAGGGCCTGTCGGAGGCCGACGAAGTGGCGCGGCGGGACGCTCTCTACTGGCCCTATCACCGCGCCGTTTCGGATGGCCTGGCCCACCTGTGGCGCCGCGGCACGCCGCCGGCCCTGTTCTCGATCCACAGCTTCACGCCGTCCATGGACGGCGAGGACCGCGAGTGGCACGTGGGCGTGTTGTGGAACCGGGACCCGCGGATCGCCGAGCCGCTCATCTATGAACTTCGCCGGCGGCCGGAAGGCTTCAACGTCGGCGACAACCTGCCCTACTCCGGCGCCGACCTGGCTCATTCGCTCGATTTTCACGGCGGCGCGGCGGGCCTGCCCAATTGCGCGGTCGAAATCCGGCAGGATTTGGTGGAAGACGACGAAGGCGCCGAGGAGTGGGCCGGTATCGTTGCCGATTGCCTGAACCGAATTCTGCAGATCGACGACATCCACGAGGTCAAACACTACTGATGCCCATCTCGGAACCCGCCCTGACAATCGGTATCGAGGAGGAGTATCTTCTCGTCGAGCGCGACAGCCGCGACCTTGTCAAAAATCCGTCGGAAGAAATGTTCAACGAATGCGAGGCGCGGCTCCAGAGCCTGGTCAAGCCGGAGTTCCTGAGGTCCCAGATCGAGGTGGCGACCGATGTTTGTGCCTCCATTGCCGAGGCGCGCCGGGAACTGGGCGAGCTGCGCGCCACCATCGCCGAGGTCGCCGGCAAGTATGACCTCGCCCCCATCGCCGCCTCCACCCATCCCTTCGCCCGTTGGGAACACCAGGTTCACACCGACAAGGACCGCTACAATTCGCTCGCCCGGGACCTCCAGGCGGTGGCCCGGCGGCTGGTGATCTGCGGCATGCACGTCCACGTCTGCGTCGAAGACGACGATCTTCGGATCGACTTGATGAGCCAGGCCGCCTATTTCCTGCCCCATTTGATGGCTCTCTCCACCTCGTCGCCGTTTTGGGGAGGCGAGAAGACCGGCCTGATGTCCTACCGGCTGTGCGTCTGGGACGAACTGCCGCGGACCGGCTTGCCCGAGCGTTTCGACTCCTACGGCGAGTATCTCCGGCATGTGAATGTCATGATCGACGCCGGGCTCATCGAGGATGCGACGATGATCTGGTGGGATATCCGGCCGAGCGCCCGGTTCCCGACCCTCGAGATGCGGATCAGCGACATCTGCACCCGGATTGAAGACACGATCACCATCGCGGCCTTCTATGTCTGCATCATCCGCATGCTCTATCGCCTTCGCAGCTCCAATCAGCGCTGGCGCAGCTATTCCAATATGCTGGTCGCGGAGAATCGCTGGCGCGCCCATCGGTTTGGCTTGGATGAAGGTTTGGTGGATTTCGGAAAGGGCTCGCTTGTTCCCTTTGCCGATCTCATCGAGGAATTGCTGGAACTGATTCGCGAGGATGCCGAAGCCCTCGGCTGCGTCGCCGAGGTGGAACATGCCCGGACGATCATCGGGCGCGGCACCAGCGCCCACCGGCAGATCGCCACGTTCGACGATGCGGTGGGCGCGGGCGCGTCCCCGGAAGAGGCTCTCCGCGCCGTCGTCGACGACCTGATCGAGCAGACCGTCGAAGGCCTTTAGCCCGCCCCCCGGTCGGGTCTTGCCCGGCCCGCCCGGCCGTGGCAAATCTCCGGGTTCGAACGACACCCCAAGAGGAGACACCTATGGCCGATGTTGGCGGAATTGCGGCGGACCGATTGCGGTCCTTCATCGAGCGGATCGAACGGCTGGAAGAAGAAAAAGCAGCGCTCGGCGCCGACATCCGGGAGGTTTATTCCGAAGCCAAAAGCGTCGGATTCGACTCCAAGATCATCCGGCAGGTCGTCCGTCTCCGGAAGCTGGACGGCAGCGACCGGCGCGAGCAGGAGGAACTCCTCGATCTCTACAAGACCGCCCTCGGCATGGACTAGAATTTCTCCACCCAGGGCCGCACCTCGATCTCCCAGGACCACGAGCTGCGGTGCTGGCGGTGCAGATGCAGATAGGTCTCGGCGATGGCGTCGGGCTCGAGCCACGCATCCTCGCCCCGGTCGCCCCCTTGGGTCCGTCCACGGTCCGGATTGGCGATGCCGCCGTCGACCACCACGTGGCCGACATGAATGTTCTTGGGGTGAAGTTCCCGCGCCATGCTTTGCGCCAGCCCGCGAAGGCCGAATTTTCCCATGGCGAAGGTGGCCGACTGCGGAAAGCCCTTGACGCCGGCCGACGCGCCGGTGAGCAGGATCGTCCCCTTCCCGGCGTTGAGCATCCGCCTGGCCGCCTGCTGGGCGACCAGGAAGCCGCCGAACGCCGTGGTTAGGATCGCCTTGCCGACCTCTTCGGGATCAAGCTCGACGAGCGGTCCCCGCACCCGGGCGCTGGCGTTGAACACGACGATGTCGGGCGTTCCGAAATCCGCATCGACGCCTGCGAAGAGCTGGGCGACCGACGCCGCATCCGCGGTATCGCAGGTGTAGGATTTGCCGTCCACTTCGGCGGTCAGGCTGGCCAGCTTGTCGGTGTTTCTGGCCGCCAGGGCGACCTTCATGCCTTCCTTGTGGAACAGCCGCGCCAGGGACGCGCTCAGCCCCGATCCGGCGCCGACGATAACGGCGATCTCGTTTTCACTCATGTGTACCTCTTGAACTGGCGTACGGCGAACCGCCGCCCCGGTTTGAATTGGCTCAACGATATCCGATGCGCCCGGGCTTTAACCAGCGTTTACGGCCCGGCAACTTGGGCCCGTCAGGTTTCATCGCCCCTGAGATCGCCCTCGAGGATGTCGCGCAGCCGCTTCACATGGGCCCGGGCGCCCGCCGCATTGGGGTGAATCATCAATACCTGCTCGAACGCGCGAAGCGCCGCTGCCGGCCGTTCGAGGGCCATGTTGATCAGGCCGAGGCCGGACAGCGCGCCGAAGTGCCGGGGCTCCAGTTCGAGCGTCCGGGCGATATCCCTCACCGATGCATCGAAGTCCTTCATCAGGTAGTGAACCGTCGCGCGCTTGTTCCAGCCTTCGGCGAAGCCGGGCGCCTCCCGGGTCACCCGGTCGAAGAACGCGAGGGCCGCGCCCAGCCGTCCGCCGTTCATGGCGGCGATCCCGCGCGCCATGACGGACTCCAGCTTCGCATCCCTGGGCTCCAGCCAAATCCGCCAGATGGCGGCCTCGAGGGAGCGCGCCTCGGCCGCATCCGCCGTGACCGCCAACCGGCCGAAGAGGATGTCGAGGCGGCCGTCCTCCTGATCGGCGTGCGCCGAACCCGGCGGCCCGCTCATAAGGAACACCGCCAGGAGCACCGCCAGAAGGCCCGCGATCACCCAATGGCGGAGCGGGCGCATCTCCCGATGATGCGGGGTCCGGCTCATAGGCCAAATTGCGGCGCCCGCGGTCACAATTGACGCGGGTCGGGCCCGCCGGTCGCCCAGTCGAGCAGCTCGACCGTATGAAAGACGTCGAGCCCGCCCTTCTGCCGCAAATGGTGCAGGCAGCCGATGTTGCCGGTGGCGACGATTTCCGCCTTGGTCCGGCGGACGGCGTCGATTTTCCGGACCGCGAGCGCGTCGGCGATTTCGGGCTGGAAGATGTTGTAGCTGCCGGCCGATCCGCAGCAATGGGTCTCGGCCAGCTCGCCCACCCGGAACCCGGCCGCCGTCAGAAGCGCCCGCGGCTGGGCGGTGATCCCCTGGCCGTTCTTGAGCGAGCAGGCATCCTGGTAGGCGACCGCCGGCAGGCGGCCTTGCACCGGCTCGCCCGGGTCCGGCTCGCCCGGGTCCGGTTCGCCAAGCCCCAGTTCGTCGAGAATCTCCGAAATATCCCGCGTCAGGCCCGAGATTTGCCGCGCCTCGTCCGTACCGGCCATGTGGCCGTAATCCTTCACCACGGTTCCGCAGCCGGCCGCGTTGGTGACGATGGCATCGACTTCGCCGGCCTCGATCTCCTGGTGCCACGCCGCCAGATTGGCTTCCAGGGACCGGTTCGCGGCCTTCTCGTCGCCGAGATGATGGGTCAGTGCGCCGCAGCAGCCGGTGTTCTCCGCCACTACCACCTCGCAGCCCAACCGGTTGAGCAGCCGGATCGTCGCATCGTTGATGTTGGGCCGCAGCACGTCCTGCACGCACCCCGGCAGCAGCAGCACCCGCATCCGGCGCGCGCCGTCGGCCGGATAGGTCCGGCCCATCCGATTTTCCGGCCTCGGGGGAAGCCTTGCCGGCGCGAGGTCCAGCATGGCCCGGACCTTGTTCCCGAGCATTCCGGCAAAGGGCCGCGCCATGCCCGACCATCCGAGCGCCAAGCGGGCCCGGCCGGGATGGGGCAGGATCATCGAAACGGCGCGGCGCAGCAGCCGCTCGAACCAGGGCCTGGTGTAGTTCTTCTCGATATGAACCCGCGCGTTGTCCACATAGTGCTGATAGTGCACCCCGGACGGACAGGCGTTCATGCAGGCGAGGCAGGACAGGCAGCGGTCCACATGATGCACGATTTCGTCCGCCGGCCGGCCGGCCGCCTGCAGCATGTCCTTGATCATGTAGATGCGTCCGCGCGGGCTGTCCCGCTCGTCGCCGAGCAGCGCGTAGGTCGGGCACGCCGACAGGCAGAACCCGCAATGAACGCAGTTCCGGAGGATGGCGTTGGCCTCCATGATGGCGGGTTCGGCGAGTTGGGCTTCGGTGAAACTGGTCTGCATGGCTCAGATTCCCGGATACATCCGGCCCGGATTCAGGACCCGCTCCGGATCGAAGCTTTCCTTGATCCGGGCCGACAGGGCGGCCACCCCGGCGGGAAGCTCCTCGAAGACGGCGACGCCGCCGCGGACCGAGGCGGGCGCCCTCATCAGCGTGGCGTGTCCCCCGTCGGCGCGCGGCGGGGGCGGCGCCCCGTCATTGGACGCCGGCGCCGAAATCCACACCAGCCC
>JAPPFK010000046.1:0-3626 GCA_028823885.1 Rhodospirillales bacterium | reverse complement strand
CCCCCCCCCCCCCCCCCAGGGGGTTTTGGGCGGGCCCGGGGGGGGCGGCCCATCGCCGCCGGCCGGCGGCACCGAGACGCGCCAGATCAGATTTTCGCTTCCGGGCAGCAGAGGATGAACGTCCCGGATTTCGGCCCATAGGGTCCTGGAGCGCGCGGTGTGAAGTTCCTCGGTTCCGCCGTACTCGCCGAGCAGCTTCCTCAGGGCTTCCGTCCGGGCGGCGACCGACGGCTCGGGGCCCTCGATGCGGAGCGCCGTGGCCCCGGTTCCCGCGCCGCTGACGTAATCGACCGCCGAGCGCGCCGCCGCGCCGGCCGGCAGGTGCGCCGCGCCGCTGACGTCCGAAGGGCTGTTGAGCGCCGCCGACATGGCCCTCCGCGCCTCTTCGCCGGAGAGGCCGAACACCAGGACGGTGCGCACCTTCTCCGGCGCCGGGAGAACCTTGACCGTGATGTCCGACATCACCGCCAGGGTGCCGAAGGACCCGGTGATGAGCTTGGAGAGGTCGAAGCCGGTGACGTTCTTCACCACCCGCCCGCCGGACTTGAAGGTCTCGCCCCGGCCGCTGACGGCGGTAAAGCCCAAGAGGTGATCCCGCGCCGCGCCGGCCTGGATGCGCCGGGGCCCGGCGAGGTTGCAGGCGACCACGCCGCCGAGGGTCCCTTCTCCCGCCCGGCCGCCATAGAGCGGCGCCCAGTCCGGCGGCTCGAATGCCAGATGCTGGTTCCGCGCCGCCAGGGCTTGGTTGATTTCCCCGATCGGCGTGCCCGCCGCCGCCGAGAGCACCAGCTCCTCCGGCTCATAGAGATGGATGCCGCTGACGCCGCTCAGGTCCAGTTCCTGTTCCGCCTGTACCGGCCGGCCCCAGCCGCGCTTCGTGGCATGGCCCCGAACCTCCATCGGGATTCCGTCGGCCACCGCGCCGGCAACCGCCGCCTCGATTTCGCCGTGATCGCTCGGGGTCAGGATGCTCACCGGTCAGAACCGGGGAATGTCGGGGAAACGGGTTTCGCCGTGATGCACGTGCACCCGGCCCAGTTCCGCGCACCGGTGGAGGGTCGGGAACACCTTGCCCGGATTGAGCAGGCTGTCGGGGTCGAAGGCGCACTTGACCCGCTGCTGCTGCTTCAGGTCGTCCTCGGTGAACATGGCGCCCATCAGGTCGCGCTTCTCGACGCCGACCCCGTGCTCGCCGGTGAGCACGCCGCCCACCTCGACGCATAGCCTGAGAATTTCGGCGCCGAACGCCTCGGCCGCCGCCAACTCGCCGGGCTCGTTGGCGTCGTACATGATCAGCGGGTGGAGGTTGCCGTCGCCGGCGTGGAACACGTTGGCCACCCCGAGACCGTGCTTTTCCGAAAGCTCGGAGATGCGGGTCAGCACCTCGGGCAGACGCGCCCTGGGAATGGTGCCGTCCATGCAGTAGTAGTCCGGCGTGATCCGTCCCACCGCCGGGAACGCGGCCTTGCGCCCGGCCCAGAAATTCTCCCGCTCCTCGTCGTTCTCGGAGATGCGGAAATAGCCGGCGCCGAGCCCCTCGGCGATTTCCCTGATCCGGCCCATGAGGTAGTCGACCTCCGCCGCCGGCCCGTCCAGTTCGACGATCAGCAGCGCCTCCACGTCGAGGGGGTAGCCGGCGTGCACGAACTCCTCCGTCGCCGCGATGGCCGGGCGGTCCATCATCTCCATGCCGCCCGGAATGATCCCCGCGCCGATCACCGCGCCGACGCAGTCGCCGGCGGCGGCCGCGGTATCGAACCCGATGAGCGCCGCCCGGGCGGTTTCCGGCTTCCTCAGGATCCGCACCGTCACTTCGGTGATCACGCCCAGCAGACCCTCCGAGCCGTTGATCAGGCCGAGGATGTCGTAGCCGCCGGAATCCAGGTGCTTGCCGCCGAGACGGATGATCTCGCCGTCCATCATCACCATCTCGACGCCCAGCACGTTGTTGGTGGTAAGGCCGTATTTCAGGCAATGCACGCCGCCCGAATTCTCGGCCACGTTGCCGCCGATGGAACAGACGATCTGGCTCGACGGGTCGGGGGCGTAATAGAACCCGTCGGCCGTCACCGCCTCGGAGATGGCGAGGTTGGTGACGCCCGGCTGAGTGACCACGCAGCGGTTGGCGTAGTCGATATCCAGGATGCGGTTGAATTTGCCGAGGCCCAGCATCACCGCGTCCGCCAGGGGCAGCGCGCCGCCCGACAGCGAGGTGCCCGAGCCCCGGGCCACCACCTTGGTGCCGGTCTCCTGACAGTATTTGAGGATGTCGGACACCTGCCGGGTGGTCTCCGGCAGCACCACCACCATGGGCAGCTGCCGGTAGGCCGACAGGCCGTCGCACTCGTAGGCCGACAGGGTGTTGGCGTCGTCGATCACCCCGTCGCCCAGGGGCCCGGGGGGGACGATCTCCCTGAGCCTGGCGACTATCTCCCGGCGGCGCGCAATGGTCGCCTGATCGGGTTCGGGCATTTTCATGACGCCGCCAGTGTAGAAAGGTTATGGGGTCCGAAAAAGCAAAACCGCGCCCGGCGGGCGCGGCCGCGATCCTCCCAATGCAGGGCGGGGTTTAGCCTTGGCGGGCCTTGAACCGCGGGTTGCGCTTGTTGATCACGTACAGGCGGCCGCGGCGGCGCACCACGCGGCAGCCCTTTTCCCGCAGCTTCGCCGACTTGAGCGAGTTTCGTACCTTCATGACCGCACCCGACGGTTAAACCAATCGCGCCGCCCGTGAACTGTCCGGGCGGCGAAGTCGCGGGAACATAAGGGCCGGGAACGCCCGTGTCAACGTCCCCGCCGGCTATCATCTTCGATTTGCCTAAACCGCCGCTTTGGGGTGAAATGGCGTCAACGGAGAGGAGATTCAAATGGACGGTCAATCGGCCGGCCCGGCCGGATCCGCCGGGGCCACTCGAACCACTCGAACCACTCAAACCGAAGACGACGTGCCCACCCGCGGCGTTCATCACCTTGCGCTCACCACCGAGGACATGAAGGCCACGGTCGAGTTCTATGTCGGCGTGCTGGGCATGAAGCTGGTCCACGCCATGAAGGTGCCGGAAGGCATCGGCACGGTGAACAACCGGGGCAACCCGCCGTGGGAGCGGCTGCGCCACTACTTCTTCGACATGGGCGGCGACAGCCTCTATGCGTTCTTCGAAATCCCTCGCGGGGAGCGCCCACAGACCGACCGGGACGCCATCGGCGGGATGCAGCATGTGGCCTTCGCCTGCTCCGCCGAGCGGTTCCAGGATATCCAGGACCGCCTGAAGGCTCACGGGGTTCCCGTCGACGGGCCCATCGAAATCCTCCCCGGCATCTGGTCGGTCTACTTCCATGACAACAACGACATCCGGCTGGAGGCCTGCTGCAAGCTGGACGAAGGCGATGCGCAGGGCGTCGTCGAGAGCGTCACCCAGACGAAGGCCGAAGCGGCGGAGGAGCTGCTGACCCTCGGCGATAATGATTGGATCGACACGGTCGCGCCCAACCTCAAGAGCTGATTGTCCGGCCGACGGCGTTGAAATTCCGCGTATCGGACACAATTCCGGCCGACGGCGTTTCGGGAGACTTGGAATATATTTCCAACAAAAATTGCGAATCCGGCCCGATCGCGTGGGCTGCAA
>JAPPFK010000004.1 GCA_028823885.1 Rhodospirillales bacterium | reverse complement strand
GCCTCCCGCCACGGAGGCGCCCGCCGCACCCAAAGCTGCGGCACCCTCCCCGGCTCCCGCGGCCATTGTGGCGGCGGAACCCGCCCCGCGTCCCGCCGCGGAAGCACCCGCCGCACCCGAAGCTGCCACACCCTCGCCAGCTCCCGCGGCCGCCGTAGCGGCCAAACCCGCCCCGCGTCCCGCCGCCCGAGCGGCCGAGCACATGGTGGCGGCGGCAAATCCGTTGGCGGCCCAGGCCGGTCTCGAGATATTGCGGGCGGGGGGCTCGGCAATCGATGCGGCGATCGCCGTTCAGATGGTACTCAATGTGGTGGAGCCCCAGTCTTCCGGCATTGGCGGCGGCGGTTTTCTGGTTCACTACTCGGCCAAGTCTCAATCCGTTGAGACCTATGACGGGCGGGAAACGGCCCCGGCGGCGGCAGCCCCCGACATGTTTCTCAATTCCGACGGCAGCCGCCGCGAATTTCATGACGCGGCTCCCGGCGGCCTGCCGGTCGGCGTTCCGGGACTGCTCCGGATGCTTGAAGCCGCGCACAAGGATCACGGCAAGCTTCCGTGGCGGCGGCTGTTCGATTCGGCCATCGAACTGGCTGACCAGGGATTTGAGATATCGCCCCGTCTGCATGACCTGGTGTCCCGTGATCGACATCTGAAGGAATTCGACACCACAAGAAATTACTTCTTCGACGCCGCCGGAGAAGCGAAATCCGCCGGCACCCGCCTGATCAATCGGCCCTTGGCGTCGACGTTCAAGGTGATCGCGGACTTTGGACCGGATGCGTTCTACATCGGCCCCATCGCCGAAGATATTGTCGCCGCGGCACGGGGCGCCTCGCCCAATCCCGGGAGGATCACCGCAAACGATCTTCAAACCTACCGGGCCAAAAAACGCGAGCCGGTCTGCTCTCTCTATCGCCGATGGGTGGTCTGCGGCGCGCCGCCCCCGACTTCAGGCGGCGTGACGACCCTGCAGATACTAGGCACCTTACAGGAATTCGACCTGGCCGCCATGAAGCCGGGATCGGCCGAGGCCGTCCATCTCATCGCCGAGGCGAGCCGGCTGGCCTTCGCCGACCGGGGACAATACGTCGCCGATCCGGACACGGTGCGCGTTCCGGTCGGACGGATGATCGACCCCGGCTACTTGGCGATTCGGGCCAAGTTGATCAGCCGCGCGACGGCGATGGAAAAGGCCGAACCCGGTAACTTCGTCAAGCAGGCGGAGCTGCGCTATGCGCCGTCACCCGACAAACACGGCCTGTCCACGACTCATTTCAGCATCGTGGACGGTGACGGCAATGTGGTGTCGCTGACATCTTCCATCAAGAGCGAGTTTGGATCGCGGTTGATGGTCCGGGGCTTCTTGCTCAACAACCAGCTCACGGATTTCAGTTTCAGCCCGATCCACAACGGCCGTCCAATCGCCAACGCAGCCGCCGCGAACAAGCGGCCGAGGTCGTCCATGAGCCCGACGCTGGTGCTCGATGCCGGCGGCAAACCTGTCCTGGCGGTCGGGACCTCCGGGGGCAGCGCCATTATCGGATATGTTGCAAAGACCATCATCGGGGTGCTGGATTGGAAACTGGATCCCCAGGCGGCAATCGATGCCCCCCACTACGTCAATCTAAATGGCCCGACCGACCTGGAGGCGGATACGCCGGTGGCGGCCATTCAACCCGTTCTGGAAGGGTTGGGGCACAAAGTTCGGGTCCGCGACATGGTGAGCGGGCTTCACGCCATTCAGATCACTGAAAACGGCCTCCTTGGGGGCGCGGACCCCCGCCGCACAGGCGTCGCGATCGGCGACTGATCAACAATGGACGCCGAGGCAAAGGCGCTTCCACCCGGCGCACCGGTAACGGGGAGGCGGGTTGACGGCAAGCCGCTCGGGGCCGCTTCACTTAACTCCACGCACTGATCGCCTGCGGGCATGGGAGGCCCTGGGAGGTCATGGGGCCGGGATGTTAGCGGCTCCCGACGAGGCTCTTTTCTTCCCCTTCTTCTTCCTCGATCCGCGCCGGAAGTTCCAACAAGAATATCGTGCCGTCTTCGTCGGTGCTCCCCAGCGTCACGTCACCCCCGTGGGCGCGCATGATATCGCGCACGATCACCAGCCCGAGACCGGTTCCGTCCTTCTTGGTCGAACCGGCAAAAGGCGCGAACAGGTTCTCCCTTGCCTGCTGCGGGATACCTGGACCGTCGTCCGTGAAACTCAGGCTGATGAAGCCGAAGCGGGACTCGGCTCGGGCGGTGACCGATTTGGCGCCCGCCTGAAATGCGTTGCGGCCGACGTTGGTGAGAGCCCGGAAAATCTGGTCACGGTCGGCATCCACCTGAATGTTCGGCGAAACCTCGTTACGCCAGACAAGACCGTCCACGCCAAGCTCGGAGTTGCGGATCCCCTCGCCTACCTCCTCCACCAGATCGGCGAGGGCGAACCGGGTGGTCTCCATCTTGGGCGCGCCCTCGCGCGCAAAGTTCAGGGTCTGGGAGCAAAGTTCCACCGCCCGGTCGATGGCCTCGAACAAGCGCGGCACCAAACGGCGGACCTCCGGATCATCGCTGTCGGCCAGCCGATCGGACACCAGCACCGCGGTGGCAAGGGAGTTTCGAAGATCGTGGTTGATCTTGGCCACGGCCGAGCCCAAGGCCGCCAAGCGCCGGCGCTGCCGGAGCGCCTGGCGCACCTCCTGCTGCATCACGCCGAGCTCCCGTTGAGCGACGCCGATTTCATCCACCCGGTCGCCGGGCGGCAGGCTTGCTTCGGCATTTTCCGGATCGGCCCGGAATTTCATCATGCTCTCGGTGATGCGTTCCATGGGCCGCACCATCAGCCAGCGGAGGGTCAGAAACACCAGAGAGGCGGTGATCGCGGAGATGATCAGGGACAGGGCCAGGATGCGGACCGAAAAATCATACATGGCCTGGCGCATCGGCGCTTCGTCCATGATAATTTCGACGACCGTCCCCGGGTCTTGAGGGGACGGCGCGATGACCCGCAGCACCCGGTTTTCCGTCTGCACCAGTGTCACCAGGGCGTCCGCAAGCCAGCCGAAAAATACCGGCTCCCGTAAATCGTATGTCGCGTCAATGGACGGCAATTCCGGCGCGCCAAGCGCAAACATATGCCGCTTCGGCGTGCGCAGCACCACGTGATAGGTCTCGGACCGTTCCAGCAGGCGTTGCTGGAGAGCTGGGCTAACCGCGTGGTTGGGCATGGCCTCCAGGGCTAGGGTCGCCAGGTGAGCGGCCGCAATGCGCTCCTCGAGGAAACTCTGCCGAAATCGCGCCACCGACGGCGCGTAGATCAGCACCTCGCTGATCATCACGAAGAAGATCGTCAGAACCAGCAGCCGCGCCGACAGCGAATGCGTGAACGGCGCCGGAGTTCTTTGCTGTCCAGCCATGGCGGCCCAATGTAACACATCTGGCCGCCGGTGGGATGGTTCCACGCTATGAAAAGACGGTCTGCCGTCAGCCGAATTTCGTCAGAAATCTGACGATTTTTCGGGTCCGGCCGCCGAACAGGGAGGGTGTGAAGTACTGGCCAGCCGCCCGTTTGCCGGCTTCTCCGAGGGTTGGATAGGGCGCCACCATGTTGGCGATGGCGCCGATCTTCATCCTTTTCTGGACCGCCAGGGTCCACACCTGGATCAACTCCCCGGCGTGCGCCCCGACGATACCGGCGCCCAAGACCCGGCCCTTGGGGCCGATGACGATTTTGACCAAGCCTTCGGTCGCACGCTCGGCGATCGCCCGGTCGTTTTCGGCAAACGGCCAGGAGGTCACGCGGGTCCGATCCCCGTGTAACTCCCGCGCCGCCGCTTCCGTAAGACCCACCTGGGCCAGTTCCGGCGAGGTATAGGTCACCTTCGGGATCGCGGACATGTCCTGTTTGGCGGGGATTCGAAACAGCGCGTTCTTGATGACGATACCCGCGTGATAGGAGGCGACGTGGGTGAATTGCAGACCGCCCGCAACGTCACCGATTGCGAACACCTTTTTGTTGGTGGTCCGCATCCGGGCATCCACCTTGATGCCGGACCTGTCATACTCGATCCCGGCTGCCTCCAGATTGAGGCCGTCCAGGTGGGGTCGTCGGCCGGCGGCTACGAGAAGATGAGAGCCCGTTATACGGGACCGCGGCGCCCCTTCGACATCCACCGCGATGCCTTCTCCGTCCTTGGCCGCGCCGGCCACACGAACGCCCTCGAAAAGTTCGACACCTTCGGATTTCAGACGCTGGCGGACCACCTCGACCAGCTCCGGGTCGTCATTGGGCAGCATGGTGGCCATTTCCAGGACGGTGACCTCGGCGCCGAGTTGCCGGTGGGCCTGGGCCATTTCGACTCCAATGGGCCCCGCGCCGACGATGATCAAGTGATCCGGAACCGCGTTAAGGCCGAATATGGTTTCGTTGGTGTGGAAGGGCGTCCGGTCCAACCCGGGGATCGGCGGCACCATGGGCCCGGAACCGGTCGCAATAACGAAACGCCTGGCCTGAATTCTCCGATCGCCCGCCGTCACCTCCCGGGGGCCGGTGAACCTGCCCTCGGCCTGGATGACGTTGACCCCGAAGCCCTCGTACCGCTCCACCGAGTCGTTGGGCGCGATGGTATCAATGGCGTGGCGGACGTGATCGTAGACGCCGGCGCCGTTGATTTCAGCGGCCGCCCGGCCGATGCCGAAGGGTTGCCCGCCCCGCACGGCCGCGGCCGCATGGCCCGCCGCCAACAGCGCTTTCGACGGCACACAGCCGTAGTTGAGGCAATCACCGCCCATTTTGTCCCGCTCGAGCAAGACCGTCGGGAGGCCGAGGTTGGCGGCCACATAGGCGACGGTCAGGCCGCCGGAGCCGGCGCCAATGACGCAGATATCGGTGTTGATGACGTCGGTCATGGGGTGATCCTGAAACGAAGTGTCGGGCCGCGTCTAGCCGGCAGCCTGCCCGCGGGCCTTGAAGCGCTTGTAAACGACCGGCACCAGCGACAGCGCCGCCAGGCCAATCAGGGGTCCGAGCACTTCGGGCGCGAATATGATCGACAGGTCCGGCGCCTGGCCGGCATCTATCAGATGTCCGATCCCGTTGCCGAGGCTGGCGTAGACGAACGTACCCGGCATGATGCCGACCAGCGTGCTTGTGACGTAGGTACGGGTGGAAACGCCCAGGAACGCCGGGACCAGATTGACCAGCCAAAACGGAAAAAGCGGCACCAGCCGAAGCACCAGCATGTAGCTGACAGCATTGGCCCGGAAACCGTCTTCCATACGGCGGATTGCGGGGCCCGCTTTTTTGCGAAAGAAATCGGCAAACGCATATCGCGCGGCAAGAAAAATCACCGTGGCGCCCAGGGTCGCGGCGAAGACTACGAGGATTCCGCCTTCCAGGGTGCCGAACATGAACCCGCCCAAAATCGTGAACCAAATGGCGCCGGGAAGGCTGATGGCGATAGCCGCGGCATACGCCGCAATGAACACCACGGCGCTGAGGATATGGTTGTTTTGCGCCCACGATAGAAGCGACTCGCGGTTTTCCTTCAGCATTTCGAAGGAGAGGAAGTGGTGGAGGTCGAACAAAAATGCCGCGCCGAGCCCGATCACCAGCAGGACGATCGGCGCCAACCGCTTGATCGGCAGACCGCTTTGCCTGGCATTAATTTCCTGGTTTTCGTCGTTCATGATCGGCGCCGGTCCTTTTGCATCAAGTGCCCTTCGTCTCTCGTGACAAATGTCACAAGCCGAAGCTGGTCGCACTCCGGTAGATAGGGCCGCCGAGGCCGCTATTCCAGTCACCATTCCGTGACCTGGCGCCTCCCGGCATCGTTGACTTGGCGGGGCCGAAAACGTATACACCGGGCCTTGCAAATTCAGGCCGTTTTTGGAGCAGACAGTGAAACGGACATTCCAGCCCAGTAATCTCGTGCGCAAGCGCCGGCATGGCTTTCGCTCGCGCATGGCAACCGTTGGCGGCCGGCGGATTTTGGCGGCGCGGCGCGCCAAGGGCCGCAAGAAACTCTCCGCCTAGACGGATAAGGTACATCCCGTGGGTACGCCCCTCGTGCGTTTAAGGAACCGCGGGGATTTTCTTCGTGCGGCCCGGGAGGGCAAGAAATGGGTGACCCCCGGCCTGATCCTTCAGTGCCGGGTTCACGAGGAGGCCGAGACTATCGTTCTGGCCGACCGGCGCCTTGGATTTACGGTCAGCCGGAAGGTCGGCAACGCGGTGGCCCGAAACCGCGCCCGCCGGCGGCTCAAGGCGGCCGCGGACGAGGTGATGCCGGGTCAAGCCGCACGGCATCGTGACTATGTGATTATCGGGCGGAATGCGACACTCGACCGCCGTTTCCCGGATTTGGTCGGGGACTTGGAAACGGCACTTGAAAAAGTCGGCGCAATGGCCGATGAGAGGGAGACAGAACCGCCGGATCGGGACACTGATCGGCGGGCCGGCTAGGGACCAGCATGAAACCCATCCGCACAGCCTTGAAGCTCCTGATCCGGGGCTATCAGCTTTTCGTGTCGCCGATCCTCGGCGCCAACTGCCGGTACGCGCCGTCCTGTTCACAGTACGCCGTCGAGGCCATTGAATCACATGGCGCCGTTCGCGGCTCATGGCTGGCCGTCAAGCGCATCGGCCGCTGCCACCCGTGGGGCGGCTCGGGATACGATCCGGTGCCCTCGGGACAGCGTCGCGATCACGCCGCCGAGGCACGCCCGCAATGATGGACCAGAAGAATCTTCTCCTGGCGATCGTGATTTCGGTCGGAATCATGCTGGGCTTCCAGTGGTACGTCAGCGAGTTCGGCCCGCCGCCGCCGGAACCCCGGCAGGAGCAGGCACAAAACACCGCCGACCCGGCCGCGCCGCCGGTGACCGCCGAGAGCGCGGCACCGGGAGCGGTCCCGTCAGGCGCCGAGGCCGTGCCGGTTCCGGGAGGTGCGCCGGGCCGGGTTGCCCGGGAGGCCACCCAACGGGCATTGAACGCCGTGCCCCGGGTTGCCATTCAATCGGACAGGCTCAGCGGGTCCATTTCACTGCGCGGCGCCCTGTTCGACGATCTGACGCTCCTGGACTACCGGGAAACCACGGATCCGACGAGCGCCAACATCAGATTGTTGCTGCCCTTTGGAACGCCCGACGCCTATTACGCCGATTTCGGCTGGGTGGCCAATGGCGTCGACGTTCCCGATGAGCAAACCCTTTGGACCGCCGACCGGCAGACATTGACCCCGGATCAACCGGTGACGCTCACCTGGACCAACCCGGCCGGCGTCATCTTCAGCCTCAAGCTGTCGCTGGACCGGAACTACATGTTCTCCGTCGAGCAGAACGTTCAAAATGCCGGCGAGCAGACCATCACGGTCTTTCCCTTTGGGCGCATTCGCCGGAGCGGCACGCCCGATATCACCGACTTTTACATCCTTCACGAGGGCATTCTCGGCGTCTTCGATGGAGTCCTGGATGAGTACGACTACGACGACCTCCAGGATGCGGCGGAGGAGCAGCGCACCGACCGCCAAATCGTCAAGAAGAGTACCACCGGCGGATGGGTGGGGATCACCGACAAGTACTGGCTGACGGCTCTGATTCCCGATCAGGATACCTCGGCCGCCGCCCGCATGTTCGAAGACCCGAACCAGCCGGGCGACAACTATCAGGTCGATTTCCGGGATGACGCATCGGCGATTGCGCCCGGTGCGAGCGCCGGCACGACCAGCCGCTTCTTCGCCGGTGCGAAGGAAGCGCGGCTGATGTTCGAATACCGGGATGATCTCGGGATCGAGCGGTTCGACCTGGCCATCGATTGGGGCTGGTTCGAGCTGCTGACCAAGCCGATTTTCTTCACGCTGGTGTTTTTCACCGACCATGTCATCGACAACATGGGCGTCTCGATCCTGCTGCTGACGGTGCTGATCAAGCTCGCCTTCTTCCCGCTGGCCAACAAGTCCTACAAGGCGATGAGCAAGATGAAGGCCCTGCAGCCGGAAATGATGAAACTCCGGGAACGGTTCGGCGACGACAAGATGCGCATGAACCAGGAGGTGATGGCGCTGTACAAGCGGGAGAAGGCCAATCCGGCCTCTGGCTGTTTGCCCATCCTGCCGCAAATTCCGGTGTTCTTTGCGCTCTACAAGGTGCTGTTCGTCACCATCGAAATGCGGCACGCGCCGTTCTTCCTGTGGATCGACGACCTCTCGGACATGGATCGCCTGACCTTCGTCAATGCCTTCGGCCTGGTCGACTGGACTCCGCCGGAATGGGCGATCATCGGCATCTGGCCGATCCTCATGGGCCTCACCATGTACGCCCAGCAGAAGCTGAACCCGCCGCCCACCGATCCGACCCAGCAGAAGATCTTCATGTTCCTGCCGTTCATCTTCACCATCATGCTGGCGCGGTTCCCGTCGGGTCTGGTGATCTACTGGGCCTGGAACAACCTTTTGTCGGTCCTGCAGCAGTACGTGATTATGCGGCGCATGGGCGTGCCCATCGGCGGCGGTCAGATCAAACCCGCGCCCGCCGCGGCGTCGGCGGGCGCCGCGGCCGCCAACGAAGGCGCCGATGAAGACGGCGATGAAGACGGCGAGGAGCCGGCCAAACCTTCCCGCAAACCCAAGAAAAAGAAGAAAAAGAACGGGTAAGGCGGGCTTTCCCGGCACTCGATTATGACCGCTCCCCTCACCCCCGAGGATGAAACGGCCGCCGCGCTGGAGGCCGGACGGCTGCTGTTTGCCCAGGACTGCCGGTTCATCATCAGCGCGGCCCGCTTGGCTCAGGTGCCCGGCGATGCGCTCCCCGAGGTCGCATTCGCCGGCCGCTCGAATGTGGGAAAGTCGAGCCTCGTCAATGCGCTGACGGGCAGAAAGACCCTCGCCAAGGCCTCCAACACGCCGGGCCGGACCCGGCAGTTGAATTTCTTCGATCTCGGCGGCCGGCTGTGCCTTGCCGACCTGCCGGGTTACGGATATGCCCGGGCCTCGAAATCCGAGATCAGAATTTGGACCGAACTCACCCGATCCTACCTCAAGGGCCGGGCCGGCCTGCGCCGCGCCTGCCTGTTGATCGACAGCCGTCACGGCATCAAGGACAGTGACCGGGACGCCATGAAGCTGATGGACGACGCGGCGGTCGTCTATCAGGTCGTGCTCACCAAATGCGACAAGATCAAGGCGGGCGCGCTCACCCATATGGAGGAAAAGACCGCGGCCGAGATTTCGACGCGCGTCGCCGCCCATCCCGAGATAATCGCAACCAGCGCCCGGTCGGGCCGGGGAATCCCGGAACTGCGGGCCGCGCTGGCGGCGCTGGCGGCATCGCCCGAGTTCGGTTAAAGTCCCGGCCCTCGGGGAGACCCAAGATGAACGACGACACCAAAACGCCGCCTCAAGGGGCGGACGGCGACGGTCGGGCAGCGTGGCGCAATCAGGCCCACACGCTGGCCGAGGCGCTGCCCTATATGCAGCGGCACGAAGGGCATACCTTCGTCATCAAGTATGGCGGCCATGCCATGGGCGATGACGAACTTGCCAAGCTGTTCGCCGAGGACGTCGTGCTGCTCAAACATGTCGGCATCAATCCGATCGTCGTGCACGGCGGCGGGCCGCAGATTGCCGAAATGCTGGAACGGTTGAAAATTCAGTCATCCTTCATCGACGGCCTGCGGGTCACCGATGCCGCCACGGTGGAAGTGGTCGAAATGGTCCTCGCCGGGACGATCAACAAACAGATCGCCGCCGCCATCAACGGCGCCGGCGGATTTGCGGTGGGCCTGTCCGGAAAGGACGGCAATCTCATACAAGCCGCCAAGCTGCGGCGCACCCAGCGCGATCCCGACTCGAATATCGAAAAAATTCTCGATCTTGGCTTCGTCGGCGAGCCCCGGCAAATCTCCACCCATGTCCTCGAAGTATTCGAGCAATCGGACATGATTCCCGTCATCGCCCCTATCGGCGGCGGAGAAAAGGGCGAGACCTTCAACATCAACGCGGACACGGCAGCCGGCGCCATCGCCGACGCCATGTCGGCCCGGCGGCTGTTGCTCCTGACCGACGTTGCCGGCGTTCTCGACGAAAATGGCGAACTGATCCCCAAACTCACGGCATCGGAAGCGCGCGAGTTGATTGGGTCCGGCGTCATCGAGGGCGGCATGATCCCCAAAGTGGAGACCTGCCTACGGGCGGTCGACGGCGACGTCGACGCGGCGGTCATTATCGACGGCCGTGTCCCCCATGCCCTGCTGCTCGAACTGTTTACCGAGCACGGCGCGGGAACGCTGATCGAAGCCGACTGACCGGACCGTCCATTACTTCAGGAAAGTCCCGGGCCCCGGCGGGCGCGGCTTTTCTCCACCTCCTTACGGGGTCTTTGGTACGCGCGCCGGCCGCCCATGAAACAAATGGGGTTGCCCAGGCCCGAGCGCCGTAGCACAAATGCCACATGCCTGAAGAACAAGAAAAAACCCGGACCGGTGGAATGGTACGGGACGCCCGCCGATTGCGGGAGTGCGGCACCTGGGTGTTCGATCTCGACAATACGCTGTACCCGCCGTCAGCCAGCATGTTCGACGAGATCGACCGGCGGATGTGCGCCTATATCGCCGAGTATTTGAAGCTGGATCACGCCGAGGCCTACAAGGTCCAGAAGCGCTATTTCCGGGAACACGGCACCTCGCTTAAGGGGCTGATGGACAATCA
>JAPPFK010000206.1 GCA_028823885.1 Rhodospirillales bacterium | reverse complement strand
GGGGGGGGCCCCGGGTTCCCCCCCCCCTGGGGCGCCCCTATGTGGGTGGGGGCGCCTTGGTTGGGGGCCGGGTACGACGCGGGCGGGCGCTGGGGCGCGACCCGGAGGGCGGCGCTCTCGGGCCGACAGCGTGCGTCGAGACGCTTGCCCGATGTCACCGCATCGCGCTGCGCGCCTCTCCTGCTCTGTCGACCCGACAGTGCCGCGCAGACCATGACCCTGGTGAGAAATGCGGGCTAGTCAGGGCCGGAAGAATCAGCGCGCCCTAAACTCTTCATGACTCAGCCACGGGAGAGCCACATGAACATCAAGATCGCCGACATCATGGCCAAGCGGGTCATCGTCGCCGAGAAGCACCACACCGTCGGCCATGCGCGGGAGGTCATGGAGCGGAACCGCATCGGCGCGCTGCCCGTGGTCGGTCCGGACAAGGAGGCCCTCGGCATCGTTACCTCTACCGACCTCGCCCGGCGCCTGAAGGACGGGACGCCGGTGAGCCGGATCATGAGCGACGGCATTCACGCGGTGCCGGCCTACAACGACGTCTCGGTGGCCGCCCGGATCATGCGCAAGAACAGGATCCACCATGTGGTGGTGACCGACAACAAGAAGGTGGTCGGGCTGATCAGTTCCTTCGACCTGTTGAGCCTCGTGGACGGCAAGCGCTTCCAGCTCAAACAGGCGCCGACCGAGTCAAAGAAATCGTTGGCGAAAAAGAAATCGAAGAAGGGGCGCTAAACCACCTGTCCCAGGATAATCCCGCCGAACAGCAGCCAGCCGAACAGCCGGTTGGACTTGAACTTGCGGAGGCAGTCGTGGGGATCGTCGAGCTTGACGTCCCATGACTGCCAGGCCAACTGCAGCGCGCCCAGGGCGAGCGCCGCCCAGAACGGCCAGGCGAGCCCGGCCAGCCACCCTGAAACGCCGATCAGCGCGATGGCGACGGCGTGGAATATCCACAGCCACGGCCGGGTCCCGCCCCACAGAAGGACGGCGGTGGACTTCACCCCGATCAAGGCGTCGTCTTCCTTGTCCTGGTGGGCATAGATGGTGTCGTAGCCCAGCGTCCAGAAGAACCCGGCCGCATAGAGCACGATGGCGGGCGTCTCGATGTCGCCGCGCACCGCCGCCCAGCCCAGCAGCGCCCCCCAGTTGAACGTCAGGCCGAGCACGGCCTGGGGCCAGTGGGTGAACCGCTTGAACAGCGGGTAGGTGAACACCAGCGCCAGGGACGCAGCCCCGACCCCGATGGCGAACAGATTGAACTGCAGCAGAATGACGAGGCCCAGAAGGCACAGCACCCCCATCCAGATCACCGCCTGCCCGACCGTCATCTGGCCCGACGGCAGGGGCCGGTCGGCGGTGCGCGCCACCTGTCCATCGTAACGGCGGTCGGTGATGTCGTTGAAGCAGCATCCCGCGCCCCGCATGATCATGGCGCCGAGGCCGAACAGGACGACGAGCCATAACGACGGCCAGCCCGGCGTCGCCAGCGCGATGGACCACCAGCAGGGAAACAGCAGCAGCCAGGTGCCGATGGGCCGGTCGAACCTCGCCAGGCGGACATAGGGCCGCGCGGGCGGCGGCACCCAGCGGTCGACCCACCCCTGCTTGGGGATGTCGCTGTATTCGGTGTTGCGGGCGGCGGCGTCGCGCATCGTCGCATTATCCGTTCTAGGGGATGCGGGCGCAATCTCACCGGCCGTGCTATAGGTCGGGGATGAGCACCGCGAAAGTCCGTCTGTACGTGGAGCACGATCTCGCCGAGGGCGCGTCCGTCGAAGCCACGCCCGGCCAGATGCACTATCTCGCCGGCGTCATGCGCCTGGCCCCCGGCGACGGCGTCATGCTGTTCAACGGCCGGGACGGGGAATGGCGGGCCGAGATCGCGCAGGCGACCCGCAAGTCCTGCCGTTTCGCGGTCCGGCACCGGGAGCGCGGCCAAACGGACGAGGCGGGTCCGTGGCTGCTGTTCGCGCCGGTGAAGCGCAACGGCACCGACCTGATCGTCGAGAAGGCCACCGAACTCGGCGCGGGGCGCCTGCAGCCGGTCGCCACCGAGTACACCAACACCGCCCGCATCAAGCCGGAGCGGCTCCGCGCCATCGCCATCGAAGCCGCCGAGCAATGCGGGCGCCTGACGCTGCCCGAGATCGGCGCGTTGAAGCCGCTGGCGGCCGCGATTTCGGAACTGCCCGCCGGCCGGACGCTCTACCATATGGACGAAACCGGCGGCGGCGGGGCCGTTTCGGAGGTTATGGCGCCCGGCGCAATGGGTGCGCTGCTTACCGGTCCGGAAGGCGGATTTTCGCCATCCGAGCTTGATTTATTAAGGAATCTCCCGAATTCTAAATCCATCAGCCTGGGGTCCCGAATCCTCCGTGCGGAGACGGCGGCCCTGGCGGCACTCGCTTGTTGGCAGGCGCTTGCCGGGGACTGGCGATAGGGCGAATGGCAGCCCAAGCGGGTTGTTCAGGGGAAGCGAAAGAACGGACGATGGCCGAGGACACCAGCAATTCGGCGCCCATTGAAGGCAAGGCGCAGCTCATCGCCTATATGGAGGCGGGCTGTACGCCGCCGGACCAGTGGCGGATCGGCACCGAGCACGAAAAATTCGCCTATGATCCCGTGACCTTCCTGCCGCTCCCCTACGAGGGCGAGAAGGGGATTCGCGCCGTCCTCGAAGGACTGACCCGCTTCGGCTGGAAGCCGGTGCTGGAAAACGGAAACCCCATCGCGCTGACCAAACCGGACCAATCGTCGGTCACCCTGGAACCGGGCGGCCAGGTGGAGCTTTCGGGCGCGCCCCTGGAGACCATTCACCAGACCTGCGGCGAGCTGGGCGATCACCTGAAACAGGTGAAGGAAGTGGCCGAAGAGCTGGAGGTCGGGTTCATGGGCCTCGGCTACCGGGCCAAGGCGCGGCTTGACCAGGTGCCGTGGATGCCCAAGGGCCGCTACAAGATCATGCGGGAATACATGCCCAAGGTGGGCTCCATGGGCCATGAAATGATGCTTGCCACCTGTACGGTTCAGGTGAATTTGGATTACGCCAGCGAGGAGCGGATGGTGCGCATGTTCCGCGCCGCCCTGGCGCTCCAGCCCGTCGCCACGGCGCTCTGGGCCAACTCGCCCTTCAAGCATGGTGAGAAGAACGGCTATCTCTCCTATCGCTCCCACATCTGGACCGACACCGACCCGGACCGCACCGGCATGCTGCCCTTCGTCTTCGAGGACGGCTTCGGGTTCGAGCGCTACGTGGACTACATGCTCGATGTGCCCATGTATTTCGTTTACCGGAACGGCAGCTACATCGATGCGTCCGGACAGTCGTTCCGGGATTTCATGAAAGGCGAGCTGCCGGCGCTGCCGGGCGAAATCCCGGCCATGTCGGACTGGGTCGATCACATGACCACCGCGTTCCCCGAGGTGCGGCTGAAAACGTTCCTCGAGATGCGGGGCGCCGACGGCGGACCGTGGGGCTACCTCTGCGCGCTGCCCGCCTTCTGGGTCGGGCTGTTGTACGACGACGATGCGCTGGCGGCGGCCGGGGAACTGACCCGGGACTGGACCATCGAGGAGATGCAGGCGCTCCGCCGCCATGTGCCCAGGGAGGCGCTGCACACCCGTTTCCGCGGCGGTACGGTGCAGGACCTGGCCCTCAGGGCGCTGGACATCGCCCATGACGGACTGCGCGCCCGGGCGCGCCTCGACCGCTCGGGTCAGGACGAGACCCACTTCCTCCAGCCGCTGATCAGGATCGCCAAGTCGGGCAAGAGCCCCGCGGAGGAGCTATTGGAGCTCTACGACACCGAGTGGGGCGGCAAGGTCGATCCGGTGTTCAAGTTCCAGTCCTACCTGGAGGACGCCGGGCAGGTCTCCGCCGGCGGCGGATGACGCCGCCGATGTTTTATGAGCCGAAGAACAACGATCACGGACTTCCCTATAACCCGTTCAAATCCTGCTGCATTCCCCGGCCCATCGGCTGGATATCGAGTTTGGATGCCGAGGGGCGGGCCAACCTCGCGCCGTTCAGCCAGTTCCAGAACCTCACATTCGATCCGCCCTACGTGATGATCTCCGCCAACCAGAACGAATGGGGACGGCGTAAGGACACGGTCGCCAACGCGGAAGCCACCGGCGAGTTCGTCTGGAACATGGCGACGTATGACCTGCGCGAGGCGGTGAACATCTCCGGCATGGCGCTGCCGCCCGGCGAAGACGAATTCGAGCGGGCCGGGTTGCAGAAGCTTCCCTCGAAACTGGTCAAGGCCCCCCGGGTTCATGGCTCGCCGGTCCATTTCGAATGCCGCTACCACACCACCCTGCGGCTTCCCGGCAACGGCACCATGGGCACGGCCGATATGGTGATCGGCGAGGTGGTCGGCATCCATATCGACGACGAGTTCATCACGCCGGACGGCAAGATCGACGTCTTGAAGGCCCGGCCCATCGCCCGGCTCGGCTACTACGACTACACCTCCATCGAGAGCATCTTCGAGATGCGCATCCCCGAAGGGGAAGGCGCGCTTCACGGCGGCATGGAAGGCGACCCCATCAAGGCGGAGTCCGGCTAACCCTCGACCGGCCCGGCGAGCAGATCGAGGATCAGACCTCGGTCCCGCCGACGGTGAGGCTGTCGAGCTTCAGGGTCGGCTGGCCGACGCCCACCGGCACGCCCTGGCCGTCCTTGCCGCAGGTGCCGACGCCGGGATCGAGGGCCATGTCGTTGCCGATCATGGAGACCCGGGTCAGCGCGTCGGGACCGTTGCCGATCAGAGTCGCGCCCTTGACCGCCGGGCCCACGCGGCCGCCCTCGATCCTGTACGCCTCGGTGCAGGTGAAGACGAACTTGCCGGACGTGATGTCCACCTGGCCGCCGCCGAAATTGACTGCGTAGAGCCCGTCATCCACCGAGGCGAGGATCTCTTCCGGGTCCTGCCCGCCGTTGAGCATGATGGTGTTGGTCATCCTCGGCATGGGCGCGTGGGCGTAGCTCTCGCGCCGTCCGTTGCCGGTGGCGGCGGCCCCCATGAGCCGCGCGTTCATCCGGTCCTGCATGTAGCCCGTCAGGATGCCGTCCTCGATCAGCGTGGTCTTCTGGGTCGGCGTCCCTTCATCGTCGATGGTCAGCGAGCCGCGCCGGTCGGCGAGGGTGCCGTCATCGATGACCGTGACGCCCTTGGCCGCCACCCGCTCGCCCATGAGTTCGGTGAAGGCCGACGTCTTCTTGCGGTTGAAGTCGCCTTCCAATCCATGGCCGATGGCCTCGTGGAGCAGGATGGCGGGCCAGCCCGGGCCCAGCACGACCGGCATCTCGCCGGCGGGCGCCGCGACCGAGTCCAGGTTCACCAGCGCCTGGCGGTAGGCCTCGTCGACCGCTCCGCGCCAAGTGTCCTCGGCGAGGTATTGGTCGTAGGCCGTGCGGCCGCCGGCGCCGTAGGAGCCCTGCTCCATCCGGCCGCCGTCGCCGACCACGCAGGAGACGTTCAGGCGCACCAGGGGCCGGATATCGGCGGCGCGCGAGCCGTCGGCGCGGATGATCTCGACCGCCTGCCACTCGCCCATCAGGGAGACCGAGACCTGCTTTATCCGGTCGTCCTTGGACCGGGCGTAGGAATCGATGTCGGTCAACAGCTTCACCTTGGTCTCGAAGGGGGTGAGCGAGAGGGGGTTCACGTCCCCGTAGAGGGCCTGGTTGGTGCCCGCCGGCCCGTCGGCCAGCACGCCGCCGTGACCCGCATGGACCGCCTGCACCGTATCGGCGGCGCGCTTCAAGGCCGCCTCGGAAAGCTCATTCGAGTGGGAGTAGCCGGCGGTCTCGCCCGCCACCGCCCGAAGGCCGAATCCCTGGGTGGTGTCGTAGCTGGCATTTTTGAGTTGTCCGTCATCGAAGACGAAGCTCTCGGACTGGGCGTATTCCAGAAACAGCTCCCCGTCATCGGCGCCGTTCAGCGCCTCGCCGACCACGCGATCGACCCGGGCCTGATCGAGGCCGGTGCGGGTGAAAAACAGCTCTTCGGCGGCGGCGATATCGGACATGGCGCGTTCCCCCGGGGATTGGCGTGCGGGTAATCGTTCACCCCATCATATAGCCCGCGGGCGGCCTCGCGAAAGCGCCGATCCGTCAAATTCCGTTTACCGGCCTCCGCCTTGAAGCCGCCGCATTTGGCGTCCTATGATTCCGCCTATGAGAATGGTTGTCCCCATATTTCTCGCGATAATAGTCTGGGCGTTGCCTCACCCCGTGGCGGCTCAAGACGGTGAGGTCCGCCACATCACCCAGACGACTGCGACCAGCGAGTGTATTGGTGATGGGAACGATCCGTTGTGCACCCTGGAAACCATGCTTGCCTGCCGGTCCCGGCAGATCAAAGCCTTCTGCGATATCGCAGGGTGGCATATGGGACCGGATCGTGCCCACAATCTCGAATACCGCATTGTCTCCCGGGAACGCTTCCTAAATCGTGGCTATCCTCTGATGCCGGATGGTCAGTTGGCAATGTACCCCGAATCCGTCGAGTTTGGGGTCGACGAGCGCCAATGTACCCCGGGTCTGCCGAAATGCCCGAACACCGAGTGGGAGAGGGCCTACTACCTAGTTGGCCGTGGTGCCGGTGAGTGGAGTATATTCGCTGCCGGCTACAAGCCGTTCGACGAGTGACTGGCGATTTACTCCTCTTTACTGTCGAACCAATTGCCCGTGAACGGCGAGGGGTCAACCGATTTGCCGTTCCGGTGCACCTCGATGTGAACGTGATTTTTCATTCCCGCATCGTGCCGGGCACGGTCCTGCATGACGCCTAACACGTCGCCGGCCGAGACCTTCTGCCCCCGCTTCAGTTCCGAACCATCCACGTAAAACAGCTTCACGCGCGTTCCATCGGGCGTATCGATCCAAATTGAGTCAAATTGCTTGTGGAACTTGTGGCCGGCTCCATAGACCGTACGAACCTGCACCGTTCCCGACACAGGTGCTCTCACTTCTGTTCCTGGTTCGGCGAGGATATCGATTCCCTTGTGGGTGCGTTTTCCGCCATTACGGCTTGCGCCGAAGGCCCCGCCGCCTGCGGGGTCGTTGCGGATGACTGGATTGTCTACGGGTGGCAATAGTCTGATCCCTTGCTCGGCCGGCGGTTCTGGTTTCCTCCCGGGCACGGGTGTCGCGGAACCCGATGCCCGGAACTGCGTCAGCGCGTCCATGGCTCGTTTGATACGGGCGGATTCCTCCGGCCCTCGGGGTGTCGGCACCTTTGGCGGCGGCGGCGGTTTGATCCTGGGCCGGGGTGGTCGAGGCAGGGTATTGCCGGCATGGTCCAGCGTTCCCAGTATGGCCGGCCTCTGCCTGCGTGGCGGACGGGTCGATGCCGCCGGTTTCGTCCGCGGGGTCGCTTGGGCGATGGCGCCCCATGGCCACGGGTTGCCCGCCGCCGGCGGCGTGGGCTCGGCCAATGACGTGTTCAGCCGTTCGGCCAGTTTGGCTGCCGTCGGACCCCGGGTCCGCATGAAGCCGTCGATGGCGAGGTGGTTGTCCCGCTGGAAGCGTTCCAGTCCGGCATAAATGTCCCGCATCGGGTTGGTGGACCCGAAGAGCGGCTTCCGCATCACGCCGAGGCGCCGCAAGGCCCGGTCCACAAGGTTGGCGTCGTCGGGATCGTCCAGCATGCCTTTGCCGAACGACGTGTTCAGAGGAAAGAAAATACTCATGAGTTCCGCACGGATAACATTGAATTAACCATAATATAATTCTAAATTAAGGAAAAATCAAGGCGTAAAATTGTAATTTCGGATTTGGGCGGGCGGAGGATTCCGGGACCCGGCGAATGCCAAATTCCCTTGACCGGCGGGGACCAGATATTATGGTTACGCCTACGTGGTGATTTGTTCGACCGGCTTGCGGCCACGTTAAACAAACGAGCTAAAAGGTCGGCGCTGAGGAAGCCCCGACCGTCACCGGCCGGGGCTTTTGCTTTCTCGCAAGGGCCCGGGCCGCCGGAAAAGAGGCATGAGGAGCCAAAAGGGAGGAGCGCGTTATGCCCAAGGACAGCGCGGACGGCAGGAAATACCGTCCACAAACCAATCTGGTGCGGGGCGGGCTCGACCGTTCCCACTTCGACGAACTCTCGGAGGCCATGTATCTGAGCTCCAGCTACGCCTACGCATCGGCGGAGCAGGCGCAGCGGGCCTTCAAGGGCGAGGAAGACCATTATCTCTATTCCCGTTACGGCAACCCGACCGTCACGTTGTTCGAGGAGCGCCTCGGACAGCTGGAGGGCGCCGGGATCTGCCAATCCACCGCGTCCGGCATGGGCGCCATGTTCGGCTCCCTGGCCTGCATGCTGAAGGCCGGCGACCGGCTGGTGGCGTCCAAGGCGCTGTTCGGGTCGTGCGACTACGTCTGTACGGTGCTGCTGCCCCGCTACGGGGTGGAGACGGTGACCGTGGCGTCGTCCGATCTCGACGAGTGGGAGCAGGCGCTCTCGGAGCCGGCCAACGCGGTGTTCCTGGAAAGCCCGTCCAACCCCATGACCCAGGTGCTGGATATTCCGGGGATCGCCGATCTGGCCCACGAGGCGGGCGCCCGGCTGATCGTCGATAACGTGTTCGCCACGCCCGTCTTCCAGAAGCCCCTGGAATTGGGCGCCGACATCGTCATGTACTCGACCACCAAACACATCGACGGCCAGGGACGGACCCTCGGCGGGGCGATCCTCACCAATGACGGGGACTATTACGAAGACTATCTCCGCATGTATATCCGCCATACGGGCCCGACCCTGAGCCCGTTCAACGCCTGGGTGCTGACCAAGTCCCTGGAGACCCTCGACATGCGGGTCCGCCAGCAGGCGGCCAACGCGGCCCGGATCGCCGACTGGCTTCTGGACCGGAAAGAGATCACCGCGGTGGTCTTTCCCGGCCACGACAGCCATCCCCAGGCGGACCTGATCAAGAAGCAGATGAGCGGCCCCGGCACCATGGTGGTGTTCGAGCTCGACGGCGACCAGGCCCGGACGTTCAAATTCATGAACGCGCTCGAGGTGATCGACATCTCCAACAATCTGGGCGACGCCAAGAGCATGGTCACCCACCCGACCACCACCACCCACCAGCGGATGAGCGAAGAGGAACGCGCGACGCTGGGCATCCACGAAAACATGGTGCGCCTCTCGGTGGGCCTCGAAGATCCGCTGGATCTGATCGAGGACATCGAACAGGCGCTCCAGGCCTGAGGAGGCGAGCATGGCTGACGGATATGCAGGCGACGTTTCACCGCGGGACGCGTGGGACTGGCTCGAGGACGATGCCGATACGGTGCTGGTGGACTGCCGCACCGCGGCCGAATGGAACTATGTGGGCCTCCCCGATCTCACCGGGCTCGGCAAGGAGACCGTCACCATCGAGTGGGTGGATTTCCCGGCCAACGAGCGGAACCCGAACTTCGTCGATCAGGTCAAGGCGGCGGGGATCGGCCCCGACCGGCGGGTGCTGTTCCTCTGCCGCTCCGGCGTGCGCTCCATCGGCGCCGCCAGGGCGCTGACCGAGGCCGGGTACGGCCGGGCCTACAACGTTTTGGAGGGTTTCGAGGGCGACAAGGACGGCGCCGGGCACCGGGCGACGGTGGGCGGCTGGAAGGTCGCCGGGCTCCCCTGGAGGCAATAGGCGGCAAAACCCCTTGGCGGGAGAGTAATCGAGGGTGTAATACCGCCCTCATGATCCCAATTTCCGTGGTCCCGTAAACGTCTCCCATGGCCGATCAACCCAGTTCCGGAAACGCCGGGACCGCCGCCCTCTCCGTGGTGGTGCCGGTGCACAACGAAGCCGACAATATCGAGCCCCTGGTGAGCGAGATCGCCGGCGCGCTTGGCGGCAGGCTCGCCTACGAGATCGTTTATGTGGATGACGGGTCCACCGACGGCACCTGGGTGGCGTTGGAAAGCGCCGCCGCCGGCCGGCCCGAACTCCGGGCCGTGCGTCATGCCGCGCGGTCGGGGCAGAGCTCGGCCATCATTACCGGCGTCCGCCAGGCCAAATCCCCGGTTATCGCCACCCTCGACGGGGACGGGCAGAACGACCCGGCCGATATCCCAAAGCTTCTGTCGGTCTACGAAGGCCGGGACGCGGGTTCCAGACTCATGGTCTGCGGCAACCGGGCGAGCCGCAAGGATACGGGCCGGCGGCGGTTCGCCTCCCGCATCGCCAACACCGTCCGGGGCGGGCTGCTCCGGGACAAGACCCCGGATACGGGCTGCGGGCTCAAGGTCTTCGCCCGGGACGATTTCCTGGGCTTTCCCGCTTTCGATCATCTGCACCGCTTCATGCCGGCCCTGATGATCCGCGCCGGCGGGGCGGTGACGTCCGTGGATGTGGGGCACCGGCCGCGGCAGCGGGGGGCCTCCAAATACGGGGTGTGGGACCGGCTGTGGGTGGGGATCGTCGATCTCGCCGGTCTGCTGTGGCTGGCCCGGCGGCCGACCCGCCACCATATCGACCGGCGCATCGGCGGCTGAGCATGCTGAACCCCAAATTCGTCATCCGCGGCCTCGCCGTCATCGTCGCCCTGGTGCTGCTGGGCGTGGGCCTGCGCGTTCTCGGCATCGATCAGGAATCCGGCGCCGAGCTGATCGACAAGTGGGTCCGGGACCGGGGCCTGACCGGCGAGGCGCTGTTCGTCCTGGCCGCCGGTCTGGCGACGGCATTCGCGCTCCCCCGGCAGTTGGTGGCGTTTCTGGGCGGCTACGCCTTCGGCCTGGCCGCGGGGACGCTGCTCGCCGTCGCGGGCGCCGCGCTGGGCTGTGCGCTGACCTTCATGTTCGCCCGCTGGGTGGCCCGGGATTGGGTGTCCCGGCACCTGCCGGCGCGCATCCGGAAGGCCGACGCCTTCTTTCTCGAACACACATTTTCCATGAC
>JAPPFK010000042.1 GCA_028823885.1 Rhodospirillales bacterium | reverse complement strand
CCTGCTCGACCCTGGCCTCCTACGACGAATAGGGGTTGGCCGGGCGGCAATTGAGACGAATTCCGCCATGGATTCGCCCCAATCGTGATTTAATCTGGGGACCATGATGGAAGACCCGTATACGCCGCTCAGGCAGATGATGGTCGATTTGATCGCCTCCCATACCGAGGCGACCAAGGAACTGACGGGCGTTGCGCGCATGAGTGCGCGGACCCTGAGCGCCATGGCCGAGGTCCCCCGCCATGAATTCGTCCCGGCGGAAATCCGCGCCTACGCCCACGCCGACGGACCGCTGCCCATCGGCCACGACAAGACCATCTCCCAGCCGTTCATCGCGGCGCTGATGACCGAGTTGCTGGAGATCGACGGCGGCCATACGGTGCTGGAGATCGGCACCGGGCTCGGCTACCACACCGCCGTCCTGGCCCGGCTGGCGGCGCATGTCTACACCGTCGAATATGTCGCCGAGCTCGCCGAACAGGCGGCGCAGCGGCTGGAGGGGCCGGGGTGCGGCAACATAAGCATGCGGACCGGCAACGGCTATAACGGCTGGCCCGACCATGCGCCCTACGACCGGATCATGGTCGCCGCCGCGCCGGACCTCATCCCGCCGGCGCTGATCCAGCAGCTCAAGGCCGGCGGCCGCATGGTGATCCCCGCGGGCCTCGACGAAGCCCAGCAGCTGATGGTCGTCGACAAGGACATGGACGGAAAGATCACCAGCCGGGAAGTTCTCGCCGTCCGCTTCGCCGCCATGGAAGGCGCGGCGTTTTAGGCCGTATTTCTCACCGGGCCTACTCCAGCGCGACGCATTCTATTTCGATATCGAAGGCCATGGGCCACGACGCGACGGTGACGAAGGTCCGGGCCGGCGGGTCGTCGGGAAAGAACTCGCGGTACACATCGTTGACCTGCTGGTAGTAGCCGGAGTTGGTGCAATACACCGTCGTCTTCACCACCTTGTCCAGCGACGAGCCCGCCGCCTCCAGAACCGCCTGGACGTTTTCGAGACTTTTCCGGGTCTGCGCCTGGATGTCGCCGGTGACGAACCCGCCATTTTCATGATCGACGGGCGGCATCCCGGAAACGAATACGAAGCCGTTGGCCTTCACGCCCGATGATATGGGCGCCAAAGGCTTTCCGTCTTCCCGCTTCAGTTCCCTGAAGCTCGGGACATGAACGATTTCCTTGGACATCTCTTCCTCCCTGAATGGGCCGATTGATACGGTTGGAAGAGATGTTAGCGGCCCGGGCCGGGAATTACAGGACGATTTCGGCCTTCCAGAAATTCACCACCGGCGGCTCGTCCCAGTGGCGGGTCTCCCAATCATCGTCCATCCGGTCCATGTCGGAGAAGTACTCGATCTCGCCGCCCAGGGGACAGGCGAAGTACCAGTGCAGGTTCGATCCCAGATTGTGGCGGCCCGGACTGCGTGACGTGTCCCAGCCGCGGTCGCGCATCCATTTGCCGCCGATGACGATCTCCTCGAAATCGCGAACCTCGTAGGCGACGTGATTGAAGGCGGTCTTGGCCGGCGCCCCGTCCCGGTCGCGATGAGCCAGAAACAGCACATGATGATAGGTCGAGCCGTCGGGCCGCATGAAATCGCCCATGCCGGTCACCGCGTCGGTGATCCGGAATCCCAGCCGGCCGGTGTAGAATGAAACCGCCTTCTCGCGGATGGTGCGCGGAATATTGAACACCACGTGGCCGATCCGCATGGGGCGGGGCCGGTCGATTTGATCGATGCGCGCATTGAGCCGCGGCACGTGCTCCTTGAAATTCTGCACAGGCTCCGAACCGGCGACGTCGACCTCGTCCTTCAGCCGGAAACCGATACCCAGGCCCGCGTCGTCCATAGAATGGAAGGTTCCGTTCCCGTCCTCGGCCACGTCCCGGTCCGATGACAACTCGTCGACGATCGCTTTCAGGTGCGCCTCGCCGCTGACGCCCCAAACGGTCTCGCGAACCGTGGGACCCTCCTCGAGGTTGGGCGGCAGGGCCGGATCGCCGATTCCCAACAGCACCACATGCTGGTTTTCGGGCGTGCGGAATGTCGCGCCGTGCGATCCCGCCTCGATACGCTCCAGGCCCCAATCCTCCAGGAACCGGACACAGGCTTCCATGTCCTCGACGCCATAGACCAGGGATTCGACCCGATCGATGCTCATTCGCGCCCCCGATTTGTTCAGGCCCAATTTGTTCAGCCGTGCCGGCATTCTATCCGCCGGGAGCAGGCGGGGAACAGCAAAATCGGCCCGGGCGGGGCATATGGGCATCCACGCCTTGGGAGGGCACGCTACACGTGGATCACCGGGTCAAGCCCGGTGATGACGAGCTTCTTTGATTCAGCATCACCCGTCATGCCCGTGCTCGACACGGGCATCCACGCCTTGACCTCGGTCGCGCGAACGGCGCAAAGTCGCTTCAAAGGGCGGCGCCAAACCAGGGAGGACCAAATGCCCGCACGGGAAATCCATTTATGCGGCAGCATTCCGCTGGCCGATGCCCGCGAAGTGTTCGAGACCGTCGCCGGGAAGCTCGGCGGCGCCTGTAAACGAATCCCCGACGGCGAGACCGGCGAGCGCCTCGCCTGGATCAGGTGGCAGGATCATGTCTTCGCCGGTCATCCCCAGCTGGTTGCGGTCGAGTCCGAGGGAGACTACCGCAATGCAACGGCGGTGACCGGCACCGGGCAGGCCATGGCGCATACCACCTGGTTCCGGATCAAGGAAAGCGTCTCGCCCAAGGATTTGGAGATGCGGCCGCTCGGCTACGCGGACTGCGCCATCGAGAGCTATGCCGAATTCGAAAAACTGAAGGAAGCGGGCAAGATCGGCGAAGACGTCAAGTTCCTGATCGCCGTGCCGTCACCCTTCAACGTGATCAATTCGGCCATCGCGCCCGACCATCGGATCCTGGTGGAACCCGCTTACGAGTCCCGCATGCTGCGGGAAATCGAACAGGTCGCCGGCGCCTTGCCCCGCGGCCAGATCGCCTGGCAGTGGGACAACGCGCATGACATGCAGGCCTTCGACGGCGCGCGGCAGACCTACTTCCCGTTCCACCTGGACGGGATCGCCGAGCGGCTGATCAAATGCGGCGACGCCGTCCCGGCGGACATCGAGATGGGCTACCACTTCTGCTACGGATCGTTCGGCGGCAAGCACTTCGTCGAGCCCCGCGACATGGCGCCCATGGTGGACCTCGCCAACCGCTTGTCCGCCGGCGTGGGCCGCACCATCGACTGGATCCACATGCCGGTTCCGGTCGAACGGGACGACGAGGCCTACTTCGAGACGCTTGCCGACCTGTCGTTGAAGCCGGAGACGCAGCTGTTCCTCGGTCTCATCCACGACACCGACGGGGTCGAGGGCACGCGCAGGCGGATGACGACCGCCGACAAGTACGTGTCCGGCTACGGTGTCGCGACGGAATGCGGTTTTGGACGGCGGCCCGCCGAAACCGTGGGTCCGCTGCTCGACATCCATGCCGAGGTGGCGGCGGGGTAAGGCCTGGTTTCCGTACCGGTAGCGACCGGGGACCGCCCCCGGTCCCGGCCGCCATCCATATCCCGCAGTTCAGGTGCTTGGCCATCCAGCCGCTTGACGGCCCCTCATCCGGCCGAATTCAGCCCAAAATTTCCGCGATTTATGTGACTGTCACTTTTCTCTTGACGTGACTGTCACAATGCCTTATATATGTGACAGTCACACGTGACCGGTCACATTATAGCGGTTGAGAAACGTGAAAGAACCGAAAGTCCGTACGCCGCGCATGACGGTTGCCGAGCGAAAGCGGCGACAGCGCCAAAGGATGAGAGACGAAGGATTGGCTCCCGTCGAGGTGTGGATTCCGCTGGAACATCGGACGGCTTTGAGACGAATCGAGCGGCTGCTGCGCGACGGGATCGTTCCGGACATACCGCCGGCGGTTCAAGTGAACACCAACGAGGAAGTCATGAATTTCGATTTATTGCGTGAAATCCTGAACGACCATACTTCGGCCAACGGCTATGGGTTCGCCGTCACGAACCTGGACGGTGAGGACGCGTTGGAGGTCGTCGTCGAAGACCGGGTGGAATTCCCCATACTCGTCTGGTTCGACGGCGAGCAGTTGCTCGCGGTGACTTACCTCTGGGACGAGTCCCAAGTTCGTCCCGACTCCCGGACCGAGATGCTGGCAGCCCTATTGGAACTGAACGTTCCCCTCCAGCTCTCCTCCTTCGGGAAGATACGCGACCGGTATGTCTTGTTCGGCGCCTTGGCGGCCAACTCGACCCTCGACCACATCACCACGGAGCTCGAAGTGCTCAGCGACAACACATTGGAGGCAATCGAGATCATCGCCCCCTACCTGACCTCGGATGCATAAGGAGGATGAAATGACCGTACTGACCAAACTTTTCACCGCCATGAAAGGCGCCGCCAACGAGGCCGGCGAGGCGATTGTCGATCATCAGGCGCTCAGGATTCTGGATCAGGAAATGCGCGATGCACGGAAGGAGCTGGCAAAAGCGAAAGAGCAGCTCACCAAGGTCATGGCCGAGCACGCCGGGGTCGCGCGTGACGTTCAGCGATTGCGGGGCGCGATCGCCGAGCATGAGGAATATGCCAACAAGGCGCTCGACAAGGGCGAGGCGGAGTTGGCGGAGGATATTTGCGCACGGATCGCCGAGTTCGAGGAGGAACTGAAGCTGCAGGAGCAGGCCGAGAGCGAATATGTGGCGGGCGTGAACCGCCTGAAGCGCCAGGTCAAGTCGACGGAGCGCAACATACTCTCCATGTCCCGGCAGGTCGGACTGATCAAGGCGACCGAGCGGATTCAAAAAGCCAACGCGGCCGCGGGCGATAAATTCTCGGGCTCGCAAGCGTCGATGGTCTCTGCGACGGCATCGCTGGAACGCATCAAGCAGCGGCAACAGGAACGCACGGACCGGACGAACGCGGCGCAACAGCTGGCCGCGGAAGGGGACGGCCGGAACCTGGATCAGCGCCTGCGGGACGCCGGGATCCTGGGCCGCGAGTCGTCGGCCGGAGACGTCCTGGAGCGAATCCGCGCCAAGCGTGAAAAGAATCTGTAATACTCGAACGATAACCAAGACCGGGCGCAATCCGGTCCGGACAGGGATAAGGGATACTCATGACACTCTGGTGGCTTGTTGGCGGCGCCGTCCTCATTCTTCTCGAGCTCGTCGTTCCGGGCGGAATACTGGTTTTTTTGGGGGCTGGAGCGCTCGTCGTCGCCGGCGGTTTGTGGCTCGGTCTCATCGACGGCCTCATTCCCGCCTTCACGACCTGGTTCGTCACCTCTCTCATTCTCATCATCGCGCTGCGCGGCGTCATCCAGAAGTACGCTGGCGGAGATGAAGAATGGCACAATACCGACGAAGACGCCGAAGCGATGGAAACCGTCGTGACCGTCACCGAGACCATCCGGCCCGGTGAGGACGGCCGAATCATGTACCGGGGAACCACCTGGCCCGCCCGATGCTACGACCAGACGATCGAGGCGGGCGCCGAGGCCAAACTGGTGTTTCGCGAGAACACCGCTTGGGTGGTCGAACCCGCAACAGGCGACCTCGCCGATGGTCCGCCATCGCCCGCTCCCTAGGTAAGGAGGAACACCATGGTAACTGTTTTGACATTCTTGCTGATCGTCACCGGCGTGGCGCTTTGGATGACCGTCAAAATCATCCCCATGCGCGAGGCCGGTGTCGTGGAGCGGCTGGGAAAGTTCAAGAGGGTCTTGAATCCCGGTATTCACTTCCTGATTCCCATCTTCGACCGCATCGCCTATCGCCATGAAATCCGCGAGCAGGTGATTGATATTCCCAGTCAAAGCTGCATTACGCGCGACAATATTCAGGTCGACGTCGACGGACTGGTGTACCTCAAGGTCATGGACCCGCAGCGTGCGAGCTACGGGATCGGCAATTACCGGCTGGCCGGCATCAACCTGGCCCAAACCACCATGCGGTCCGAAATCGGCAAGTTATCCCTGGGTCAGACCTTTGCCGAACGCGAGACGCTCAACGCCGCGATCGTCAAGGAGATCGACAAGGCCTCGACACCGTGGGGGGTGAAGGTCATGCGATACGAGTTGAAGAACATCACGCCGTCCCAGCATGTCATGACGACGCTGGAAAAGCAGATGGAAGCGGAGCGCGAAAAACGCGCCGAAGTAACCAACGCGGACGCCGAAAAGCAGGCCATGGTGGCTGTCTCCGAAGGTGAACGGCAATCGGAAATCAACATTTCCGAAGGCGAAAAGCAGAAGCGCATAAACGAGGCGCTGGGCGAGGCCAAATCCATCGCCCTGATCGCCGGGGCAACGGCGAAGAGCACCGAGATGATCGCCGACGCGATCTCCAAACCCGGCGGGTCGGCAGCGCTCAACATGCAAGTCATCGAGCGTTACATCGACACACTCGGCCAGATCGCCGCCAAGTCGGATGTGTCCGTCATCCCCCTGGAACTCGCCAACGTGAGGGGCTTCTTCGAAGGACTGGCGACGATCACCGGAAACGGCGAGGACGTTCCCGGCGACGACGGTTCAGCCGGTTCCGAGAGGCCGGAACTCGGCGGAAATACCAAGCCGTCACCCGAGCCCGGACCCTGGAACCAGAGCAGGGATTAGAGGAGAAGGAAAATGGAACAGTTTTTGGCTTTGTTCGAAGACATCTCGGTCATGGAATCGGTGAATTTCGTTGTCTGGGGCATCGTCTTCATCGTCCTGATCTTCAAATTCTTCGCCTCCATTCGCCTGGTGCCCACACAGAGCGCATATGTGGTCGAGCGGCTGGGCAAGTACCACAAGACGCTGGCGGCGGGATTTCACGCCCTCATCCCGTTCATCGACAGGGTCGCGTACATCCAGGATTTGAAGGAGCAGACCATCGAGGTGCCGCCGCAGGAATGCTTCACCAAGGACGAGGTGCGTGTCGAAGTCGATGGGGTGATGTATCTGTCCGTCGTCGACCCGGTCATGGCCAGCTACGGCGCCACCAGCTACGCCGTTGCGGCGATGGAACTGGCCCAAACCACCACCCGGTCGGTGATCGGCACCCTCGAGCTGGACCGGACGTTCGAGGAACGCGACTTGATCAGTTCACGCGTGGTCGAAGTGCTGGATCGCGCGGGCCAAGCCTGGGGAATCCAGGTGCACCGCTACGAAATCAAGAATCTGACCCCGCCGCCGACGGTCCACGAGGCAATGGAACGGCAGGTGACGGCCGAGCGGGAGCGGCGCGCGATCGTCGCGCGGGCCGAGGGCGAGCGCCAGAGCCTGATCAACAAATCGGAAGGCCAGCGCCTGGAAGCCATCAATCTCTCCGAAGGCGAAATGCAGAAGATGATCAACGAAGCCGAGGGAACGGCGCAGCAGATCCTCGCCATCGCCGAGGCGACGGCGACGTCCATCGAGAAAGTCGCCGCCGCCATCGACGGATCGAGAGGCGGCGAAGCATCCGTACGGCTTCAACTGGCCGAGAGTTATCTCCAACGGCTGACGGTGCTTGCCAAACGCCGGACGAATGTCGTCCTCCCGGCGGACCTGACGAGCCTCCCCAACCTTCTGGATGTGTTGGATTTCGACGGGATCGGCAATTCCGCCGCACGCCCCCCCGGAGAGGAAAAGGGCTAGACGTCCACCTCGATGATTTCCTGCGGGAATTCGTGGATCGAGGCGCCCGCCCCGTCATCGCCGATGATGTAGTTGTCGCAAATCCAGTTGAACGCCCCGTCGCCGACCCATCCGGGGTGGCAAACCAGGTTCATGTCCTTCTCGATCTTCATCGGCTCATCGAAGCGGACCAGGGGCCGTTCCACCAGATCGTAGCCCTGGCCGTGGCAGTAGAGCCTGGATTCCTTCGGCTTCCCCCGCTCTTCGAGCCACTCGTTGTGGGCCTCCCAGATTTCCTTGCAGTCCGCGCCCGGCTTCAGCCGGTCCAGCGTGTGCTTTTGGGCTTCGAGGACGAGTTCGAGATTGTCCTTCATTTCCTGGCTGGCCTTGCCGAGAACGATGGTGCGGCCGATTTCGGTGAAGAAGCCGCCGTGGCCGTTGTTCTCGACCAGCAAGGAGAACACGTCGCCCTTCTGGATGACGCGGTTCTGGTTGTGCCGTCCGCCGATGGTCGCGGGCGTTCCGGGCGGCGCCGACGAGCACAAATAGATTCCCTGCTCGCTCGCCAGGTTTTCGCCCTTGTGGCGGGCCACGGCGGCGACGTCCGAATCGCGCATACCGGGCTCGATCGCCTCGATGGCGGCCTTCATGGCTTCCACCTGCTGCGCCGCGCAACCCTTCACCCGTTCCTTTTCTTCCGGGCTCTTGATCACCTTGATGCGGTCGACGGCATCCGAGAAGTCGACGAAGTTGGTGTTGGAGAAATTGCCCCGCTTCAGATAATCGACCATGGCAAACGACATTTGATAGGTCCCCAGAAGGCCGATGGTCCCTCCCTGATAGGGTTCGAGCGCCTTGGCGGCGAGTTCGGGGTCGTAATCCGCGGTGTAGGAAGCCGAAGCAAAACTGGGGGTGGTCAACAGGCGCTTGATGCCGCGGTGGATGCCGTCGCCTTCGACGGGAAGTTCCCGGTCGCCGCCGAACGGCCCCTGATGGATCAGGGTCATCGCATCGTCGCGCGGAAAAACCACCGTCTGCGGATAGCCGTTCGTGGCCGGAAGGTCGGTAAAGTATTTGCAGTAGCCGCCCATGTGGTCGTTGTTGTTCTGCATGAGGAGGACGTCGACGCCGGCATCCTCCATCGCGCCGCGGACAGCCGTCCAGCGGCGCTCCATCTCGGCGTCGGACAACGGCATGTTCAGACGTTCGGACATTTCAACCACGATATTCTCCCTTCCCTGGACCGGCGCTCACCCGCCGGAAACGATATTGATCATCTTATCCCGTTCACCCGCCAAGTAGGCACGGAGATTGGGTTCCTGAATGGTCAGCAGGTTCTGCTCGTACTGATCGCTGCGGCCGCCGGTAAACGGCGTCATGAAGACGTTCTCCATGTCCCAGAGCGGACTGTCATCGGGCAGCGGCGCGGTCTCGAATACGTCGAGGCCCGCCCCGGCTATCTTGCCGCTGTTAAGCGCGTCGATGAGCGCCGCCTCGTCGACCACGCCGCCGCGGGCCACATTCACCAGCATGGCCGTCGGCTTCATGGCCTCGAACACGCGGGCGTTCACGATCTTGTCGTTCTCCGGCGTGAACGGCACGAGGACAATCAGGAAGTCCGCTTCGCCCGCCGCCTCGAGCAGCTTGTCACGGCCGTAAATCCGGTCGAAACCGGGCACCTCCCGGGGCGAGCCCGAGATCCCATGGACGCTCATCCCGAACGCCTTGAGGACGCCGGCCAGATGCCCGGCGATGGCGCCGACGCCCAATATGACCGCCACGCGGTTGTCCAATACCCGGGGCAAGAACCGGTCCCACACATGGTCCCGCTGGTTTCGTGCAAGCCGGCCGACCTGCCGGTACATGGCCATCATATGGAGAACCGTGATCTCCGACATCTGGGGTCCGTGAATGCCCCGGCCGTTGGTCAACAGAATGTCGGGCCGCGCCCCGAGCACGCCGGTCAGGTGATCGGTGCCGGTTATGTTGCACTGGATCCATTTGAGCTTCCCGCACATGGCGAGACGCTCCGGGGTCAGCCACCGGGCGATGGAAAACAGGATTTCGGCGTCCGGAAGATGCTCTTCCGCCGCATCGCCGTCGGGCGCCAAAAGAAAATTGACGTCCGGAAAAATCGGCGAGAGACGGCCGCGGTAAAAGTCCGCCTCGGAGTCGACGACCAGCAAATCGGTGACCATCCGCGGATTCTTCCTCCCCTGGCCTCCCCTGGAAATCCGCCGCCGAAATAGCCGCGGATCATGCTCATTTTTATGCGGTCACGGCACCATGCGACGAGACGAAAGTCAAGCGACCGGGCTTGCGCCTGCCTCCTCCGGCGCAGATCCGGGGTATCCAGGTTTCCAATTTTCTTTAACCACGGAGACAGTGAGACAGTGAGGCAGTGAGATAGGAGGAGTCGACCATTCCTTCTCAGTGAACTCTGTGTCTCTATGGTGAATTTCGTGGATAGCCGGGCCACTTTGCCGGCTGGCCCGGCCATGACGCGTGTTATTGGAACCCCCTATTTCGTCATACAGGCGGGGCGTTACCGCCGTTGCCGCCGACGCCGGCGGGCAGGGCTACGCCGAGTAGTAGTTGAGTTCGAGGATCACCCCGTTGGGATCCTTGATGAAGATCTGATAGAGGCCGCGGTCCGACAGGTCCCGGTCCCAATAACCGATATCGCGATCCTTCAGCAGGTTCAGAACCTCATCCGCGTCTTCGATGGTGAAAGCGATGTGGTTGTCGATCCCGCTGTCTTCCATGTCTTCCTTGGTGCCCTGGCCTTCGGGCAGCGGCGTGCCGTCCAAGTCCTCGCTCTCGTCCTTGACCAAATGAATAATTGCCTTGTCCCCGGCATACATCCAATAGCCGGTGGATTTCAGTTTGGGCCGGAAGCCGGCCTCCAGGCCGAGGATGTCCTCGTAGAACTTTCTGCTGTCCTCCAATCGCTTCGATGCGATGGACCAGTGATCCAATGAATTGACGATCATTTTGGGCTCCCCCCGAAACAGGCCCGCATATTGCCATGGGGGAGGAGCCTCATCCAGCCTGGCCCGCATTTCGCGCCAGGGTCATGGTCTGCGCGGCGCTCTCGGGAGGCCGGGTTCTTCCGTCAACCCCTTGAACCGGATTGTTTGGATAGTTAATTCCAAGTCCAGCCGTTTGTGCCGCAATGGACGACAACTCCTATGCCTCGCGGCGCGATTTCCGCCGCCGTTTCTCCCGGTTTTCCTGGGTTTTATGAAAATTCTACGATTTTATGAAAAAAATTAAAAAAAAGCTTGCGACATATGCGACAGATATGGTATGGTTTTTTCCTAGGATCGG